>CAZNQW010000197.1:0-7247 GCA_964575225.1 uncultured Anaerolineaceae bacterium | reverse complement strand
AAAAGAGCCTATTCCTTTGTCAAAGTGCCACTTGACTTTTTACCGCATGTCTTCACGGCGATGATTTTCAGGATGCGGATGGGCGAACTATGCAACCCCTCTGGGGTTGACCACCTTCATTATACCCTCAGACCCTATGCGGCGCAAGAGAGGGCGGGTTGGGCGGCCAGAAAAATTCTGCGGTGGAGCCGCGCTGCCGTGTACTCCAAGGCCCCGCTGCTAGCCAGCTCTACCAAGTTGACGCCCTGCCGCAACAGCATTATAATACCCCGCTTTTTGAGGGGGGCTGTAATTATGCTTGTGGAACGAACCGATCTGCGCAATATTGCTATCATTGCCCACGTTGATCACGGCAAGACGACGTTGGTGGATGGTCTGCTCAAGCAGGCGCACGTATTCCGTAGCAACCAGCAGGTAGCCGAGCGCGTGCTGGACTCCAACGATCTGGAGCGGGAGCGCGGGATTACCATTCTGGCCAAAAACACGGCCATCAGCGTGTACGATGCCGATACGGACCAACAGGTCAAGATCAACATCGTGGATACGCCTGGGCACGCCGATTTCGGCGGTGAGGTCGAGCGGGTGTTGAACATGGTGGACGGGGTGCTGCTGTTGGTGGATGCAGCCGAAGGTCCCATGCCCCAAACCCGGTTTGTCCTCAAAAAGGCGTTGGAGATGGGACACCGCGCCATTGTGGTGATCAACAAGGTGGATCGCCGGCACGCGGACGTGGATCGGGCGCTCAACGAGACATTCGACCTGTTCATCGAGCTGGGGGCGACCGACGCCCAGGCCGACTTTGGCGTGGTTTATACCGTGGCTACGGCAGGCCGGGCGGGCAAGACGCCCGAACTGGAGACGGATCTAAAGCCGTTGGTCGACACCATCTTGAGGCAAATCCCCTGCCCGCGAGTGGACGTGGACGCGCCGTTGCAGATCTTGGTGACTGCGCTGGACTATGACAATTACCGTGGACTGACGGCCATCGGCCGCGTCCATGCGGGACGCATCATGGCCGGCCAGCCCATGGCTCGCCTCATGGTGAATGGGGAGCAAAAAAAGGAAGCCGCTCGCTACCTGTACGTGCACGAGGGACTGCTCCGGGTTGAAGTCCCAAGCGCAGAGGCCGGCGAGATTGTGGCCATCGCCGGATTGGAGCAGGTGGCCATTGGCGAAACGCTGGCCGACCCCGAACACCCGGTTGCTTTGCCGGTTATCAAGGTGGATGAGCCCACGGTGCGGATGAACTTTGCGGTGAATTCTTCGCCCTTGGCTGGGCGAGAAGGCCGCTGGGGCACCTCGCGCAGGTTGCACGAGCGTCTGTTGGAAGAGGTCCGCCACAACGTCTCACTGCGAGTGGAAGAGACCGACCAGGCCGATACGTTTGTCGTCTCGGGTCGCGGTGAGTTGCATCTGGCGATCCTGATAGAGACCATGCGTCGCGAGGGGTACGAGTTTCAGGTCTCGAGTCCCAAGGTGATCTTGCGCCAAGACCAAGATGGCCAGACCCTGGAGCCCTATGAAGAGGTCCACATCCAGACACCGCCCGACACGGTGGGTGCAGTGGTAGAGATGCTGGGCAAGCGGCGTGGCGAGATGCTCAACATGATGGATGCCGCCGACGGCGACGTGCTGGTGAGCTATCGGGTGCCGACGCGGGGGTTGTTGGGCTTTCGCCACGAGTTCCTGACGGCCACACGCGGCAGGGGCACGATCGACACCCTGTTTTCTGGCTACGGTCCGATGGTCGGCCCCATCAACTCGCGACCGCGGGGCTCGTTGATCGCCTGGGAGGCCGGCATGGCTACGACCTTTGGGCTAAAAGCTGCGGAGGAACGGGGCAGCCTGTTCATCAGTCCGGGCGTGGAGGTCTATGAAGGGGTGGTGATTGGCATACACCAGCGACCGCGCGATCTGGACGTGAATGTGTGCAAGACCAAGCACCTCACCAACATGCGCAATTCGATCCAAGATATCGAGATCCGGCTCACCACCCCCCAGGAAATGAGCCTGGACATGTGCATTGAATACCTCAGCGATGATGAGCTATTGGAAGTGACCCCCGCGAGCTTGCGGATCCGCAAGCGTACCTTGGACAAGCAGGAACGAGGCCGGCAGATCAAACGCGCCCAAGAAGCGTTGGGGTAAGCCCCTTTAGGCAAGGCGCAAAGCCGGGCTTCCGGGATGGCCGGATTGGGTCACTGCTCATCCGGCTCGTCCCGACCCGCCGGATCGTATGCTAGGCTCCCCTGGGCTCCTGCCAGTGCGCAGGCGACGACGCTGCCTTTTCCCTGCAGGAATTTCCGTCGGAACCGAATCGGCATCCCGTCTCTGCCGTGCTTGTACCCCGTTCGGAACTGTGCTAGAATGCACGAAAGGCCATCCAGGGTGGCGAGGACAGGGATCCGTGGGGGTCCCTCTTGATCCCTGAGAGAGGCGCCATCGATGAGCGGAGGACATGACCGATGACAGGGGTTTGGTGGGCCATCGTAGCCGGACTTGGATTCGGCGTCTTTCAATCCTTCAACCGCAGAGCCGGGCGCAGCATCGATAGCTATTTCTCGACCTTCATGCTGCTTGTTGTGAGCGCTATTGTACTCACCATCGTATCGCTTCTGACAGAAGATCTGAGCCTGTTGAGAGAAGCGCCCTTGACATCCTACATCCACTTTGGCTTGGCCGGCTTTGTCCATTTCTTCCTGGGCTGGACCTTTCTCACGCTGAGCCAGAGACGGGTTGGCGCGGCGCGCACCGGCGCGTTGATCGGCACCACGCCGCTTTTCGCCTTTGCCGTGGGTCTGATCTTCTTTGGCGAAGTCCTGAGCCTGCCGACCGTCTTGGGGATGATCCTGGTGATCGCGGGCGTGTATCTGGTGTCCAATGGCTGAGTCGAAAGGGGAGGCATCGTACATGTCCCAAGATCGCGATTCCATCCAAGTCACCTGGCGGAATTCGCTATTTGGCATCGGCACGGCTGTCTGTTTCGCCATAAGCTCCATCTTTATCCGCTACGGTTTGGAAGGGCTGCCGTCGCCGCTGTTGGGCGTTTCTGTAGGCATGATCGTCACGGCCGTTGTCTATGGGCTCGCTCTCATCTTTCGGCGCAAGCAGATCCGGCAAGGTCCCATATCTCGGGACGCCTGGTTGTTCCAGGGGGTAGCCGGCGCCTTTGTCGGCCTGTCCACCTGGGCGCGGTGGGTTGCGCTGGATATGGCTCCGGTAGCCGTGGTGATGGCCCTGGGGCGGACCAACGTGCCGGTGGTGCTGTTTCTGGCTCCTCTACTCGTGGGGCGTCAGGCAGAGCGGGTTACGCCCCGGGTATGGCTGGGCGCCGCCCTGATCGTCGCCGGTGCCGTGATCCTGAATCTCTATGCCTGAGATGGCTTATCCCAAGCGCCGCATCTGCCGTCCAGCTAGCCCCCAGCCGATGGCCACGCTGAGCGCGGCAAACGCGGCCAGCGTAAGCAGTGTCGAGCCCCAATCCACCGGCCAACGATGGAACAAAATCAGGTCACGCAGCGGGTCCACCGCATAGACGTTGGGGAACAGGCGCGAGAACCAGGGCACAGCCTGCCAATTGGGACGCACCAAGGCCAACCCACCGGCGACAAAGAACACAGTTAAACCGGTGAGGATCACGGCGATCATCCCGGCAAAGTAACGGGCGCGCGTGCCCACCAGCAGGGCCAGCGGCACCCAGAACAGGATCACAAGCCCTGCCAGTAGCCACACCGCCCCAAGAAATCGGCCCGGCCAGACGCCCGGCCATAGGGCCAGAACGCCCAGAAATGCAGTACCGGTGAGCAGCCCCATCAACAACGCCAACAGCGTCTTGGGCAATAGTACCCAGACCATCGACCGCGGCGCCAACCCAAACTCGAGGGTGACGCGGGCTACCTGCTCCTTGGAGGTCAGCATAAAGACGTTGACCATGCCCCCCAGCACAAAGCTCAGCAGCGCCACACCGACGGCCATAACCGGGAACCAGTCGATCATCGCTGGCCCGGGATACACCTCTGCCAGAGCCAGGGGCGGCGCAGGCTGGCCGATCTTTTCGTAGAAACGCCAAAGGATCTCGGCCGAGTAGATGCGGTGGTTCTTGGCCCGATCGTCGTTATAGTTGCTAAAGTGCATCTCCACGGCCGGGTTGTGACCAGCCTCCAATCGCGCCGAAAAGTCGGCCGGGATGACCCACACCCCGTCCAGGCGATGGGCGTGATAGGCCTCCCAGGCCGATTCCTCCGTCCCATCCGACACCTGGTAATAGAGGGTGCCAAAAGGCGACAGCACCTCGTCGAACGTCTGCCGCAGAATCGAGCCATAGGGACCGGTATCGTGATTCACCACGCAGACATGGAAACTCAGCCGGCCGCCGAACAACAGCCCCAGGGCCATAAGCATAAACAGCGTCGGAATAAACCCTCCCAAGACGCTAATGGGATCTTGCCTCCAGGCCAGCATCTCGGTGCGGAGCAGTATCCAGAAGCGTTTCATCGCCACTCCCGCCCAAGGACACGCCGGTGATAGACCCACGCCGTGAGGGCGGCCATCCCAACGGCCATGAGGGTGAGCACCAGTGCCGAGACGCCCGGCGATCCGACCGTCGCTCCAAAGTAGTGGGGGAATAGCAGCTCGACGGCGTGAGTAAAGGGCGTCAGATGGCTGATCCACTCGTAGGTCGTCCCAAAGCCAGCGGCCAATCCAAAAGCACTGCCCATGATCCAGCCCACAAAAGAGGCCACCAGCGCCACCAGAAAGGCAGGGATGCTCTTGCGCAGCCAAAGCCCGGCCACCATCCCCAAGCAACCAGCCACAACTGCCAGCGAGAGCAGGATCAGGCCCACGAGCCAGAGATCGTGGGGCCAGACATCGTTCACCAGGCCCGAGGCGAGCCACAGGATGCCCGCCGACAGCAGTGCGCAGAGTACCAACCGGGTCAGACGTCCGCCCAGGATCAACACCGGCGACACCGGTGCGAGCCGATACTCGACTACCGTGCGGAACTCGAATTCCTGGGCCGTCAGGATCGCGCCAATCCCCGCCGCTGCCAAAAACGCAGCCATCGGCAGCAGCGCCAGGCCAAAGTAGACCTTGTACGGCACATCGCGGGGCAGCCAGGCATGCTGCTCGATAATCACAGCGCGGCCACCCAACTCGGCGTCCCACAGGCGCAGCGCTGCGGCCGTCAGCCGGTTTCGGTAGTTCTTGACCAAATTGCTGTCGATCAGCCCAAAGTGCTGCACCGCCGTCGGGACGCCGTCGCTCTCCTCGACGGCGACCACCTGCCGGGCCACGTACCCGCCATTCCAGTCCACGATCAAAGGATGAACGTAGGGCAACCCGATGGGCGAGCCGACCTGTTCCAACGCCTGCACCAGGTGGGTGCCCACATCGTCGGCAGGCCGGACAACCTCCATGTCAAAAGTGGGGTGCACCAGAATCCCGATCATCAATAGATACATGATCGTTGGCTGAAGGATCGCCACCACGTGGATCGGGATGGACGTGCGAAAGAGTATGACCTCGTTGCGCAGCAGTAACCGAAAGCGTCCCATGGTCACTCCCTCAACGCCCGACCCGTGTGGTGCAAAAACACGTCGTCGAGGGTGGGGCGTGCAACACGCACCGACTCTAGTCGGTGTGCGGTGCCAATACGCGCCACCAGCTCGCCCACGATCGACTCGGCATTGCGCACCTCGAGCCGCAACTGGTCCACATCAGGGCGCGTGACGGCCTGCACACCCAAGCCAGCAAAAAAGACCTCGGGGTCGTCGATGGGCGGTCGGGTGCGCAAGCTGACGATGTCTCGGCCCAATCCGGCTTTGAGCTGCTCCGGTGTGTCAAGGGCAATGGCCTGCCCCCGGTCAAGGATCACCAATCGCTCGCACAGAGCGTCCGCTTCTGCCATGTCGTTGGTCGATACCACGAACGTCTTGCCTTTGGCACGCTGAGCCTGAATGTGGGCCCAAATCACGTGCCGCGCCTGCACGTCCACCCCCAGCGTCGGCTCGTCAAAGAGGATGATCTCCGGGTCATGGAGCAGGGCGCGGGCGAGCACCAGACGGCGCTTCATGCCCCCCGAGAAGGTGCGCACTGCGTCCTTGCGCCGCTCCCAGAGATCCATGAGCTTGAGCAAGTCCTCGATGCGCTTTTTGACACCGGCCAAGTCGCGGCAATAGAAGGCCGCGTGGTGCCACAGGTTATCCATGGCACTCAAATCCAGGTACACATTGGTCTCCTGGGGCACATAGCCGATCCGCCGCCGCACCTCTTGGGGCTGGTGCTGTGGGTCGTAGCCCAACACCTGCACCCGTCCACCATCGCGCCTTAGAAGGCCGGTGAGCAGGTTGATGGTCGTCGTCTTGCCCGCACCATTGGGACCCAAAAGTCCAAAGATCTCGCCGTGCCCGACCCTGAACGACAGGTCGTCCACGGCGACCAGGTCGCCAAAGCGGCGGCTGGCCGACTCCACACAGATGGCGCTAGATTCCATGTTGCCCCCCTACCGTGCGGGTACCCTCGAAAAAGATATCTACGAACTGGGCCACCAACTCCTCAGCGCTCAACTCGGGGGTCAACGGCTCATCGACCAACCACAAGCTGACGGTGTAGGCAAAGAACATGCCCCAGAAGGCCTGAGCGGCCGCCTCGGGATGGAGGGGACGCACACGCCCCTGAGCCATCTGCTTCCGCAGATAGCCGGCCAACGCCTGCCGAAGCTGGCGCGGATTCTGGGCCATCACCTGGCGCACTTTGGGGAAATGCTCGGCTTCGCACAACATCAGGCGCATGGATTCACGCCGTTCGAGGAGGGCCTGCAGGACGGCCGTGCCCATGATAAGCAGATCCTGGCGATAGTCACCGCTGAGCTGCGCAGCAATCGCTGTGTTCAGCGCCGGCGCGGCATAGGCCTCGACAATGGCCGAAAAAAGGCCCTGCTTGCTGCCAAAGTGCCGAAAGAGGGTTACCTCGTTGACGCCAGCGGCCCTTGCCAGGGCGCGGGTCGTGGCGCGGGCATAGCCCTTCTCAGCAAAAACCTGGGCGGCAGCCTCCAGGATACGCTGCCGGGTATCGTCGCCATCTTGAATCATGACCCACCGCCTTATCAAACAAGCAAGTACTTGCTTGCATTTTATCACACATTGTGGCGTGTGTCAAGAATGGAACGGACCGGCCGATTGGTCTGGGCGCGACGTGCCGTGCCCATGGGGAGAACCGGGGCAAAGAGCGAGGGAAGGTGTATGCCA
>CAZNQW010000196.1:0-7267 GCA_964575225.1 uncultured Anaerolineaceae bacterium | reverse complement strand
GGTGTCTTGACTAATTAGCCAAATTGGGATATAATCTACCCAGTTTATACGAAAAAAGATGGATGCAATGTCTGATCGACGAACGGTGGACGAGCTGACAATCGAGGAGTTGGAGCAGATCCTCATCATCAAGCGCCGGGAGAGCCGCGCTGGGAGGATGCAGCGCCTGCGCGATGTGGGTCGCATTCCCCACGACGCTGCCTTTCCCAATGAGGAGCTGGCTTCGATCCCGGTTTCGGCCGATCCCCAAGACTCGGAGGGACGCCTCGATCCCTCTGGTCGTTGGGTCTTTGGTGTCGAACCGCTCAAGAAGGCCAGGCGCCAAGGACGTCCCAAAAAGCAGCGGCAACGACAACCGGTGAGTCGCTGGGGACGTGTGCGGGACCGGCTCCTTCTCGTCCTCGAAATCGGCGCCCTGGCAGGCCTTGCTGTGGTCCTGGTGCTGTCGCTGGCCAATCTAAAGGCGTTGAAGGACGAATATGCCGAGGCCAAGCCGCTGCCCACGCCATCGGTGGTCGTACAGAAGACAGACCTCTTGCCCAGCGGCCACACGCCACCCGAAGAGTCGGGTAGCGTGCCGCTCCACTTGCGCGATCTGGTGGAGGGCGATACCCCGCCCGTCGTCACCATTCCCACGCCCGGGCCGGAGGCTCCCTCTCGCGTTGTGATCCCCTCCATTGAGGTAGATGCGCTCATCGTAGAGGGCGATTCGTGGGAGCAATTGAAACTGGGTGTGGGCCATCACCTGAACTCGGCCAATCCCGGCGAGCGGGGGAATCTGGTGCTCTCGGCCCACAACGACATCTATGGCGAAATCTTTCGACACCTGGACGATCTGGAGCTGGGGGACGATGTCGTGGTCTATGCCGACGAGCAACCCTATCGGTATGTCGTCACAGCCAAGCAGATTGTCGAACCCACTGAGGTAAGTGTTTTGGCGCCGACGACCAAACCGGTGGTCACTTTGATCTCGTGCTATCCCTACATGGTGGATACCCACCGGATCGTGGTGATTGCCGAATTACAATAGAGAACCAAGAGGAGCAGTAGAGAAGGAACATGGCGAAAAAATCACGTCGAGCGCGGCAGGCATCCACGACGGTTCAGCCTGTGCGTATTGCCCGAGCAGCTTCATCGCAGAGTATGGCCAAGGAAGCCAACGATGTGGATTTCCGCACCGAGTATCACTATGTCGTTGAGGATTTGAAGCGTATTGGCCTGATCGCTTTGGTGCTGTTGGTCCTGCTTGTGGTGTTGGCTTTGGTCTTTGCCTGAGCTGCGCGAGAAACGGCCCCGGTGAGGCAATGGGGCGCCCAAGAGGAGATCGGCCCGCGGTTCGCGGGCCGTTTTCGTCCAGGGCGCCGGGGTTATTCCTGGGTGCCCACCAAATAGACCGCCTGCCAGGGTCGGTAGCGACTGAAGAAGGTGTCTCGCCGCATTTCTACACCGTTTTCCTTGATGATCCGATAGACGGTCACGTCCAAACCATCTTTGGCCCATTCGATCTGCTTGGTTTGCCCCTTGGGCAGGGTGGGGTCGTCGCGGTAGATGGCCGGGCCGTGGGCGACGGGGTTGCTTTCGTGGGGGCCATCCATCTCCACCGTGTAGACCGGTTCGGTGCCAAAAAAGCGAAAGGTCAGGGTGCTATTGGCCCGGTCCACGTGGGTGTGGATCAGGATATGATGGCCGGTATCATTCAGCCACTTGAGATCCACCGTCGGCGAGTAGATGGTGGCATCCAGCCCTTTGGGCGGTTCGTAGTAGCTCACGCGAAAGGCATGGGGCCAGCGCTCGACAATGGGCACGCCGGCCCAAAACGCGGCCCGAAAGGCCGTGGACGATACCTGGCACAACCCGCCTCCCACGTCCGCCCGGGTGGTGTTACCCCAGATGATGATGCCCTCTTCGTACCCCTTTTCGGCGGTCACCTCTCCCAGGTAGTGGTTGAAGGAAAAGGTCTCATCGGGGGCGATGAGCAACCCATCGAATTGGGACGCGCCCACGATAATGTTCTGCACCCGGGATGCGGCCGAGCCGCCAAAGCCGGTCTTGCCCTCGGCAATCAGTTCCACGATGCCCAATGAGGGCACATCGGCGTTGGAAAGATTCGGTTGTGTGGCGATCATGGGCAGGACCACCGTTCGTTGCTCGCTCAAGGCGGCCTGCTCGATGAGGGGCAGAGAAGAATCAATGTCCAAATCCTGACCGGTCACGCTATCCCGCACGATGGCCAATCCGTTGCTGGCGTCGTCCCATTGAACCTGGGCATCGACGGGGGGGCGGCGTACCTGGCCCGCGATTTCGTCCAAGAACTGCCTTGTGAGGTGGGCGTCCAGGCTGACCTGGAGCGTAGCGTTGCCGTCGTCCCCCGTCTCGGCGCGCAGAAGGAGCCAGGTGGCCAGGGTGCGCGGCTCAATGATCCAGGGGTCGAATCCAGGAGCGGTCAATAGGAGGGGGCTGCTCAAGATTTTCTGTACCTGGGCCTGAGCCTCGCTCAGATCGGCCAATAGAGGTTGGCTCTCGTGGACGATGGCCAATACGTCGCCGCCGGTCATGGCCGAGATGCGGTCTGTGAGTAGCTGGCGCGTGGCTTCCTCATCCAACTGAATGCCCGCCTGACCGGGCAGGATTGTGACGGACAGATTGTCCCCAAGGGTGAGGGAGGCATTGCGCAGGGGTTGGTTAATCTGTGCGGCAATCTGGCTGAGGAGCATTCGGCCGGCGGCCTCATCAAAGGTGAACCTGGGCATGATCAGCGTGCCATGGAGCAACACATCGGCCTGCTCTTTCAGCCGGGCGAGTCCGTTGCCCTGGTGCCCCACGCCTAGGGCCGCATTGACTGTGGCTTGGGCATCGAGGGCGGTGCCCAGGAGCGCGGGCTCGATGGGCCAGGTCTGCTCGCCATAGTGCAGGGTCAGGCTGCGGTCAGTGGGGTAGCGGAATTCAGCCTGCAACCGTGCGATGGCCTCTTCGCGGGTCAGCCCGCTCAGGTCCACATCCCAGGCATAGACGCCGGGAAAGGCCCGGTCGGCCAGCCATAGCTCGACGATGAGGAGGGTTGCCGCTCCGGCGACGATGATGGCCAGGGCCAGCAATGCCAGGATGGCCTGCCCACTGCACGAAGAGCGCCTACGAGCAGGTCGACGTGGCCGATATTCGGTCTCCCAGCGGGGATCGGCGGAGTCAGGACGCTGTCCGTCTCCTGGCAAGCTCCTATTGGGTGGATGGGCCTGCGATGGATCATTCACTTGTTTCGTCCCTTGCTGTCTCATTCCCCTCCAGATGCTTTGTGCCAAAGCCTGGGTTCCCTGCCGATATGCGTATTCTGTCGCACGAGCCCGGTTTTGTCTGTAAGCATTCATCCGGTTTCTGTCGCTTTGGGGCTTGATTGTACCAGATGCAGCGCAAACGCGCAAGTCGTGTTTCGCACACAAGAGATGTGGGGTGCGCTCGAGTCGTTGGGTGCCCTGCCCTTGGGATTGCGCGCCCACGCGGGGCGCCTATCCCTTGATGCCGTCACAGCCATTCTTCGGCGTCGGCATCCTGTTGGAAAGCGACGCCGAGGACAAAGCCCCGTGCCCGTTCGGCTTGGGGGTATCGGTGAACGGTGGCCCAGAACTCGGGGCTGTGGTTGGGATTTTGGAGGTGGACCAGCTCATGGACGATCACATATTCCAGGACCCATGAGGGCCAACCTTTGAGTCGGTCGCTGATCCGGATGTCGCCGCGGGTGGGCCCGCACACGGTGCAACTGCCCAATCTCTTTTGCATATTGCTCACCCAGCGGATCGAATGCCACGAAATCGCGCCGTCCAGATAGTCGCGATTGACGCGCCGGGCGATGGCTTCCAGCTCGGCATCGGCCCGGCTTCGAACCCGAGCGCGCTTTTGTTGGACCTGCTCCACAATCTCGGCCACGTGCTGCTCGAGCTGTCGTTTTCGAATCTGACGCGGCGCCCGAATGCGTACCTGATCTCCGTTCCACTCCCAGTGGATGCGCGTCCGGAGCCGGCCATCTCGGATTACCTCTACCTGGATCGGGTCGGAGTCCGGATCAATGGGCGTTTTGGGGTTCATCTTGGGCCTCTATCAGCAGGCTTAGGGCACCGGGGCGGAGTTCCAGGCGGATCGGCTCCCCCGCTTTGGGCAGGTTGGGAGCATCGGAGGGCAGCTCGAACCCCAAGTCGGCGCCGGTTGCGTGGTGCAGGACGATCCGGCAGTGCCCGCCGCGGAACGAAGTCAGTCGGACGATGCCCTCAATCATCGGGGGCATATCTGCCGCGCCTTGGTGATCGGAGATCGTGGGTTCGCCCAGTCGAGCCGCTTCGGGGCGAATGAGCAGGATGACGCTTTGGCCGAGCTCGACGTCCTCGCTGCTGCTAAGGGCGATCAGCCCCAAGGGGGTGTCGATCTGCAAGGGGTCCAGGGATTGCACCTGGCCCGGGATCAAGTTGCTCAGGCCAAGAAATTGAGCCACCCAGGGCGAGGCCGGAGAGCGATAGACCGACCGGGGGCTGCCCTGCTGCACGATCCGCCCCTGGTTCATGATGAGGACCCGGTCGGCGATGGCAAAGGCCTCTTGCTGGTCGTGGGTGACATAGATGGTGGTGACCGCCACATTCTTGAGGATGGTCCTCAATTCGTTCATCAGCTCTTCGCGCAGCGTGCGGTCGAGGGAGCCGAGGGGTTCGTCCAGCATGAGCAAACGGGGCCTTGGAGCCAGGCTGCGAGCCAGGGCCACGCGTTGCTGCTCGCCGCCCGAAAGGTCGAATACGCGGCGTTTTTCATAGCCCTGGAGGCCGACCAGCTCCAGGACCTCATCGACGCGGGCCTCGATCTGGGCGTGTGGCGTGCCCTGCACCTCCAGCCCAAAGGCGACGTTGGCGGCAACGTCCTTGTGGGGAAAGAGGGCATAGTCCTGAAACATCAGCCCAAAACCCCGGTGGTGGACGGGCACCGCGTCGAGGGGCTGGCCGTCAAAGGTTACACGGCCCTGATCGGCCTGTTCCAGGCCGGCGATGATGCGCAATAGGGTGGTCTTGCCGCAACCGCTGGGGCCGAGCAGGCAGACAATCTCCCCTGGGTCCACATGCAACGATATGTCGCGGAGGACAGGGGTATTTTCGTACGATTTGGAGATGTGGGTCGCTGTCAGCAGTGTCATAAAATGGTCTTCTCGCTGTGATTGTGGACGACTAGAGTGCTTGTTAAAACTCCCCGATGTCGCCCACTCGGAACCGTTCGATGAGAATGAATCCGGTGGCGCACACGATCATGAGCAGCGTGCTCATGGCCAATCCCTGCCCCTGGTTCAGGGCGCCTTGGGCGCCCAATAGTCGATAAATCACCACCGGCATGGTGGGCAGGTTGGGGCGGGCGATGAGCAATGTCGTGCCAAACTCGCCGATACTGATGGTAAAGGCAAAGACGGCCCCCACCAGCAGCGCCCGGCCAATGATGGGCAGGTCGATGGTTTGGATGATCTGCAATGGTGAAGCGCCCATCACACGGGCTGCCTCGCGCCAATGGGGGTTCAATCCCCGCAGGGCGGGCAACAGGCTGCGCACGACAAAGGGAAAGGCGACCAGGGTATGGGCCAGGGGCAGCAGAACCGGAGAGGCGCGCAAGTTCAGCGGCGGCTGATCCAGGGCAATGATATAGCCAAAGCCCAGGGTCACCGCCGAGGTGCCCAGGGGTAGCATAAACACCGGGTCCAGGATCGCGCGCAGCGAGCTACCGGGACTGGTCAGCAGGTAGGCGCTGATCAGGCCGATGATTACCGACAGGACGACCGTGCTCCCGGCGATGAGCAGCGAATTGCGTATCGCTATGGCTGGGGAGACGTAAAAGAAGGATTGGGTGGGGTTGGTGAACAGGGCCTGGTAGTAGTGGGGGGTGAATGGTCCCTCTAAGGTGAAGGAGCGCCCGACCAGCGCTAGCAAGGGGGTGACCAGCAAAATCAGCAGGCTGCCGAGGCTGACCCAGACCATCAGACGAGATCGCCAGGTGGTGGGACGGCGCTGCGTGGTTTCGGTGGGGCGCACGTTGAGGGGCACAGCCGCCAGGGCCTGAAGCCGGGTGTACAGGGCCATGATGGCAAAGGTGAGGATCATCTGCACCAATGACAGGGCGGCAGCCACGGGCAGGTTGAAAAAAGGCACGGCTTGATAATAGATCTCCACCTCTAGGGTGGCCCATTGCGGCCCACCCAGCACAAGGATGACGCCAAAGCTGGTGAAGCAGAACAGAAAAACGAGCAAACTGGCCGCGGCGATGGAGGGCCATAGGAGGGGGAGCGTGACGTGCAAAAAGGTGCGCCACCGGTTAGCCCCCAACACCCGGGCCGCCTCTTCGATGCGCGGGTCCAGGTTGGCCCAGAATCCTCCCACCATGCGGACAATGATGGAGGCATTATAGAACACGTGGGCGATTAACACCAAGGCCAGGCTATTCTGCAGTTGGATGGGAGGGCTATCCAGGCCCAAGGCCGAAATAAGGGCTTGATTGACCAGCCCCTGGCGGCCCATTAGCGCCGTAAAGGCTGCGGCAACCACCATGGTGGGCATTACAAAGGGGATGGTGGTCAACGCCCTGAACAGCGATTTTCCTCGAAAATCATACCGGGCGAACACAAGAGCTGCCGGCATGCCTGCCAGAACGGTAAGCGCCGTCGAAAGCAGAGCCTGACCACCGGTAAAGGCCAGCACTCGGGTGTAATAGGCGTCGGTGGCAAGGGTGAGGAACGGAGCAGGGTCGAACTGGCCCTCTGGGAACAGGCTGAGGGCTAGAATTTTGAAGAGAGGATAGAAGAAAAAGAGGGTGAGAAAGACCAGGGGCACGAGATAGATCAAGGCGAGCGCCAGTCGCTGTCGTTGTCCCTGTCCGAGTCCGACCTTCATGATCTTTTTTCACCTTTGGTTAGAAAAAAGAAAAATGCACAATGCTCAACCAACAGATGAGCATTGTGCATTGCTTAAAACAGATACCCTAATCGCTGGGGCCAGCCAGATTGGTCGAGATCAGCGAGTTGCGTTCCCACGGCATGTGGCCTTGAGTGGCCTCTCGCGAGCGCCGATAGCCGGTGCCGGCAGGGATCAGTTTGCCGATGATCACGTTCTCCTTCAGGCCGTACAGTCCGTCAACCTTGCCTTCGATGGCTGCGCCGGCAAGCACGTTGATGGTGTGCTGGAACGAAGCCCCGGACAAAAAGCTTTCGGTGTTCAAGGCAGCCTTGGTGATACCCAGCAGCACCGCCTGCGCCGTCGCG
>CAZNQW010000195.1:0-7344 GCA_964575225.1 uncultured Anaerolineaceae bacterium | reverse complement strand
TGATGGTGGGGTTGTTGTCGGCGTCGCCGTCGTTCAGGTTGTCAAAGAGGTCGGCTGCGGTGACGGTCTTGGGCCCGCCGCTGAAATAGGCCTCTGCCGATGTTTCCAGCGAGCCTTGGGCCTGCCCGATCTGGCCGGGAGGAGGAACCGCAATTAGTAGAGCCAGGGCTACGGCCAAGAAAGCGAGTCTTCTCATCATTGAGCAATCTTCCTTTCCCTAGATCTTGCAGTTCGAACGGATAACAGGTTTGACCACAAGATACCATACGATTGCCCTGATGTCAAGTTTACAGGATGGAATATCAGAGTACAGGTCTGTTCCGTACTAAAAATTGCACAACTTTCCTTCAGGGCGTTGGGCCAGGGAGCCTGAGCTACTTGCATAAGGTGGATAGCTGAGACATGCGAATAGAGGCAAAAGTCTATTGACGAAATGCACTTAGTGTGATATACTATTACTGGGAATAGGGTGCCAACGGGCCCATTGCCGCACAATATCAACGACGAGGCCAAATACCCATGAACTTGCAAGCGTTCGCCCGCCGCAGCCTACAGTTCTTGCAGCGCCAGACTCATGACTTTAAACTCATGTTGGCGCGCCGGACATTGCATGGCTTTGCCAGCGGCCTGACAAGCCAATATAACTCGTTGTACGTCACCTTGTTGGGGGCCAGTCCGGTGCAACTGGGGTCGCTGCAGAGCGTGGGCAATGCGGTGAGCGCTCTGGCTTCCTTGCCCACGGGTTGGTTCATCGATTATTATAGCCTGAAAAACGTTTTTCTTGTCGGCACGGTTTTGCTGGCGGGTTCCGGTGTCCTCTACTTTGTCGCTCCCAACTGGCTGTGGCTTTATGCTGCCGTCATCATCTACTACCTGGGCTCGCGTATGACGTGCACCGCGTGCACGGTAACCTGTGCTTCCGAGTTGCCAAACGAAGGGCGGGCCACCGGGCGCGGCCTCTGCCGGACGCTGGCTTCGCCTGTAGCCATCGTGACCCCTTTGCTGGCGGCCTGGCTCATCTCTCGATTTGGCGGTATCAGCCTGGACGGCATCCGCCCGCTTTTTGCCATGCAGGTGGTGATCTTTGTCGCGATCCTGGTGCTGCTCAAGACCCAACTCTCTGCCAGTCAGGCTCCGAATGGAGCGGCCGACCGGCGCGCGATCTTGACAAGTTTTGTGGAGGTGTTCAAGCAGGGCCCGGACGTAGCGCGTCTGATGGTGATCATGGGGCTGATGGAACTGCCCTGGACGATCGCCCAGCCGTTTATGCCGGTGTATGCGCACGAGTTCAAAGGGGCCGATGAATTCGTGATTGGCGGCATTGCCATGACCAGTGTGCTGGTGCCGATGATCGCTTCGATCCCCATCGGCCGCTTGTCGGATCAGCATGGGCGGAAAAAGCTGCTCTTTTTGCTTGCGCCACTCACCTACGCCGGCAACCTTTTGCTGATCATGGCTCCCAGTTCGGGGGCAGGCAGCTCGATCTATCTCTTGTCGTACGGGGTTTTCTTTGGCTTTAACAGCATCAGCATGGCCCTGGCTTCTTCGATGGCTGCCGAGATCATGCCCAAGGAGCAGATGGGGCGTTGGATCGGCGTCGTGGGTCTGTTCCGTGGCTTGTTGAGCATTCCCGCTCCGACGTTGGGGGGGCTGATCTGGGAGCATATCGGTCCGCAATACGTGTTTCTGGCAGCCATCGCCATTGACGCCGGTATCCGCTTGCCGCTTTTGGCTCTGACCCGGGAGACGTTGCATTTGGGGGAGGGCGAGAGCGGTCGCTCTGAAAATTGACATAAAATATGAGGAGGGCTTGTGGCTGATCAGATCCGACCCAGTTTTTCCGATCGCTGCATCATATCGTGCGGGATGCTCCATCCCGAGCTGACCCATCTGGTGGAGGTCGGCTTTCTGAAGCCGCTGCGGCTTTTCTTTACACCGCCGGGCCTGCACGCCCTGCCCGAGCGGTTGGAGGAGCATCTGCTCCAGCGGTTGGGGGAGGCCCGTCAGGTGTGCCCCGACGACCGGATCATGGTCGTCTATGGCAAAAAGTGCCATGTCAGCACCGACGATCCCCTGAAGCGGGTGGATACGATCTTGCGCCAAGCGGGGCCCGAGATTGTGCGAGTCCAGGGCGACTATGGCTACGATATGCTGGCCGACTATGAGGAACGCCAGCGGATTAGCAACGGACGGCAGGACAAGATCCTCTGGTTCACTCCCGGCTGGCTCACAAGCTGGAAGGCCGTCTACCAAAAATATTTCGGCTGGGATGCCGCCGACGCCAATGCCAATTTCCCGGGCTTTTACGACAAGGTGATTGTTCTGGACGGCCTCCACATGGAGGAGGAGTATATGACAGAGCACGCGGAGGACATTCTGAAGCTGTTTGACTGGATGGGCTTGGAGGTCGAGTTTCAGCCCATCAGCCTGGATCGGTTCCGGGGCTTGCTGATGGATGCCCTGTCGCCCAGCTGTCTTGATTGATCGGCAGGCATCCTTCCTGCCCAAGGGGTGAGTGCCTGGCGGGTGTGCAGGCCGCCCCCTAGGACCGAGCCGTGCGGACACGGGATGGCGAGCATCAGACCATTTTGGAGTTTTGACATGACCCGAGCACTGTGGCAGCTTTTGTTGGACGAGCCCTCTAGCCTGAATTGCGAAGAGTGCTTTGCCGTGCTAGAGTACTATGCCGAGGTTCTGGCGGGTGGGGGTGCCAAACTTTTGCCCAGCGTTCTTGACCATCTGAAAAACTGCCCGCATTGTGCCCTGGAACACTGCGATGCGCTACGACGCCTTGCGGAGGTCGAGTCGGTTGGAGGCGAGCCCCCCTGTTCTGATCTGACGCCAGCGGGGGGAAGCGCTCCCTGGGCATGCGGCACTTTTCAGGAGGGGGACGCCGGCGGGAAGGTAGACGAGGAACCATGAGGGGGTCGAGTCCATGTCGCCTTAGAGGGTGAGGTGATGCTGTGAAAGAGGCCATGCTGTATGAGAAACTTGCGGAGGATCGCGTCCGCTGCAATCTTTGCGCTCATCGCTGTGTAATTCCTGACGGCAAAAAGGGCATTTGTCAGGTTCGTGAGAATCAGGGGGGCGTGCTGTACACTCTGGTCTATGGTCGAGTGATCGCCCACCATGTAGACCCCATAGAGAAGAAACCGCTGTTTCACTTTTACCCCGGCTCGACTGCCTTCTCCATTGCCACCCCGGGCTGTAACTTTCGCTGTCAATGGTGCCAAAATTGGGAAATCTCGCAGATGCCCCGCGAGCAACACTTGGTCCGGGGAGACCCATTGAGCCCTGAACAAGTCGTCATCGCAGCTCAAGATGCCGGCTGCCGCAGTGTCGCCTACACCTACACGGAACCCACTATCTTTTTCGAGTATGCCTATGATACGGCACGCCGGGCCCACGAGGCCGGGCTGGCCAACATCTATGTCACCAACGGCTATATGACAAAGGAAATGCTCGAGACCTTTCATCCTTATCTGGACGCAGCCAACGTGGACTTGAAGGCATTCCGCGACGAGACCTACCGCACATTCGTGGGGGCTCGGCTGCAGCCGGTGCTGGACACGATGAGGGCGATGAAACGGTTGGGGATCTGGCTGGAGGTCTCGACGCTTGTCATCCCCGCAGTGAACGATGATCCGGCAGAGCTCCGCGATGCAGCCCGGTTTGTGGCTCAGGAGTTGGGTGTCGACACGCCCTGGCACATCAGCCGTTTCTTTCCAGCCTACAAGATGTCCGATGTGCCCCCCACACCCCCGAGCATGCTGCAGCGCGCGCGAGAGATCGGGCTGGAAGAAGGGCTACACTCCATCTATATTGGCAATGTGGGCGACGAGGAGGGGACCCATTGCGCCCATTGTGGCCGGTTGCTCATGGCCCGCTTGGGCTTTTCTGTGGTTCAAAACGATATTCGTGACGGTCGCTGCCCTGGGTGTGGGGCGCCCGTGTCCGGTGTGGGCATGGATGGTCCGTTGGCTGGCGGGGGCAGGTAGTCGTGGCCCTGGTGTTCATGGCATGGGGGTGTGGAATTAGGTTTTCCAGGGGTGGACTCTATAAGGAGGGTTAGACCATGATCGAGTTCAAACGCATTTTGGATCCGTTGGATGGTTCACCGGTGGCCGAGCAGGCCCTACCGTTGGCTACGGCTCTGGCTGAAAAGTTTGGGAGTGAGATCCTCCTTCTGCGCGTTTTGGACATTCCCGAACCCACCCCGGCAACGTCGCAGGTGGAGGTGGAAATGGGGTGGGTGAGAGAGGCTCGCGCCCAAGCCTTGCACGAGGCCCAAAGCTATCTGGATGCCTGGCAGGCCGAGATCTATGGGCAGGGGATTGGGGTGCGCGCCCTGATATGCGACCGATCCCCGGCTGAGGATATCCTTCAGGTGGCCGAAAAAGAACAGATCGAACTGATCGTGATGAGCGCCCGCGGGCGAGGCGGGCTCTCGCGCTGGACGTTTGGCAGTGTGGCCGACAAGGTAGCGCGCCATAGCTCGTGCCCGGTGTTGCTCGTGCGCTATCCATCTGCCTAGGTCGCCTGGGCAACGTATGCGGAGGTCGATGTGAGCATCCGCAGTGATGCGCTCTCTGCCTCTGCGTGGGCAGACCCGCCGTGGAGGTGATGGTGCTTCGGGTTTCCCCTCAGGAATTCCAGGGAAAGATACGCACAAACTGATCAAAGGACGTGGGACCGATGAGGGGAGAACGATGGAGCTTGATGCCGCTCGCTACGAGTGCCAAGCGAAGTGGGTTGTGCCGTGTAGGCAAGACCCATGTTCAGAAAGGGGGTACGAAAATGGCAGGCCGGATTCTCGTTCCGTTGGATGGTTCTGCTCTGGCTGAGCAGGCGCTGCCCTGTGCCGTGACTCTGGCCCGGGGATTGTCTTCCGAGTTGTACCTGCTCCGCGTGATCTGGATTCCGGAGGACCTTTTGGAGATTCTGGACGAAACGCTTGCGGAAACGGATGTGATCATGGAGCGGCTGGAGAGCGAAGCCCATGAGTATCTGGCTCCGTTGGCCGAGGAACTCGGTGCTGGGGACCCAGTCATCCATTATGCTGTGCGGCGCGGACCTGTGGCAGAGACGATTCTCGAGTTCATCGATCGGAATCACATCGACCAGATTGTGATGGCGACCCATGGGTACAGCGGCATCAGGCACTGGACGCATGGCAGTGTGGCCGAGCGCGTTTTGCAGACGGCCCGGGTGCCCCTGTTGCTTGTGCGCGCCAGCGAGCAAGAGCAACCCATCGACCGGCGAAAGCAGGTCGCGTGTCGTAGCATTCTGGTGCCGTTGGACGGTTCGCCCCTGGCTGAAAAGATCCTGCCCGTCGTGGCCAACACCGTTCGCGCTTTTGGCGGCAAGCTGACCCTGTTCCAGGTGCCGATTGCCAACGTAAGTGGATGGATGACGGGCGAATGGTTTGTTCCGATTCAAGGGGTGCTCGAGACGGCCGAAGAGGATTCTCAGCAGTACCTCAATGACGTCGCCCAGCGTTTACAAGGGCAGGGGCTGGATGTGGACACGGCGACGGCGATTGGACCGGTGGCCAGTTCCATCATCGAGCATGCCGAGGCGAACCATGTGGATCTGATCGCCATGTGCACCCACGGCCGGACAGGGTTGGCGCGATGGGCGTTGGGCAGCGTGGCGGATCGGGTGCTTCGGGCAGGTGGCACGCCTATCTTGTTGGTCCGGACCGATTAAGGGCGAGGCGAGCAGAGCAGCCCATTACGGATGCACGGGGACGGGAGATGCCTGCGGCGCCCGTCCTTGGGGCGCGAAGGCCTGACCGGTGTGCAGGCCGCCTCCGAGCACGGGCTTTTGGGTGGAGGCGCGGCAAACCGTTCCCTAACAGTGCCGTTGCCCCCGCGAACGCGGGCGTCCACATCCTTCCGACCAAGGATGGATGCCCGCCTTCGCGGGCATGACGTAATGGACGGGGGCTGCTCCAAGGCCCGTCCTCGGGGCGCGAATGCCTGGCGGACGTGCAGGCCGCCCCCGAGGACCGAGCCGTGCGGACACGGGATGGCGAGCAAACGATCCCATTATGGATGCACGGGCACGGGCGACGCCTGCGTCGCCGATCCACTTGACAATCCCCGACCTCTGTGGTATAAATAGTTTGTCTAACTAACTATATGGAAGGGATTAGCTGGGATGAGTCCGTATTCGCCGGCCGAGGAGCGGCTGCTGAGCCTGTTCGACCGGTTGCGCCATTTGGCCCTGGGCCAGAACCCGCTGGAAAACGGCAGCGTGACGGCGCCCCAACTGGCGCTGCTCGACTGGATCGCCGGGTCGCCGGGCGGCGGGGTGCAGGAGGTGGCTGGGGGGCTGGGGCTGACGCCGCCCACGGTCAGTGTGAGTGTGCGCCGCCTGGAAGAGGCCGGTCTGGTGGAACGGCAGCCCGATCCCCAGGACGGGCGGGCCATCCGCCTCTTTTTGACGGAGCAGGGTCGGGCGCTGCAACAGCAGGCCCACGACTTTCGTCTGGACAAGATGCGTCGTCTGCTGGCTCGGCTGGCGCCGGACGAGCAAGCGACGCTGTTAGGCCTGTTGGAGCGGGCCGTTCAAATCGAAAACGAAGCATAGAAAGGATGGGAACATGCCGCAACAGATTGTATTTCCTGTGGTGATCTTTTTGCACGACCTGTTTACCGCTATCTGGATCGGGGGCCTGATCGCCCTGGGGTTCACCGTGATGCCGTCGGCCAAAAAGGTGCTGGGCAAGGGGCCCCAGACCAAGCAGTTGATGGCCGCCATCCAATCGCGCATGAGCGGGTTGATCTATGTCAGCATCGTGGTTTTGGTGGTGACGGGCCTGTTGCAGGCCAACCGGGCCGCCGACTTTCAGGGCCTGTTCAGCTTTGCCAATGCCTACTCGACGGCGCTGGCGATCAAGCATCTGCTGGTGGTGGCCATGATTGCCGTGGCCCTGTACCGCAGCCTGGCGTTGGGCCGGGGGACGGGTCCCAGCACGCCCTCGCAGGAAAAGCTGAGCGCCGGGTTATTGTTGCTCAACATTGGCCTGGGTGTGGCCGTCTTGCTGTTGAGCGCCATCGGCGCCGCCCTGGCGGCCGGGCCTCTGCCCTAGCCGGCGGTTAGGAAAAAGAAACCTCCGAGGTCGCATCGACCTCGGAGGTTTTGACGTTACAGGGGCTGCCGGGCCTGCTGCTCCAGGTGGCCCATGCCAAAGCCGGGCTCCAGGAGCCGGTGCTTGAATTCGGTCACCGGCTCGCGGCGGTTCATCAGGCTGAGATAGATGCCGGCCGAGCGGACGTCGCCGGTCAGGCGGAACCCCACGATCCGATCCTCCTGCAAAAAGATCTTGCGCAGGGTGCC
>CAZNQW010000194.1:0-7365 GCA_964575225.1 uncultured Anaerolineaceae bacterium | reverse complement strand
CCTGCTCTTGGAGGGCATAGCGCACCCACCACAGGTTCCAGGTCAGCGGGGGGTCATCGACGCCGTTGCCCGGAACGTGGCTGCCGAACTGGACGACCAGCGGCCAAGTGAGCGCCAGCGCCAGAACCGTATAGGACAGGAGTATCAGAGCATGGGTTTGCCAGCGCTTGATGTGCACGGCGCTTTTTTTCCTCCGCGCCCCATCATACCATCCTCGCGCCGATTTGGCAACTTTACATTTGGAATCACTTGCGCTACAATGACCCGCGGTGTTGGCCGTCAGGATCAACCGAGAATCCTTGCGCAACGTGAACAGGAGACGAATGAATTATCGAGATGCCCTCGACTATATGTATCGCCTGACCGACTATGAGAAACGGGGCTTTGCTACCTACGCACCCGAGTTCTACAACCTGGATCGGGTGCACCAACTCCTGGCGCTGCTGGGAGACCCCCACCGCCGATACCCCTCCGTTCACATCGCCGGCACCAAAGGCAAGGGCTCCACGGCTGCCATGATCGAGTCGGTGTTGCGCGAGGCCGGATACCGCACCGGCCTCTATACCTCGCCCCATCTGCACACCTTTCGCGAGCGCATCCGGGCCGGCGCCCAGATGATCCCAGAGGAGGCCGTCAGCCGCCTGATCGCACGCATGCAGCCCCTGGTCGACCAGGTGGAAAACATCACCACCTTTGAAGTCATGACCTGCCTGGCCTTTCTGTGGTTTGCCGAACAGCAGATCGACTGGGCCGTCGTCGAGGTTGGAATGGGCGGTCGGCTGGACGCCACCAACGTCCTCCTGCCTGAGGTATCCGTGATCACCTCACTGAGCCTCGATCACACCACCATCCTGGGTGACACCCTGGCCAAGATCGCCGCCGAAAAGGCGGGCATCATCAAACCGGGCGTGCCGGTCATCAGCGCACCCCAAGAAGCGGAAGCGCTGGCCGTGATCGAGTCTGTATGCGCCCAGAAAACGGCGCCCCTCACCCTCGTTGGGCGCGATTGGACCTTTCATGGGGCCGTCGCCGCACCCGGCGATGGACAGGAATTCTCTGTGCGGCGCGGTGCTAAAGTGATCCCAGGGCTGCACATTCCCCTGCTCGGTGCCTACCAGATCGAGAATGCGACCACGGCCCTGGCAGCGCTATGGACCTTGCGCAGTCAGGGGACCTCGATCCCCTTGTACGCCATCCGCCGGGGGCTCGGCAAGGTACAATGGCCGGGCCGCCTGGAGATCCTGAATGAGGCTCCGTTGGTGGTGGCCGATAGCGCCCACAACGGCGATTCGGCTCAGAAACTCGTGGCGACCCTAAAAGACCAATTCGCGTACAAAAGGCTGATCCTTATCCTCGGGGCGTCGGCCGATCACGCCAGTCCCGAGCTTCTGACCACGCTGCTATCGGCCGCCGATTGGGCCATCGCCACCCGCGCCCAGCACCCCCGCGCGGCCGACCCAACCTGGCTTCAAGAGCAGGCACACCAACTCGGCTACGACATGGTAACCACCGACAGCATCGCCGCCGCCCTGGACCAGGCGCTGGCTCAGGCCGGCCCAGACGACCTGATCTGTGGCACCGGATCGATCTTTGTCGTCGCCGAGGTGCGGGCAGCCTGGCTCGCCCGTCAGGGGCTACCTCTGCCGCCCGTCGATCCGGTGTGAGATCCAGGGACTGTTGCAAGGTCCGCCCTTCAACTCCCATCGAACGCTCATAGCCCATACCCCAGACACTGCCCATGGGCAGGCCAGCCACCGCACACGTGCGTTGCTGGCAACCTGACGATGGCACCGGGTTCACCCCTGAGTCCAGAGTTTGCACTTATTAGAAACCTACGCTAGAATGAATTCAGTACCGATTGGGCAGGAATCCGTTTTGGATTAAAGAACCCGCAGGAACAACAAACCTGCCCAACTCTGCAAGGCAGGTGGTCTGACCCCAGGCCACGGAGGCGTGATTAACGTTGAGTTACGAATTTGACTTTGGACCCTTTGACACCGACGACCTGTTCGATATCGAAGACAGCGAGGCCGTAGACAACTATCCGCTGCTTCCTCTGCGCGACTCGGTCGTCTTTCCTCAGATGATGACCCCCATCGCCGTGGGTCGCGACCGATCCATCAAGGCCGTGGAAGCCGCCATCGCTGGCGACAACGTCCTCGTGGTGGTGACCCAACGCGATGCCGATATCCAGGAACCGGGCCCCGACGATCTGTACCCCATTGGCGTGGAGATGGTCATCGGCCGCATCCTTCGCATGCCCGATGGCACCACCAACATCCTGGGACAGGGTCGGCGCCGGGTCCGCATTGTGGGCTTTAGCCAGACCCAGCCCTACCTGCGCGCCCAATTTGAGCGCATCGCCGAACCCACCGAAGTGAACCGCGACGTCGAAGCCCTGATGCGAGCCATTCTCTCGCTGTTTGAAAAGGTCGTCCAACTCTCGCACACCCTTCCCGAGGACGCCTACATCGCCGCCATGAACCTGTCGGAGCCAGGTCCGCTGGCCGATATGATTGCCTCACTCCTGGATCGCAAAATCGGCGAACGCCAGGAGCTGCTCGAAATACTGAACCCGGTCGATCGATTGCGCAGGCTGGGCATCCTATTGGCCAGCGAATTGGAGGTCCTCGAACTCGAGCACAGCATCGCCGACCAGGTGCAACAGGAAGTCGACCGCTCGCAGAGAGAGTACTTCTTGCGGGAGCAGATGCGCCTGATCCAGACAGAGCTGGGCGAGGTCGATGTGCAAACCGCCGAGGTGCAAGAACTGGAAGAGCGGGTGGCCCAAGCCGACATGCCCGATCCGGTCCGCGACAAGGCCCTCGCCGAGCTAAAGCGGTTGAAAACCATGCAATCCAGCTCGCCCGAAGTCAGCGTCATCCGCACCTATCTGGAGTGGCTTCTGGATCTGCCCTGGACGCAAACGACCGACGACAACCTGAACATCGGCCAGGTCGCCCGCGTACTGGATGACAACCACTATGGCTTGCCCAAAGCCAAGGAACGGATCCTGGAATTTCTGGCCGTCCGAAAACTCGCCGAGGGCAAACCTGCCACCCGCAGCCCCATCCTGTGCTTCGTCGGCCCGCCAGGCACGGGCAAAACCTCGCTGGGGCGCTCCATCGGCGAAGCGCTGGGCCGCAAATTCGTCCGCGTGTCGTTGGGCGGCATCCACGACGAAGCCGAGATCCGAGGCCATCGTCGCACCTACATTGGGGCCCTCCCCGGGCGCATTCTGCAGACGATGCGCACCGCAGGCGCCGTGAATCCGATCTTTATGCTCGATGAGATCGACAAGGTGGGCGCTGACTTCCGTGGCGATCCCACGGCGGCGCTCCTGGAGGCCCTCGATCCAGAGCAGAACTATGCCTTCTCCGACCACTACCTGGAAGTGCCCTACGACCTGTCGCGGGTGATGTTCATCACCACCGCCAACTTGCTCGACCCCATCCCGCCGGCCCTGCGCGACCGGATGGAGGTGATCGAGTTTCCCGGATACATCGACGAGGAGAAAATGGCCATCGCCCGCCAGTTCCTCATTCCCAAGCAATTGAAGGAGAACAGCCTCGACCGGCCCGACCGCTCCCTGCGCTTTTCGGACCAGGCCCTGCGCGACATGATCCGCGAGTACACCTACGAGGCCGGCGTTCGCAATTTGGAGCGAGAGATCGCCACCATCTGTCGCAAGGTCGCCCGCCAGGTAGCCGAAGGCAAGCAGGTGTCCCGCAGCATCACCGCCCAATCCCTGGGCAAATACCTGGGGCCACCCCGCTTCCTGCGCGATAAAGAGGAGCGGACCGACGAGATCGGTTTGGCCATGGGCATCGCCTGGACCGAAGCGGGCGGCGACCTGCTCCCGGTGGAGGTCTCGCTCATGGGCGGCAAGGGTGTGTTGATGCTTACCGGCCAGTTGGGCGAAGTGATGCAGGAATCGGCCCAGGCGGCCCTATCCTACGCCCGCTCTCACGCTCGCGAATTGGGCATGGGCCACGTCGACTTTGACAAGCTCGATATCCATATTCACGTACCCGAAGGCGCCATCCCCAAGGATGGCCCCTCAGCGGGAATTACCATGGCCACGGCCCTGATCTCGGCGCTCATGGGGCGACCGGTACACCGCGACGTAGCCATGACCGGTGAGATCACCTTGCGAGGCCGCGTCCTGCCCATTGGCGGGCTGAAAGAGAAGGTTCTGGCGGCTCACCGCGCCGGGCTCAAGACCGTCCTTCTGCCCAAACAGAACAAGAAGGACATGGTCGAGATCCCACGGCGAATTCGGCGCGATTTGCGATTCGTGTTTGTCGATCGCATGGATGAGGTTTTACCCGAGGCCCTGCTGCCCGAAAACCCGACGCCGCAAGTCAATTGACAAGAGAGGAAACACTGTGGGTCCAACCACGGCCGTTGCGCTCGCCATCCTGATTGTCATCTGGTTCGTTCTCCTATATCTGACGCTGCGCGGGGACCACACACCCGGGATTCTCAACCTGCTGGCTTTTCAACTTCTGGTCCTCGCCACAGTAGTATTGGCCTACATGTTCCTGGTCAAAGTCTATAAATGGAACCCCAACCCCATGCGAGTCAGCGTCGCCCGCTGGATCACCGACGACAAGATGATCTACCTGGGCGACGTGGTGCCGGGCCTCTCCGACCTGAATTTCATCGAGCGTATCGACACCGATGGCATCGAGGAAAAGGAACCGCGCGAGTGGGTCGCTTTTTTCCAATACGACACGCGCCGGGAACCAGGCCAAGACAAGGTTCAGGGCCCCTTTGGCGCGGCCGTGTATGATTATGACGAGTGTCGTCCGGCCACCATCCTCTCCTACGAACTGGCCCAATCCAACTTTGACTATCTGGGCGAAGACCGCGTCTCGGTGACCGTTGGAAACATCCTCCCCTACCAGGACCCCCAATCGGCTAATGCTGACTTTCCTGAGGTCATCGTCAACGGAGTCTCACGGGAAGTGGTCACCGATCTGAATATCTTTCGCCGGACCGGCGTCGCCCCGAGTTGCCTGGAACGCCAGGATTGGCAGAAACGGCATCCGGGCGAGCCCTTTCCCAATCCGGTCCGATATGAAAACGTGGGGTCTTTTCGCGGCAGTTACCAGATTGAACGCAGCGGATCGACGGTCACCGTCGTTGACCGGGCCGGCTTTGAGCGCAGCCAGTTTGTGGTTCGGCGCACGTACGAACCGGTGAATGGCTCCTACTTTGGCGAAGGCAGCCAGGTATTGCGCCCACCCAAGGAATATTCTTTGGCCTTTGGCCCCGGCGAACCCGATGAGGTCACCCAGGTATACTACCCCGAAAAGGCAGTGCTGGCCTTTTACCTCAACATGGGCAAGGACAAGGCCAAACTGCAAAAGGCCGAGAGCTATCTTAGTGAAGAGGCTCAGAAGCGGTACAACATCCGCACCGATCCCTTTGGCCTGTCCCTCGCCGACGACAGCGTGGCCCGGGCCCGAGGGGATCTGGAGCGAGTGTTGGTCTGGGAGATCCGCTACGAGCCCGATTACGAGGCTGAGCAACTTCATCAGAAACGTCAGGTGCGGGTGACGGTGGTCGGCGTCAACAAAGACGGCGAAATCGATGACCGACATTCCTGTGAGGTGACCTGGTCGGTCATCGGGTACGAGCGACCGGGCGCCCTACCCTACGGTTGCGAGTGGCGCCTGGACGAGTATCAATCCAGTTGCTACCTATTTGGGAACTAGCAGGGCATGCCCAACGGTTCCCTCCCATAAAGCGCGAGGGTGGCCTCCATGATAGAGAGCCTCCAAACCCTTCCCCTGGATCTACCCGACGAGCAAATGGTTCTGCTCGCCGGGCCGCCAGCCCAATCCAAACTGGCAGAGCACCTGGTCGGCATGGCCAACGCAACCGGCGGGGCGCTGGTACTCGGCATGGACCCAAAAAGCGGCACCCCCGTGGGCCTTGTCGATCCGGAGGAAGTCCTGGACCGCACCCTCAAAACCGCTCTTTCCATCGAGCCGCCTCTGATCATCCCCATGCCCCGCCAGGCCGAACTCGAAGGGGTTCCTGTACTGATCGTCCTTGTGCCACCGGGCCTGCCCCACGTCTATAGCTACAAAGGCAAATACCTGGTGTACAGGGACGGGCAACCCCAGCCCCTTCCACCGCGCCAGCTCCAGCGACTGATGATGGAACGCGGCGCCGTGAGCTTTGAGTCGACTGCCCCGGAAGGCGCACGCGTGGAGGATCTGGACTGGGACCGGGTGGATGCCTACATCGCGGGCCTCAGCGGTCTGCGGGTGATCGGCCGCGAGGCTACCCTGCTCCACCGCGGCAGTTTGATCCGCGATGGCAAAGAGCTGCGACCCACCCGCGCCGGGCTGTTGCTTTTTGGTCGCGACCCCCAGCGTTGGATGCCCAGTGCGGGCATCCTCGTCGCCCGCTATGCGGGGACGACCATGGATGACCATTTCGTCAAGGAAGAGATCCGGGGCACCCTGCCCGATCAGATCCGCCAGGCCGAGGCCTTTGTGGTGAGCAATATGCGCCGCGGCGTCCGCCTGCAGGCCCTGGAACGGGCCGAAGAACCCGAGTACCCCATCCCTGCCGTGCGCGAAGCCATTGTCAATGCGGTGGCCCACCGCGACTATCAGATCCGCGGCGACGGAATCCGGATCCTGCTATTTAGCGACCGGCTCGAGTTCTACAGCCCGGGTCGGCTGCCCGGACACGTCACGATTCAGAACCTGGTACACGAGCGATTTAGCCGCAACGAGGCCATTGTCCAGGTGTTGGCCGACATGGGCTTTATCGAGCGGCTGGGCTATGGCGTGGATCGCATCATCCGCCTCATGGCCGAGGCCGGGCTGGCCCCTCCCCGCTTTCAGGAGACCGCTGCCGGGTTCCAGGTGACCCTCGTGGGACCCGGGCGAGACCTGATCGGCCAGGATCGTGACCAGCGCAGTTGGCGGCACCTCGGGCTCAACCCCCGGCAGAAGGCGGCATTGACCTACCTGGCTGAGACAGAACGGATCACCAACCGCGAGTTCCAGGAACTGTGCCCCGACGTCAGCGCCGAGACGATCCGCCGCGACCTGGCCGACATGGTCAGCAGGAATATCCTACTCAAAATCGGTGAAAAGCGCGCCACCTACTACATCTTCAAGTGATCGTCGCCGATAGCCATTATCCCACAATTATCCCACACATATCCCACAAATTCCCACAAGAAAGACCAGTGAGGGGATCTCACCGGTCTCCAGAGGGCTGTCTGTGGGTGTCCCGCCTCAGTCATTCCGGACGATGATGGGCAGGTAGGTTCTCAGGTACAGATCGGAAGAGCACACGTCTGAACTCCAGTCACCGCTCAGTATCTCGGATGCC
>CAZNQW010000193.1:0-7479 GCA_964575225.1 uncultured Anaerolineaceae bacterium | reverse complement strand
CGAGATGGAATCTCGTGACTGGAGTTCAGACGTGTGCTCTTCCGATCTGAGGTAGCCGCTGCGGCAGACAGCAGCATCTCCGCCCTGATCCAACAGGGAGACAAAACAGGCGCTCTGGTGACCATGGCCGAGGGAGCAAGCGTCATTCTGCGGGCCCTGCTCGTGGAGGGGCAGTTAGGGGGCGTGCTGAGCATCGGCGGTTCCCGTGGCACCGCCCTCAGCACGCGCGTGATGCAGTCGCTCCCCGTGGGCGTGCCCACGTTGATGGTCTCTACCATCGCTAGCGGCCGCAACGAGTTTGGCCCCTATGTCGGCACCAAAGACCTCACCCTGATGCACTCGGTGGCCGACGTGGCCGGGATCAACGCCCTGACCCGCACCATCTTTACCAACGCGGCCGCGGCCATCGTCGCCATGAGCCGCGTGGGCGCGCCAATCCGGTCGGGAGATAAACGGGTCATGGCCGCCTCGATGTTGGGCGTGTCGACGGCGCTGGTGGGCCAGATCCAAAGCCTGGTCGATCCAGACGGCTGGGAAGTGATCGCCTTCCATGCAGTGGGTCCGGGCGGGCAGTCGATGGAAAAGATGATCGACAGCGGCGTAATAAAGGGCCTGTTCGAACTAACCCCAGGGGAAATGGTGGCCCTGCTGGTCGATGGCCCCTTTTCCGCAGGCCCCGACCGGATGCGCGCCGCGGGGCGGCGAGGCATCCCCCAGGTGGTGGCACCGGGTGGGCTTGATTTCATCATCGAAGGCCCCATCGACCAGCTCCCAGCCAAGTATGCGGGCCGAAAGACCATGATCCACACACCGACCATCAGCCTGGTCCGCACCTCGGCCGACGAAATGGCCGCGGTGGCCCGGCTGATTGCCGAGCGCCTGGCCGAATCGACCGGGCCCGCAGCCCTGATCCTGCCGCTCCACGCCTTTGGCGCGTTCGCCCGCCCAGGACAGCCGCTGCACGACCCCGAGGCCGATCGGGCCTTTATCGATACCATCAGAGCCTGCCTGCCGGGCCATGTACGCCTTGTCGAGATGGATACCCATCTCAACGATCCGGCCGTGGGCGAGATGGCCGTGCGCCTGATGCGCGACATGCTCGACCGAAAAGGAGAGAACCGAACCTTTTGAACATTCGGGTTCACCTCTTTGAGATATTACGAGCTTGCCTGCCTCCCGATGCACACCGCGGTCAGGCCGAAATCACGCTGCCCGAGGGCGCCACACTGGCCGACCTGATCGTCCATCTGGGCATCGACACCTACCTGGACTGCTCGCCCGAGGAAGTGATCCGCGAAGCGGGCTGGCAAGTGAGCGTTTCGGGCCACTTTGAGACCGACATCCGCCGCGTTCTACGAGACGGCGACACTGTGTTAATGATGCCGCACATTTCCGGCGGCTAGTACGACAAAGAAAAGGATGAGACTCATGAGTTCACTGGAAGCCTATCGAACACTATTTGACCTCCAGGGCAAGGTGGCCCTGGTAACCGGCGGGGCTGGCGGCATCGGCGCGGCCATCTGCGAAGGGTTAGCCGCCTATGGGGCCACGGTCGTCGTGGCCGGCCGCACCGGCGCCAAGGTCGAAAAGCTGGCTGCCGAGATCGAAGCGGCGGGCGGCAAGGCATGGGGAATGGAAATGGACGTCCTCGACGTCCAGGGCGTTCGCGACCGGGTGGAGCAGATTGTAGACCGCTATGGCCAGCTCGACATTCTGGTGAACAGCTCGGGCACCCATCGCGAGGCGGCAGCCATCGACTTTACCGAAAGCCATTGGGACGAGATCCTGGATCTCAACCTGAAGGCGGCCTTTTTTCTGTCACAGGCAGTGGCTCGGGTCCAGATTCCGGCCAAAGGCGGCAAACACATCCACGTCAGTTCCGTGCGCAGCATGCTGGGCATCCACCGCGGCTATGTGGCCTACTGCTCCAGCAAGGGCGGGCTTAACCTGATGGTCAAGCAGCTCGCCACCGAGTGGGCCAAGCACAATATCACGGTCAACGGCATCGCCCCCACCTTTACTCGCACCGAGTTGGTCAAGGGCTATCTGGAGGACCCAGGCTTCTATAACCCGTTGGTGGCGCGCATCCCGCTGGGTCGCATTTGCGAGCCCATCGATCTCGCCGCGATGGCAGTGTATCTGGCCGCCCCGGCTGCCGACTTTATCACCGGACAGATCATCTTTGCCGACGGCGGCGTCACCGCCAGTCAATAAGAGGTACACAGTGGCTGAGAAATTGATTGTATGGTTCGATGAGATTGGACGGCACGACGTCCCCCTGGCTGGCGGCAAGGGCGCCAATCTGGGTGACATGGTCCGGGCGGGCATGCCGGTGCCGCCGGGGTTTGTGATCACGGCCCCGGCTTATCGACTGCTGATTCAACAGGCCGGCCTCACTACCCAGATCGACAGCCTCCTGCACGGGTTAGACCGCAATGCCTGTGAGGCAGTCCAGGCCATTGAACCGCGCATCCGCGAGCTGTTTGTCCAGATCCCCATCCCTGACGAGTTGGAACAGGCCATTGTGGCCAGCTACCGCCAACTGGGCGACAACGAGCCTGTGGCCGTCCGTTCCAGCGCCACCGCCGAGGACCTGGCCGGCGCGAGTTTTGCCGGTCAACAGGACACGATCCTGAACGTCATCGGTGAAGAAGAGCTGCTCCAGGCCGTGCGCAAGTGCTGGTCCAGCCTATTCACATCGCAGGCCATCTTTTACCGCAGCCAGCGCGGCTTTGAGGACCTTGACGTATCGATGGGCGTCGTCGTACAAAAGATGGTGAACTCGGAACAATCGGGGGTCAGCTTTACTGTCGATCCGGTTCTCCGCAACCCCTACCAGATGGTGATCGAAGCCGTGTGGGGCCTGGGCGAGGGCATCGTCTCGGGCCAGATCACCCCCGACCACTACAAAATCGACCGCGAAACCTGTGAGATCGCCTTCGAGTTTGTACCGACTAAAAAGATTATGTTCAGCCGCAAGTTTCAACCAGGTGAAGGGCGCGGCGGCGTAGAAGTGCTCACGGTCCCTGAGGACCGGGCCAACGCCCGCGTCCTGACCGACGAACACCTCCGGCAACTGGTGCAACTCGGCAACCTAATCGAGACTCATTTTGGCTGTCCTCAGGATATCGAGTGGGGTATCGAAGGCGACACCGTCTATCTGCTCCAAAGCCGGCCCATCACATCTCTGTAAGGCGGGCCGGGTTGAGGGCAAAACCTTGGCAGGGCAATCAGCCACCCTGCCATCAGGTGCCATTACGGCAGAAAGGAGTAGACGCATGCTGCAACTGAGCGAAGAATTCTCCTCGGGCGGGGCCCACTTGCGTTTCGACATCTACGGCTCCCAGCCGCGAGAACATGTGCTGGATGAACTGGCTTTCCTGGCCTATCGATTGGCCAGCGTGACCATCGAACCCAAAACCACCCGCCCCGAGCCGGACATTGTCTGGGCTCAGGACGCCGCTGGAAAAAGCATCCGTTATGATGGCAAAACGCTGTACCTGGACGGCGAGTGGTACCAGGGTGAGGTCCAGACCACGATCGTCTCCATGTTGGCGCTGCGCATGGAGCAGTTAGGACTGCACCCTTTCCACTCATCCGCGATCCGCTATCGCGACCGCACCATCCTGTTTATCAGCGGCGAGTCGAATCACGGCAAGACCATGGCGCAGATTGAGGGCAGTCGCCGCGGTGGCCTGCTTGTCTCCACTGAGACGACGGTAACCGATGACCGGGGCTGGGTAGTCACCGGCTCCAAAAGCGTGTTCCTGCGCACCCGTTCCAAGGGCACCGAGCGGGCCGATAAACCCAATCAGGACCAGGGCGTGGCCAAATTCTTTGACGAGACGCCCGAGTTCATCACCTACGATGAACCCTGCAATGTGGACTTGGTCATCGTCCCGGCTATCGATGGCAACTACAGCGTCCAGGTGTCCGAGCTTAACCAGTTTGAAAAAGAGTTCCAAAGCATGCACTGTGTGATGAACTACTTGGGACTCCACCTCGTATTGGCGCCGGGCATCGTCATGCCCCTGTTGGACAATGACGAATTGCGCGCCAAACGAGCCGATTTTGTCCACCGATTTGCCGTCCGTCCCTATTACTTTATCCGCGCCGCCAACCCGCAGTTGATGATGGACGAAGTTGAGAAATTGTTGTAGAATGTCCCAGGTTCTTGCCCAAAAGGCTCCAAGGGCCTCCGATGGGGGCAAGCATGGACATGGATTCAAGGGTAAGGGCCGCGAACAGGCAACCCGAAAGAGTTAACGATGGTCAATTCCGAGCTATCCTCAGATCCAGAAAATGGGGCGCTGCCGCGCGTCGTCTTGGGCGACCGCGTCAAAGAGTTTGTGATCGAAGCGATCATGAACGGGGAATACCTGCCCGGCGACCGGGTTGTGGCCAGTTCCCTGGCCAAGCGCCTGGGCGTCAGCCAGGCACCCGTCCGCGAGGCCATCCGCGATCTCGTCCTTTTGGGCTTTCTGGAAAACGAAGCGTTCAAAGGCACCTCGGTCCGCTCCTTTTCGGCCAAAGAACTGCGCGAGGTCTATACCGTGCGCGCCGCTCTAGAATCTTTGGCGGCGCGGCTGGCTGCCGAAGTCCTGACCGACGGGGATGTCGACAAGCTGCACGTCACATTGGACGACATGATCCGCGCCGCGCGAGAACAGGACATGGAACGCATGATCCGCTTGGATAATCGCTTCCACAGGACCATCTTCAAGATCGCCGACAACGGCGTGCTATACCAACTGTGGCAAACCCTTCAGTTTGGTTACTGGACCATCGTCACCACACGCCGCTCCAGCCTGGATCTGGAACAATTGGCCCGACGACACGAGATCCTGCTCCAAGAGATCGCCTCGCGCGATCCTGCCCGCGCCGCCGAAGCCATGAAACGCCACATCGAGGATCTGGGCCAGCCACCCGTCGAACAGGAGACGACCGATGAATCAGCAAGAAGCCATTGATCTGGCCCGGGACTATTTTCTCAGCGAAGACAGACACTATGGCTGTGCCGAAACCAGCCTGATGGTTCTATCCCAAGCGTTTGGCCTGCCCGATGCAGAGGATTCGTCGCCTGCCCTGGCACTAAACGGCGGCGTGGCTTGGAGCGGCGGCATCTGTGGCGCGATCTCGGGCGCGGCAATGGCCATCGGTCGCCTTGCGGCAACCCGCATCGACGACTATGAAGAGACCAAACGGGTGACGCGTCGCATCCTCATGCGCCACATGGATGACTTTCGCCGCGAGTTTGGCGACGTAAACTGCCGGTCCCTCATCGGTATCGACATCTCGACCGACGAGGGGCACGCGGCCTTTATCGAAGGCAAGAGCTGGCATACCATCTGCATGGGCCAGCTCGAATTCACCATCGGCCAGCTCCTGGAACTGCAACACGAGCAGGCCTGGAACGACATGCTCCAGCAGATTGCTGGGCTGGAATAAATTATCATCCCACTCGCTACAGACTACAAGAAAGAGGGTATTATGCCATTTGAAATCACCATGCCCCAATTGGGGCTCACCATGGAAAAAGGCTCTGTGATCGAATGGCTCGTGCAGGAAGGCGATCCGATCTCGGAAGGCCAGGAGATTTTCAGCGTCGAGACCGACAAGTCGGTCGTCGCGGTGGAAGCCCGCCAAGCAGGGATCCTGGCCCGCATCCTGGTAACTGCCGGGCAGGAAGTGCCCGTCGGCACCACCATTGCCGTCGGTACGGCAGGCGGTGAGACGCTACCCGCAGGGTGGCAGCCCAGCCAGGTTGCCGTCGCGCCCGTCGAACCGGATGAAACAGTCCCCGCTCCGGGTCCCGCCCCACAGACCATCGCCCCCGTCGAGGGCCCCATCCAAGCGTCGTGGAAGGCGCGCGCCATGGCTCGCCAGGCTCACGTGGATCTGGGGTCTATCGAGGGGAGCGGTCCCCAGGGCCGGATCGTTGCGGCCGACCTTGCCAAAGCGCCCGGAGCAGCCAAGACTGCACCTGCGGCCCAGGCCATCAGCGCCACCCCGGTGGCCCTCAACCTGGCAGCGGCCCTCGGCCTCGATCTGAGCGGTGTGCGCGGCACCGGCGCCGAAGGCAAAATCACCCAGTCGGACGTGCTGGAGGCAGCCGCCGCCCGCATTCGCCAACAACCGGGGGCGCCCACCCTGCCCGAGCCGGGCCTGCCCCAGGTGGCCCAGGCCATCCCCCTCAAAGGGGTCCACAAAATCGTATCCCAAGGCATGGCCCACAGCGCTCACACCACAGCCCGAGTCACCCTCTTTCGCGAGGTCGACGTCAGCGAGTTAATGGGGTGGCGGGAACGGCTCAAGGCCCAGGGCAAGACCGTCTCGTACAACGATCTCTTGGTCCAGATCTGCGCGGCTGCCCTGCGCGAGCATCCCGAGGCCAACGCTCGCCTGGGCGAAGGTCAGATCGAGATCCTCGACCGCATCAACATCGGAGTCGCCGTCGACACCGATCGAGGGCTGCTGGTGCCTGTAATTCACAACGCCGACCACCTGACCACAGCCCAGATTGCAGCCGAGAGCGCTCGACTGGTCCAGGCCGCTCGCGAAGGTCGCCTCCTGCCTGATGAACTCAGCGGCGGGACCTTTACCATCACCAACCTAGGGATGCTGGGCGTGGAGGGCTTTACGCCTGTGATCAACCTGCCCGAATGCTGCATTCTGGGCGTAGGGCGCATTGTGCGCAAGGCGGTTGTCGTTGACGAGGTCGACAGCCTTGATGTACGACCGATGATGACCCTTAGCTTGGTCATTGACCACCGTATCTTGGACGGCGCCCCAGGGGCTCGCTTCCTGAATCGGATCGCCGAACTGATCCAAGACCCCATGTTGCTTTTGACCCGATCGTAACGGGCAGGGCGCAAACCGCCTCGGCGGCCGGCCCGACGTCCATCATTCCATTTTAGACCAGCGGAGAGGTATCGTGAACACAGAAGAGAAAGAAGCACCACCCCAAGACCTGACTCAAGAGCAGTTGTTGGCCATGTACCGGCGCATGCGGCTCATCCGTGGCTTTGAGAACACAGCCCAAAAACACTTTGAAGCGGGCGAGATTGCCGGCTTCCTGCACCTATCGCAAGGACAGGAAGCGGTGCCGGTGGGCACCTGCACCGCTTTGCGGCGCGACGACTACATCACCAGCACCCACCGCGGCCATGGCGACGTGATCGGTAAGGGCTGCGATATCAAGTACATGTTCGCCGAGCTATACGGGCGGACCACCGGCTACTGCAAGGGCAAGGGCGGCTCGATGCACATCGCCGATTTCAGCCAGGGCATCATCGGCGCCAACGGCATCGTCAGCGGCGGCTTGCCCATTGCCACCGGCGTGGGATTGTCGATCAAGATGCGGCGTACCGACCAGGTGGCCGTCTGTTTCTTTGGCGATGGCGCCACAGCCGAAGGTGGCTTTCACGAATCGATGAACCTGGCGGCCAACTGGCAGATCCCCGTCATTTATGTCTGTCA
>CAZNQW010000192.1:0-7546 GCA_964575225.1 uncultured Anaerolineaceae bacterium | reverse complement strand
GCACCTTATCCACCAAGGTGAAACGGTCCATCGTCATGGCAATCGCCTTGCGGACGCGGACGTCGGTGAAGATGGGATGGGGCTCGCCCAAGTTCTGGGGATTGCGGAAGTTAAAGTAGTAGCGCTCAACAGCACCCCCAGGAACGAGCACGGTCTCCACATGGTCCATCTTTTGCAGTTCGGCGACGTGATTCTCGGTCATGTCCCAGGCCACATCGATGTCGCCGACGCGAACCAGGGCCAGCATCGTGTTCTGATCGGGCACGAACTTGAAGATGATCCGCTCCAGCTTTGGCGGCAGTGGCGCGTTGGGATTGGCCTCGACCACGATCTGGTCACCCGGTCGCCATTCCTTAAAGATAAAGGGCCCATTGCCCACGGGGTTGCGGGCATAGTCGCTGTTTCCCGGGTCCTCCAGACCTTCTAGAAGGTGCTTGGGCATGATCGGGTTCAACAAGACCGCTTCGACAAAGGTCGGATAGGCCTCGTCAAAGTTGACAATGGCTGTCAAGGGATCAGGCACCTCGACCGAGGAGATCCGATCCCAGCCAAACATGGTCTGAGCCAGGGTTGCGGGGTCCATGATGAACTCCCAGGTGAACTTGAAATCCTCGGCTGTGACCGGCTCGCCGTCATGCCAGGTGAACCCATCCCGGAACTTGAGGGTACAGGTCTTGGCATCCGGCGAAATGCCGCCATTTTCCAGGGTCGGCACTTCAGCCAGCAGCTCCGGGACCATTTCATCGTTCTCGTTGAGATTGAGCATCCTGTAGTAGATGGAGTGCAGGATAGTGACTGTATGCGCCTGCTGATGAATGTGGTAGATCAGCCCCTTGGGCTCCTGGTAGTCGCCGACAACGACAGTGCCCTCAAAGGCCACTGGCTCGGTCTCCGGCGTGACCACTCGGGTCACTTCCTTTTCCACTTCCTTTTCCGTCTCGACAATCACCGTCTCTTGTACAATCTTCTCCACCTCCTGAGTAACCACCTTTTCGATAACTTCAGGTTCAGGAGTTGGTCCACAGGCGGCAAGCCCCAGCGTGGCAATCATTACCAGGGCCAGCGCCAGTCCCAATTTCTTGCTAATCATTCGTAAAGCCTCCTTTTGTTTGCCGTTTTTTCCCTAGATATTGTAACTTACAGTGGCCCCTTGCGAGCTGGGTCAATGCCTTTATGCCATCCCTCCTTTCGAAACCCAACCCGCAGAGAACAAGGATATCACCGGACATTTCCTTGGCCTCACGCAAACGCAGGGGTCAGAATTTGCCCAGAACGAACGCCCGTCAGCTTTCCTGACTTCATCGCCAACTGGCCGTTCACCAACACATGTTTTATGCCCACGCAGAACTGCCGTGGTTCAAAGTAGGTGGCCATATGGGCGATGCGTTCGGGATCGAACACGCAGATATCAGCCCACATACCGGGCTCGATACGCCCCCGATCCACCAAACCGATGGCCTGCGCGGGGAGTGACGTCGTCTTCCGGATGGCTTCCTCCAGAGAGAAGAGCCGATCCTCGCGAACATACGCGCCCACTACCTTGGGGAACGAGCCATAGAGCCGGACAGCCGGCGCATACAGGACACTACGCAAGCTGACAAAGGGCGGATCCTTTTCCAGGGCACTGCCGTCCGTGGAGACCATGGCCGCCGGGTGCTGGATAATCTGTTTCAGGTCCGCCTCGCATTGCCGGCTTCCCCAGAAGGTATTCCCTTCGTCCTCCAGGAGGATATCCGCAGCAGCAGTAACGACATCTGTACCCCGCGCTTCCGCAATCTCGGCCAGGCTGCGATCAACGTACTCGGGAAAACGGATCGAGCGATTGACGATGAACATATCCCCGAACTGCCAATCTACATCCTTGGCATCGCTAAGATCCTCCATTTTGGCAGCCCGCGATCGGGCTCTTTCCTCAACCCGCTGCCGTTCGACCGGGTCACGAAGCATATCCATGAACTGCCCAAAGGTGAGCCTGTGACCCGATTCGTCGAATTTGTCCTGCGTCTCGAGAAGCAAATGGATCATGGATGAGCTGCTATAGCCTCCCCAGGGTAGGACATCCAGGTAAATCTCGGCGCCCCCGTCCCGCGCCCGGTCGATGATGCCCAGGAGCTCCTCCGGCAGGGGGCCGACCAGTTGCTTTTGCTGCACGAAACAGCGAGCAGAATAGTGGGAGAGGACTCCACGAACCCCGGAACCTTCTACGATCCTGATAAACTCGTTGAGGCCCTCCGGGGAACGGTAACCCCGGATGTGGGACATGTAGGTGCCTCCCCGCTCTGCTACGACCCGTGCCAGTTCGGTGACCTCGTCAGTGGCAGCGTTTCTGCCGGGTTTGTAGACCAACCCGCTGGTCAGCCCCCAGGCACCCTGCTCCATGGCCTCGGCCACCAGGCGTTTCATCTCTTCCAGTTCGGCGCCAGTCGGCTTGGAACGCTCACCGCCCTCACCCTCTTCGCCCATGACCGCGCTGCGTACATTGTTGTGACCAACAAAGGGCGCCAGGTTTGTCCCCAAACCGCCGTCCTGGAGCGCAGTCCGAAAGCCCGCATAGTCAGACCAGCCAATGGCGACCTTGTCCAGATCGGCATCGAAGAGGTCAGCCATTTCCATCAGCGCTGACTTTTTGTTACGTTCTGTGATGGGGAAATAGGGCGACATCCCACAATTGCCCACAAACTCGGTGGTGATGCCTTGCTGGATGGACGTATAGGCCTCCCGGTTCTTGAGGGCGCTGCAATCGGTATGGGAGTGTGGATCCATAAAGCCCGGGGCGACAACGAGGTCCGTCACATCCAGAACCTGGGTTTCGGACGCTGCATCCAGTTGCCCCACCGCCACGATCTTGCCATTCTGGATGCCTACATCCGCCTGGAACCAGGGACTGCCCGTCCCGTCGACAACCCGTCCGTTCTTCAAAACGAGGTCAAACATGAGAGTCTCTCCTTATAGTGATCGGATGATCGAAGAATCAATGCCGGCAATGTCCCTGCATCCGGTAATGGACAGTTTCCTCTTTCGCTCTTTGCTCAGGATGTTTAGCATGTCCGGCACACCCTGGGGACCGTTGGCCACAAAGGCCAGAAGCAAGAAACTGCTAAAGCACACCCCCATCCGCGCCGAGGGCCAGCGCCTTCAGGACATCCGCCCCCCGTTTGAATCCGCTATCGACAGGGATGGTCATCTCGGGGACGGCCGCCCGGATCTCGGGCAGTACCTTGAGAAGCGGCACAGAGTAGTCGATGGCATCCCTGAGGATCTGCATACCTCGTTGGATGATTTGATCATAGTGCACGATCGACAACTCCCTTATCGTGATGGCGAAGCCGTCTTCGCTTCCAATTGGTTCGTATAAGAGCAAGCGGTAGACCAGCACCAAGCCGGATTGGAACGCGCGCAGATCGATTCCCTGAATCAGTCTCAGGGGCTTCTGTGATGGAGGCATCGGGCCAGCCGAAGCCAATAGCCAATGACCGCCAGAATCGCGAAACGCTATTTTACGCTTCTGGGACATTGTACACCATTTGATGGCTGTTGTCAATTTGATGGCTCTTCTCAATCGAGTCCAGTATACAGTCCAGTACGCTCTCCAATACGCAACCAGGACCACAATAGATAGGACAGTTACACACAATTCCAAATGGGTGGACTCCCAAAGAATCTGGCGGCAAACAATCCGTCGTGGAGACTGACGTGCTGGCAGCCTGTCGGAGAGGACTGTCATTCTGAGGAACGGAGGCGGCGAAGGATTTCGCCATTCGATCGCATTCGACAGCTAAAGAGCGGGATTCTTCGGCCTATCCTGGCCGAAAACCTTCATCTGATCAAAGATGAGCTCGAGGGTTCAGAGTAGCTGTCCTGGCCGAAAATACACATCCGTGTGAAGAATCGTCACTCGGGACGAATCATCCCTTTGGGTTACTTGGGCCGACCCGCTGCTCCCAAGGCATAGATGACACTTTTCGTCTAGGACAGCCACGTCCCAGATCTCTTCCCAGCGCATCGAGGCAAAGGGCTTGCGGCCCAGTTCTATGCGGATTAGACGGGCTAGGCCCTGTCCCTCGACAAAGCACTCGTAGGCCCGTGTCGCGATGACCAGGCCAGCGGGCACGCGGAAGCCGAGCCCGGCGAGCTGGGCCAGCAGTTGGTCGCCCAGAATCCAGACCGAAGCCCGTTTATCGCTCATGGTTGGGCTCGCTTTTTGCCTGGGTTGCCCAGTGCCGCTGCTGGATTCTGCCGTCGAGCTTTTGGTACCAGCGCCGGGCAAAGGGCAACAGGTGGTTCACAAGCAATAGGGGTCGCAGAATCCAGGAAGTGTAGATCGTCTCCTGGTCCTTCTCAATGCCGCGAAGCATGGCCCGCGCTGCGGCCTCTGGCGATTGGGAGAGCCAGGGTACCGGAGCGCCGCCAGCTGCCTGGAAAAAGCCGCTGCGGACGGCCAATGGGTAGACCAAGACCAGCTGCCCCCGATTGTCGCGTTCAAGCCGGTACACCTCGGCGAATCGATCCAGCGCGGCTTTGGTTGAAGAATAGAGCCCATAGCCCTCCAGGCCGATCCGGCCCAGCACCGAGGATGTGATCACTACCCGATACTCGCTCTCTGGGAACAGGGCCTGCATCTTTTGGGCGGCGTAAATCGTGGAAAAGACGTTGGTCTGAAAGATAGCCTCGACGCGCCCCCAATCTGGCGCCCCCATCCGCTCCCAGTAGGCAAAGCCCGCGTTGGCGAAAAACAGGTCGATCCCGCCCATCTGCTCGACGGCATAGGCAAAGAGCCGATCGACTTTTTCTTGCCGCGCCAAGTCGCAGGGAAAAGGCAGGATTCTGGCCTGGGCTGCACCCGCTGCTTCTACTGAATCCCTGAGTCGGATTTCGTCTCTCCCTACTGCGACGATCTGAACCGGCCTCTGGGATAGTTCCTGAAGCAGGGCCCGGCCAATACCCGACGAAGCGCCGGTCAGGATCAAGCGTTTGTTATCCAGGTTCATAGTTCAACCAACTCCCACTGGGAAAAGGGCCGTCCAGACAAACAGGTCCAATACGGCCGTCTGAAAGGAAAAGGCCACGCTGCCGGCTACGGCCAGCCAGTAGACTCGGGCCGGCTGGCGGGGCTGCAGACCCAGAAGCGCCAGCAGCAGCCCGATCGAAGCCACGCCCACCAGGGCCAGCACCAGCCGGATCAGAAACCACAGCGTTCCGCTTGGCTGCTGGACCATGGCCGACGTAAGCGGCAGCCATAGGGCCGAGGGGAGCAGGATCATCAGGTACAAGCCATGAAACAAGCCGTAGCCAAAGCGGTTAGCCACCCGCAGCCTGTCCGGGTTGGCGGGGAAGAGCAGAAAGTAGGTGAAGGCAAAGTATCCAGCCATAGCCAAAGCCATCGAAGGGACATAGACTGGCAGCAACCTCGCCCGCACACCGCCCCACAGCGATGCCTGGGCGGCGGGAGCCAAGCTCAGGCTGTAGGCATAGCTGACCAGCACGGCCGCGCCACCCAATAGCACAATCCCAGCCAACGTTCGTTTTAGCCGGTGCATGTTTCTGCCTGTACCGTCCTTCGCCCAAGACTGACCTTCAGGCCTGGGCTTTGCGTTTGATCCAGCGCCAGACCGCCACCACGATGCCAGCGAAAAGCAGGAGAAAACTCGCTGCGAGAAAGCCCCACTTGAGCGCCGTGAACAGGGGCGCCAGTAGGTCCACCACGGCCGTCCGGGCCGGGTAGCGCATCATAACCAGCGACGTAGACAGATTCTCCAGATAGTCAAAGAGGGCGCCCAACACGGGAGCCAGGTTGGCGCGCTGCCAGCGACTGGCCGGCGCGAATGCCCGGCCAAAGACCCACGAGATGGCTGTCGCCAAAAAGAGCGTGTAGACCAGCGGCCAGACCAGGTCAAAGGTAAAGCGCGCCCGGATGTAGGCCTGTCGTCCCGGCTCGCCATAGGCCTCAGCCATGCGGTACAGATCATCAGGGGCGTAAAAGAAGGATGTGTCCGGCGAATCGGCGCTGCCGGTCTCTTGCGCAGCCTTGCGGGCCTGTTGAGGCAGTACCAGGGCGGTGAAGAGCAGAAAGATGACAAGCGCCGCCAGGACTACCCAGCCCGTCGACACCCGGCGCAGCCAATTGGAAATCCGCTTGTTCATGACAGGCTCACTCCTGGCCCGCTGGGTACGATTGAGGGATTGCGCTCAAGCTCCTGCTGCAACTCGTCAACGCTCCTTCAAAACCATCATTACGGCCTTGTCGGGTCGCAGTGTACCTGACCAATGGGGTTTGATCTCCTGACCTGGCACCAACTTGGGCCGGTACCGCTGCCCAACCTCAGCCAGCACGAGGGCACCTTCTAGGAGGGCGAGATGCCTGCCCAGGCAGGTCCTTTGTCCGGCACCAAAGGGGTAATAGGCATAGCGAGGCCGGATCTCGACCTGTTCAGGCGCAAAGTGGTCAGGGTAGAATTCCAAGGGTCGCTCCCAGAACTCGGGATGCCGGTGGGTCATATAGGGCGACAGGGTCACGATGGTGCCTGCAGGAACCGCATACCCTCCCACCTCGTCGTCCTCCACGGCGTCGCGGGCCATGATGGCTACCGGTGAGTAGAGGCGCAGGGTTTCATCCATGATCATGCGCAGGTAGAAAAGTCCCTCTACATCGTTCGCCTGCGGGGTACGCCCTCCGAGTTTTTCCTCCAATTCGGCGTGAAACCGCTCTTCCACCTCGGGGTGCTCGGACAATAGATACCAAACCCAGGTTAACAACTGGGCCGTGGTCTCGTGGCCGGCAAAAAAGGTGATCAGCACCTCGTCCCGCAGCTGCTTTGCACTCATTCCCTGGCCCGTCTCCTCGTCGCGCATCTCCATCAGCAGGGACAACAGGTCGTCACCGGGTGGCTTTTGGCGCCGCTGAGCGATGATCCCATACAGGAACTCGTCAATCGTCGCCAAGGCCCGGTTCAACCGCCGATTGCCGGGCGTGGGCACCGATAGGGGAAGGGTGACCAGCGAAATGGACCGTTGGCTGGCAAAGTCCAGGATTTGGGTCAATGCCTGGCCCGCCTCGGCAAAATCCTCCCCAATGTCGACCGTAAAGATCGATCGGGAGATGACGCTCATGGTCAGCCGCATCATCTCCAGGTTGATGGCCACCGGGCTGTCGGCCGGAGTCTCTCGCCAGCGGGCCAGCATCTTGGCCGTGGCATCGAGCATGATTCCCGAAAAACGCTGCACGGCATTGGGGGTGTACGTCGGCGACATGAGACGCCGTTGCCGCCGCCAGAGTTCCCCTTCGGCGGTCAGAATGCCAGTTCCCAGCGGAATTCGCAACGTCTCGTGGCTCAGCCCTTTTACATAGTTGTCCTTGTTCTTGACCAGGATGTACTGGACGTGCTCTGGGCGGACAAACTGCATCAGGATCTGGGGTCCCATCTGAGCACGGGCAACGTCGCCATACTCTTGCCACAGATCGAACCAGAAATCGAATGGCCCTTTCGCACGCAAGGTACCGATGCTGCCGATCAGAGGAAGCCCCTCGGGGCCAGGGGCGACGTTCGCT
>CAZNQW010000191.1:0-7587 GCA_964575225.1 uncultured Anaerolineaceae bacterium | reverse complement strand
CTATCGCCTTGCCGTCAGCCCGGGGGCCACGATCGAGGCCGAGACCCAAGGAGACGAGAAGGGTTGAGAGCCTCTGGATTGTCAGACGCCCGTGTCCGCAGGGGCAGCAGACGCGAGAGAGGCTTGGGGTTGTAGATTGTCCGGCAAAAAAGATCGTCAGCGTCTATGCGGGGATAGCAACTGATATCTGAAGAGGAGGTATGATGGACGCGAGTTTCTTGCAGCAATGGTTTGGGTTGGAGGGGCGAGTGGCGGCGGTGACCGGCGGTGGGGGTGTGCTCTGCGCCGAACTGAGCCGAGCGCTGGGCAAGCTGGGAGCCAAGGTGGCCGTGCTCGACCTATTTGTGGAGGCAGCGCAGCGGGTGGCCGACGAAATTGTGGCTGAAGGGGGCCAGGCCTTGGCCGTCCAGTGCAACGTGCTGGAAAAAGCCAGCATCGAAGCGGCCGCGGCCCAGGTGCTGGACGCGTACGGTCGCGTCGATATTCTCATCAATGGGGCGGGCGGCAACAAGGCCCAGGCCACGACGTCGGCGGATCTGCCCTTCTTTGATCTGCCGGCCGATGCGGTGCAGTGGGTGTTTAACCTGAATTTTCTCGGCACCCTGTTGCCCAGCCAGGTCTTTGGCAAGGCCATGGTCGATCAGGGTGAGGGAGCCATCCTGAACATCTCGTCGATGAATGCCTTCCGGCCCCTGACTCGCATCCCGGCCTATTCAGCGGCCAAGGCGGCGGTCAGCAATTTCACCCAGTGGCTGGCTGTGCACATTGCCCAGGAATACTCACCCAAGATCCGGGTCAATGCCCTGGCGCCGGGCTTTTTCCTGACCGAACAGAACCGTTTCCTGTTGACCGAGGAAGGTACAGGCGACCTGACCGCGCGCGGTCAGACGATCATTACCCACACGCCGATGGATCGCTTTGGCGTTCCGGCCGATCTGGTGGGCACTACCGTCTGGCTGCTTTCTGAGGCGTCGGCCTTTGTCACGGGGGTTGTCATTCCGGTGGACGGTGGCTTTAGCGCCTTCAGTGGCGTCTAGTACCCGAGCATTCGTACAAGGAGGAAGACTCATGGAATATCCACAAGCAGCTCAAGTCCTGGCCGATCTGAAACCCGAACACGACTTTTTCATCGGCATCGATTCGGACGGCTGTGCGTTCGATACGATGGAGATCAAACACAAAGAGTGCTTTGCGCCCAATATTATCAAGCATTGGAACCTGCAGGCGGTGTCCAAATATGCCCGCGAGGCGGCCGAGTTTGTCAATCTCTATTCCAAGTGGCGCGGGATCAATCGCTGGCCCGCCTTGGTGATGGTCTTTGATCTATTGCGAGAGCGGCCCGAGGTGCAGGCCCGCCACCTGACTCCCCCCGAGGCGCCGCTGTTGCGCGAGTTCATTGCCGACCCGGCCTTTGCCAAGAGCAACGACGGACTCCAGGCCTTTATGGCAGCCCGGCCTGAGGAGGAACTGCCTGCCGAGCTGGCGACGGCCTGGGCCTGGACCGAAGGCGTCAACCAGTCGATCACCGACATGGTGTATGGGGTGCCTCCTTTCCCCTACGTGCGCGAGAGCCTGGCCTTTCTGGCCGACAAGGCCGACATGATCGTCGTATCGGCCACGCCCCTGGAGGCGCTGACGCGAGAGTGGGAAGAGCACGATATCGCCCGCTATGTGCGGGTCATCGCCGGGCAGGAGATGGGCACCAAGGCCCAGCACCTCAAGTTGGCTACGGCGGGCAAATATGCGAGTGACCATGTGCTGATGATCGGCGACGCCCCCGGGGACATGAATGCGGCGCGGGCCAACAACGCCCTGTTCTACCCCATCAATCCCGGCGCCGAAGACGCGTCGTGGAAGCGCTTTTACGAGGAAGCCGTACACAAATTCCTGGCGGGCGAATACGCGGGCGGCTATGAGGCGATGCTCATTGCCGAGTTCGAAAAGCTGTTGCCCGAAACTCCGCCTTGGAAGAAATGACAGGTGAACAGATGGAACCAGTAAAAGACTTGTTGGTGAGCCAGGGCAGCACGGCCCAGTTCCTGAATTCTGACGAGGTGCGGGCGTTGGTGGCCCAGGCCTTTGCCCAGGTCGATCTGGAAGGCCGGCGGGTGCTGGTGATCATTCCCGATAGCACGCGGACCATGCCCCTGCCCCTGATGTTTCGGGCGTTTCACGAGAACCTGTGGGGGCGGGTGGCTGCGCTGGATTATCTGGTGGCCTTGGGCACGCACCCCATTATGAGCGACGAGGCGCTAAACCGCCTGGTGGGCATCACCGCCGAGGAACGGGCCACCACCTATGCGGGCGTCCATCTGTTCAACCATCACTGGGATCAACCCGATAGCCTGATGCAGTTGGGGGTCATACCCGAGGCGGAGGTGGCCGAGCTGTCGCAGGGCATGTTGGTGCAGGATCTGCCGGTCACGGTCAACAAGTTGGTGGCCGACTATGACCAGTTGATCATCCTGGGGCCGGTGTTCCCCCACGAGGTGGTGGGGTTTTCGGGGGGCCACAAGTACTTTTTCCCCGGGATTGGCGGCCCGGAAGTGACCAACTTTACCCACTGGCTGGGGGCTCTCATCACCAGCTACGAGGTGATCGGCACACCCCACACCCCGGTGCGGGCCGTCATCGACCGGGCGGCGGCGCTGATCGACCGGCCGACCCTCTGCTTTGCCCTGGTGGTGACCTATCAGGGATTGGCAGGGATGTACGTGGGTTCGCCCCAAGAGGCCTGGCAGGCAGCCGCGGGGCTGTCGTCCCAGTTGCACGTGCTGTACGTGGACAAGCCGTACCGCCGCGTGCTTTCAGTGATGCCCACCATGTACGACGATCTGTGGACGGCGGCCAAAGGGATGTACAAGATGGAACCGGCCATTGCCGACGGCGGCGAGGTGATCATCTATGCACCGCACATCACCGAGATTTCTTATACGCACGGCAAGGTGCTGGACGAGATCGGCTACCACGTGCGCGATTATTTCGCCAAGCAGTGGGATCGCTTCAAGGGGTACCCGTGGGGCGTGCTGGCCCATTCGACACACCTGAAGGGGATGGGCGAGTACGATGCCGAGACCGGCATCGAACGCCCCCGAATCCAGGTGACGTTGGCCACGTCGATCCCGCGGGAACGGTGCGAGCGGGTCAACCTGGGCTACCTGGACCCCGCCAGCATCGATCTGAGTGAATGGCAGGGCCGTGAGGCAGAGGGCATCCTGATGGTGCCCAAGGCCGGAGAATTGCTGTACCGGGTTCGGGCGCGATCCTAACCCGAGAAAGGGAAGAGAGGGAGACATGAAAAAGGCAGACATCGGCGTGATCGGACTCGCTGTAATGGGCGAGAACCTGATTTTGAACATGGAGAGCAAGGGGTTCACCGTGGCGGCGTACAATCGCACGGTGGAAAAGGTCGACCAGTTTCTGGAGGGGCGCGCCAAGGGTAAAAACATTGTCGGCGCGCACAGCATCGAGGGGTTCTGCGAATTGCTGGCCCTGCCGCGCAAGGTGATGTTGATGGTCAAAGCCGGGCAGCCGGTGGATGATTTCATCGAATTGCTGATCCCCTACTTGGACGAGGGCGATATCATTATTGATGGCGGAAACAGCTTTTTCGGCGATACCATCCGCCGCACCCGATACCTGGAGGCCCGCGGCCTGCGCTACATCGGCACGGGTGTATCGGGGGGCGAGGAAGGGGCGCTGCTGGGACCGAGCATCATGCCCGGCGGCACGCCCGAGGCGTGGCCCTACGTCAAGCCGATCTTTCAGGCCATCGCGGCCAAGGTGGCCGATGGCACGCCCTGCTGCGATTGGGTGGGACGCGACGGAGCGGGGCACTATGTGAAAATGGTGCATAACGGCATCGAATATGGCGACATGCAGATGATCGCCGAGGCCTATTTCCTGATGAAACACCTGCTGGGAATGGAGCCTGCCGAGATGGCCGAGGTGTTTGCCGAGTGGAACAAGGGCGAGCTGGACAGCTACCTGGTGGGTATCACCAGCGAGATCCTGGCCTTTGTGGATGAGGAGACAGGCCGGCCCATTGTGGACGTGATCCTGGACACTGCCGGTCAAAAGGGCACCGGCAAGTGGACCAGCCAGAGCGCCCTGGATATGGGCACGCCGGCGCCGACCATCGCCGAAGCGGTGTTTGCCCGGTTCATGTCGGCCATCAAAGAGGAGCGGGTGGCTGCCAGCAAGGTCCTGGCGGGACCCGATCCTCGCTATGAGGGGGACAAGAAGGCGCTGATCGAGGACATCCGCCAGGCGCTCTATGCCAGCAAGATCTGCTCCTATGCCCAGGGGTTCCAGTTGCTCAAGATGGCCGCCAAGGAGTATGGCTGGGAGCTGAACTATGGCGGCATCGCCTTGTTGTGGCGCGAAGGCTGCATCATCCGCGCCCAGTTCCTGGAGTGGATTAAGAAAGCCTTTGACCGCGACCCCAACCTGGCGAATCTGCTGCTGGCCGATTATTTCAAAAAAGCCATCGATGACAGCCAGGTGGCCTGGCGGCGGGTAGTTGCCCAGGCGGTGACCCACGGTGTGCCGGTGCCTGCCTTTAGCAGCGCGCTGGCCTACTATGATGGCTATCGAACCGACCGGCTGTCGGCCAACATTCTCCAGGCCCAGCGCGATTACTTTGGCGCCCACACCTATGAGCGGGTGGACAAGCCGCGCGGCGAGTTCTATCACACCAATTGGACGGGGCGCGGCGGCAGTACGTCGGCGACGACCTATACCGCCTAGTCGGGTGCTGGCCTTTTGGGGGTAGAAAGGGGATGAGTATGAGCAAACCCAAGAACGTGGTGGTGGCCCAAAGCGGCGGGCCGACGCCTGTGATCAATGCCTCTCTGCGGGGCGTGGTAGAGGGTTGCCGCAGCTACCCCGACCGGTTTGGCCGGGTGTATGCCGGCTTTCATGGCATCGAGGGGGTTTTAAAAGAAGAGCTTCTGGACCTATCGGCCCAGACTGACGAGGAGATCGGCCTGTTGAGCGTGACGCCGGCGGCAGGCGCCATCGGCACCTGCCGCTACAAGCTCAAAGCCAGCCAGGCCGAGGATTTCGAGCGGGTGATCGAGGTGTTCAAGGCCCACGACGTGGGCACCTTTTTCTACAACGGCGGCAACGACAGCATGGATACCGCCCACAAGGTGGCCGAACTGGCGGTGGCCCGCGGGCTGGATCTGGTGGCTGTGGGGGTGCCCAAGACCATCGACAACGATGTGGGCGGCGACGTGACCGCGTCCGATGAGGTCAAGCTCATCGACCACACGCCGGGCTATGGCAGTGTGGCCCGCTACTGGGCGCTGATGGCGCAGAATGCCAACGAAGAGAACGCCGGTTCCTGTCCGGCCGATCCTGTGCTGGTGATGCAGGCCATGGGCCGCAAGATCGGCTTTATCCCGGCGGCGGCGCGCCTGGCCGATCCCCAGCGCGAGATGCCGTTGTTGATCGCCATGACCGAGTCGCACCGCACGTTGGACGAGTTGGCCGACGCCGTCAACGACATGGTTCGGCAGCGAGGGCGGTGCCTGCTGGTGGTCAGCGAGGGCTTTCCGGTGGGCAGTCTGGGCGAAGTCAAGGATTCGTTCGGACACACGACCTTTTCGTCGAGCAAGATGACGGTCGAGCGGGTGGTGGTCAATTATCTGAACGAACGGGGATTGCCCGCCAAGGGGGCAGCCCGCGGCAACGCCCCGGGCACCGATCAGCGGCACAATATGATCTATGCGTCGACGGTGGACCTGGAGGAGGCCTACCGGGTGGGCCAAAAGGCGGCCCAACTCGCGGCTGAGGAGGGGTCAGGCTACATGTCGACGCTGCTACGGGATCCGGGGCCGCTCTACAATGTGCGCTACGACAAGGCGCCGCTGGGCCTTGTGGCCAACTCGGAGCGCAGCTTCCCGCAGTCGTGGTTGGCACCCGGTGGACTGGACGTGACCGACGACTTTACGCGGTACGCCCTGCCCCTTATCGGCGAGAACTGGCCCAGCATCCCGCTGGTGAACGGCCGGCAACGTTTTGCCCGGTTGGCGCCTATCTTTGCCGAGAGAAAGCTTCCGGATTACGTGCCCCAAGCCGACCGCTAACGCCGTTTTTCTGTACAGGATCTTGAACCGGACGAGCTTTTTGTAGCCCGTCCGGTTTTTTCGCCCCCTCGCGACGGACCAACAAAAATCCCCCTCTCTCTGACCGGCTCAGAGAGAGGGGGAAAAGAAGGCTTCAGACGTACCTAGAAGGAGGTATCCTGGCCGATCTTGGGCAGGGCGTAGACGGTCTTCCAACCCTCGCTCAGGGGCGTGCGCAGGTAGGGCTCCATGTCCTCGATGGTGCGCAGCGTGACCTCTTCCACGGGCGGCACCGTGCCCGCCGGAAAGACGGACAGGATCTCGTCGTTGACCAAGGTCAGGTACTTGAGGATGGCGGCTACCGGTCGCTTGGCCTTTTCGGCCGCGCCGTGGGTAGCCATGCCAACGACACCCTCGGGCGTCGCTGCGATTTCGATGGCAAAGTGGCCTTCACCCTCGGACCAGCGGCTGGGCCGGCTGAAAGGATCGACCGATTTGTCGAAATGGCCGTCGGGCAGGTAGCTCTTGCCTTCGGTGTCGACGGCGTAGCTCATGTCCACCATTTCGGGGTGGAGCAGCAGGCCCAGGGAGGTCTCGCTCTCGTCGGCGTGGACAAAGTTGGTGTCCCATTTGCCGCCCTTTTCGGTGACGCGGAAGAACTCGCGCACCGCCCGGTGCCAGTCGAGCACGCGAAAGATGCCGGGCAACTGGTAGCGTTTCTGGAACTGCTGGATGGCCGATTCGAGCATCCACAGATGGCCGTGGTTGTTGATGATGATCTGCTTGCGGAACCCATCGTTCCACAATCCCAGCATGACGTCGATCATGAACTCTTTGGCTACGTTTTCGCGGATTGGAACGGTGCCGGGCATCCCGACGTGGTGATAGGGGTGCGAGCCATAGTTGAGGGGCGGCAGGGCCAGGTTGCAGGCGGCCCCCTTCTTTTCGGTGTAGCGGCGTACGCCTTCTACAATCTGGCTGACGTACAGCGTGTCAGAGGCGCTGGGCAGGTGGGCGCCGTGCAGCTCGGTGCAGCCCACGGGGATAAAAACGATGTCGTTTTTCTTGCGGTTTTCTTCCACCTGCCAGCGGGTGGTGGTTTGGATGTAGGAACCGGGTTTGCCCCACTCTACCGGCGAAGGCACACCATACTCGGCCAGAATCGCATCGATTTCGGCGTCACTGGCCTCCCAGACTTCTTTTTTCACACGGCCAACGGTATTGTCCTCGAAAAACAGATCGGGCTCATTGGTGGCCAACATTCCTGCGGGTACTTTATTCTTTGCCATCACAAACTCCTTTTTTATAATGTTTGGTCAAGCCTGCCCACATTGGGCAGGCCATTGCCCTGATTCGGTTCCCACCCTGGTGGGAGGCCCACAGATGTGGGCTATAGGTGCACCGGTGTTTGCCGGTGCATCGACTGGGTGGCAGCCAGGCCCACCGCCACGGTTGCCCGGCTAAGATCGGAAGAGCGTCGTGTAGGGAAAGAGTGTAGGCTAGGGTGTTGGTGGGG
>CAZNQW010000190.1:0-7799 GCA_964575225.1 uncultured Anaerolineaceae bacterium | reverse complement strand
GCCCCCCTTCTTCTCGTATCAACCGGTACCACGCGCGGCCACCTATTTATTGGGGGGGGGGGGGGGGCCGCCGCCCCCCGGCGCGGGGTGTGGGGGTGCGCGGGCACCCCCACACGTACGCTGTACTACAAGAAAGCACGCCTCCCGGCGGCATGGCCCTTCGGGTGGAGCACAGTGAGCCTTCTCAATCAGGTATCATTATCCAATTGATGCGATAACTGCGGTCGCCCTATGACCACGAGAACCCCCTTGACGCATTCTCTCGGTTTATACTGAAAGCGCATCGGTAAACTGGATTCCCTCATCGTGCCCGCATCGAACCCTGGGAATGGGTGGGCATGATCTTGATCATGGCGCATGCCTGAACCAACTGGTATAATCCCGGGGAATGGTTGGGCTCCCCACATTCGTTGGATTTTGTGCGTCCAGGATGGATGAATGATCAAGAAACTGGGATTGCTTTTCGCGCTCATATGGATCTTGGCGGCCTGCGCTTCGGGCGGGGCGACGCCTTCTCCCACCCTGCCCTTTGCCACCGACTCGGGGCCGGGCGCCGTGGTCGAACTCTACCGCGATAGCTGCGGCGGCTGCCACGGACCCGACCGGGAAGGCGGCGTGGGCCCGGCCCTCATCCCCGAGCGGCTGGAAGCCGGCGACGACTTTTACTTTGACATCATCAAAAACGGCAAGCCGGGCACGGTGATGCCGGCCTGGGGTCCCGTGGGCATGACCGACGAGGAAATTCGGGCGCTGATCGACCTAATCCGCAGCGAGCCCTCGGACGAAGCGACCCACTGGGAGATGGACCAGATCGTAGCCAGCCGCCAGGTGCTGGTCGACGAGGCCACCCTGCCCGACGCCCCCACCCATGACGGCAACCTGGACAACCTGATGCTGGTCACCGAGCGCGAGGCGCGCTCTATCGCCGTGTTCGACGGCGACAGCCATCGGCTGCTGGCCCACGTGCCGGCCAGCTATCGCGCCCACGGCTATGCCTTTGATCCCACCTCCGACCGCTGGGCTTACAACCTGGGCCGCGACGGCTGGCTGTTCAAGATCGACCTGTACACCCTCCAGCCGGTGACCCAGGTGCGCGTGGGCGTCGACTCGCGGGGGTTGGCCATCTCGGACGACGGCCAGTACCTCATCGCCGGCAATTTTGTGCCCAACACCGCCGTCCTCCTCGACGCTCGCACGCTGGAGCCGTTGCAGGTCATCGTCGCCGAGGGCACCGACCCCGACGGCCAGTTTGTCGCCTCGCGGGTGGCCATCGTCTCGGACGTGTCGCCCGAGCTGGTGGGCCCCTACTTTATCCTGGCGCTGAAAGAAGCGGGCCAGATGTGGCGCATCGACTATTCCCAGCCCGGCTTTCCCATCGACAAGGTGGAAGGGGTGGGCCGCATTCTGCACGATGGCTTTCTGAGCCCCGACAACCGTACCTTCTTTATCGCTTCGCAGGGCGACCATTGGATGGCCGTCATCGACGTGGCCCAGTGGGAGCTGGTGACCCAGATCCCCACAGGCCAGATCCCCCACCCCGGCTCGGGCGCCACATGGGAAGCCAACGGCACGGCCTATGGCGCCACGGTCCACGCCGGCGAGGGCAAGATCACCATCTGGGATCTGTCGAGCTTGGAGATTGTGGCCCAGGTCGAGACCTCGGGGCCGGGACTGTTCGTCCGCAGCCATCCGGGCAATCCCTACGTCTGGGCCGACACGATGTTTGCCGATCCGGCCAACCGGATCTATGTCCTGGATGCCGCGACCTTTGAGGTGGTCAAGATCATCGAGGAGGGGATACAGCCCCTGCACCCCGGCTTTACGGCCGACGGCAAGTTCGTGTACGTGGCCGATTGGCAGGGGAACGTAGTGCGGGTGTACGACGCCCTCACCCTGGAGAAGGTGGCCGAGGTGGGCGGCGTGACGACGCCCAGCGGCGTCTTTGGCACCGCCCGCCGCACCGAGACCTTGGGGCACTAGAAACGCGGCGGCCGGGATAGCGCGCAGAGAAGCCAAAATCGTCTGTGGTCGAGGCATAGAGCCGCTGCCCCAAACGGGTCAGGAACGCGGGCGGGCCACCCAATCGTTAGACCAATTCTGTTCAGAATATTGACTGCCCTGCAAAAAGGGCAGTCGGCGCAAAAAGAGGTACTGTATGCGGTGTGCGCGCTTCGCGCACACCACATGCAACCCTTTTCATCCCCTGAAACGGCTTGTTTCAGCGGAGCCAATATTACCAAAAAATCGGGAGAATGCAGATGTTTTGTTTTCAGTGTCAAGAAACTGCCAAGAATCAAGGGTGCACGGTAAAAGGCGTATGCGGCAAGACTGAGGAGACTGCAGCCTTGCAGGATATGCTCCGATTCGTGTGCCGAGGGATCGCGGTCTATGGTGAAAAGCTAGGGGAGATGGGTGTCGTCGATCGGGATGCCGGGCGCTTTATCGCCCGCGGGCTCTTTACCACGATCACCAATGGGGCCTGGGATAATGAGGCCATCACCGACCTGATCGAAGAAGGCCTGGCAATTCGGGATCGACTTCGGGCCAAGGTGGGAGACGCCCTATCGGGCGCCCTGTGCGATTGCGCCACCTGGACGCCAGAGAATCGGAATGCCGTCTTGACCAAGGCCCTGTCCGACGATCTGCGTATTACAGCGATCGAGAATGAGGACAGGCGGTCTCTCCAGGAGTTGCTCGTTTCCGGCTGTGTGGGCATCGCCGCGTATGCCGATCATGCCATGATTCTTGGCTTTGAGAAGGATGAGATCTATGCCTTCCTGATGGAGGCCCTGGCCTCCTTGGTCAAGGATCTGTCCATAGACGAAATGATCGCTCTGGCCATCAAGGCAGGGGCGACGGCCGTGACGACGATGGCCCTTTTGGACGAGGCCAACACCACCACATACGGCAGCCCCGAAATGACGGAGGTCAACATCGGGGTTCGGTCTAACCCAGGCATCCTGATCTCTGGGCACGATCTGAAAGACCTGGAGGAGCTGTTGCAGCAAACGGAAGGCACGGGCGTCGACGTGTACACCCACGGTGAGATGCTGCCGGCTCATTCCTATCCGGCCTTTAAAAGGTATGACCATTTCGTGGGCAACTATGGCGGGGCCTGGTGGCAGCAGAATGCCGACTTTGAGACCTTTAACGGCCCCATTCTCTTGACGACCAACTGCCTGACGCCCCTCCGAAAGGACAACACCTACCTAAGCCGGCTCTTTACCACGGGCATCGTCAACTTTCCTGGAGCCCACTACATTGCCGACAGGCCGCAAGGCGAGTCGAAGGATTTCTCATCGGTTGTCGCCCTGGCGAAAACCTGCAAGGCGCCCCAAGAGATCGAATCGGGCAGTATCCTGGGCGGGTTTGCCCATAACCAGGTCTTGGCTCTGGCCGACAAGGTGATCGATGCTGTCAAATCGGGAGCGGTCAAACGGTTTGTGGTCATGGCCGGCTGTGATGGACGCCAAAAAAGCCGCAGCTACTATACCGAGGTCGCTGAAAACCTGCCGGATGATGCGGTCATCCTTACGGCTGGCTGCGCCAAGTTCCGCTACAACAAGCTGGCCCTGGGCGATATCGGCGGCATTCCCCGTGTGCTGGATGCAGGTCAATGTAACGATTCCTATTCGTTGGCCGTGATCGCGCTCAAGCTCAAGGAGGCGTTCAGCCTGGACGACATCAACGACCTGCCCATTTCGTTCGATATCGCTTGGTACGAGCAAAAGGCCGTAGCGGTATTGCTGGCCTTGCTGTACCTTGGCGTGAAGGGCATTCGCTTGGGGCCCACGGTTCCGGCCTTTCTGTCGCCCAATGTGACCGATTTTCTCGTAAAGAACTTTGATATCAAACCGATCGGGACGGTGCAGGGCGACATTGCGGCCATGATGGTGGGAAACTAGAGGACCGCTCCCACCACCAACGTTTAGGGCTTACAGATGGCCTGTTGGGTGCGCGATAGGCGCACCCAACAGGCAGCGCGACCGTAAAACGGCGGTGGCTTGCGGGTACATCGATGAGGTGCGGCCCAGGGCGCCCTTAAGGTCGTCGTTCCCGCGCAGGCGAGAACCCATGGATTTCGGGAGACGCGTGCGTCGCCCCTACACGGCGCATTTGTGGGCCAGGCCATGGACCGCCGTTTTCACGGGGGTGACGGCGCGGCACGGGGGTGACGGCGCGGCGCGGGCGTGACGGTACGAAAGGAATCTATCTTTAGCATGAACGATCAAAACGAGGGGCGCCTGCCGCCGAGATTGCGCCGCGAAGCCCGCACCGTCGAGGCCATGATCCGCCTCTATTGCCGCGGGCACCATGGTCCTTCCGATTCGCTCTGTCCCGAATGCGCTCCGTTGCTCGACTATGCCCGCCGGCGCCTGCAAAAGTGCCCCTTTCAGGAGGGCAAGACGACGTGCGCCCGGTGTGCCGTGCACTGCTACCGACCCGAAATGCGACAGCGCATCCGGACCGTCATGCGCTATGCCGGCCCCCGGATGATCGTCCGCCATCCGTGGCTGACGCTGTGCCATCTGTGGGATGGAATGCGCCGGGAGCCGGCGGGCGGGGCCGCCGTCGGGCGGGCAAAATCACCCTAGAGCCGGCCCCCGTCCGGGCTCGATCAGAAACCGGAGAAAGGAGGAAACGCACACCTCACAAGACCCATCGGCAAGATTGTTGGGTTGTTGCAGCGTCTGGATTTGGCCCGCAGGGGAGCGCGGTACACGTGTGACACCGTAGATGTCACCGAACCTTTCATCCACCGCAAAGGGCGCGGGATCTGGCGATCCCGCGCGAGCAGACGGGCCACACAGCATGCCATCCACAGACCACACAACAACCCTGGCAAGGTCGTTCAAACAGCAAGAGGCACGAGTTCACACTCAAGGAGGAGGTTTGCATGTACCTGACGGACATCATTTGGTGGGGCTACACAGCCTATGTGATAGTCCTGGCTCTGTTCATGCTGTTCTTTGCCTACAAGGTGCGGGAGAAAGGGGAGTAGCCATGGATCACAAAGAGCGCAACTGGCTGTTTTTTCTCATCGCGGTCTTTTTGGTCTTTAACGTCGTCACTCTGTCGCCCCTGATCCCCTGGCAGCAATGGTTGGTCTGGTCCAAGCCGGCACCCGACCAGACGGTGAACGTGGAATTCGGCGACTATGAGATCCGGCTGCCCCAAGAAGGGATCCAGGTCAAGGCGGGCACCTATGTGGAATTTGTCGCCACCACCGACGACGTGACCTATGGGTTGGGGGTCTTTCGCCAAGATGGCACCCTCGTCTTCCAGGAGCAGGTGCTGCCCGGCCGGCAGAACCGCATCATCTGGAAATTCGACCAGCCGGGGATGTATGATGTGCGGTCAACCGAGTATTCGGGTCCCCGCCACTCGGACATGTACATCCCCGACGCCATTAGCGTGACTCAGTGAGGAGGATGAGGCAATGACCCAACTTGGCTGGACCGAAAAATGGACCTTGCGATTCGCGGTATTGGCGCTATTGTTCCTGGCCCTGTCTGGTTTCGAAGGGATGCTGATGCGCACCCAGTTGTGGGATGCCGATTCCTTGCACGGCATGGAGTCCCTGCTCAACAACGTGCGCCCAGGCACCACCGAACCGAACACCCAAGAGCTGTACTATTCGATGCTGACCGCCCACCCCATCGTCGGCATTTATGGGTTCATCTACATGGCGGTCTTTGGTGCCTTTTACTTTTTGGTGCCCTTTCTCCTGGGCAAACCGATCCGCCACCCCAAGCTGGTGGTGGTCAACTTTTGGCTCCAGATCGTCGGCGTGATGATCTGCTGGGGGTCGGGATTCTTTGCCCTGTTCAACGCTACCTATACCCTGTACTGGCCCCTGCCGGTGAGCTTTGACCGGGTGCCGGTGGTGGGCAGCATCCTGTTCATGGTCGGCGCAGCGCTGGTCATGGTTAACATTCTGCTCTTTGCCTTTAACATTTTCAAGACGGTGCTCAGCAAGAGCGACGACCGCCCCTACACCTTCTTCCAGTTCCTCCGCTCGGCCTTTGGCATTCCGCGCCTGATGAAACTCCTGGGCAAGGAGGACAAGACCGCCCCCAACCTGGACTATAACGGCCTGCCGGTCTTTATCGTGGCTGTGGGGCGCGGCTCCATCGACACCGTCATCAACGCGATTGTCCTGCTCACCGCGGGGGCGCTGATCCTGGTCTACGGGCTCTTTGCCCTGTTTGGATCGCCCCTGGACCCCGGCGCCGTCGACGCCCTGATCTACAAGAACTGGTATTGGTGGGGCCTGGACATGGTGGCCGACGGCAACGCCCTGATGTACACCGCCGGCGTGTGGTATCTGCTGATCCCGATGCTCACCGGGCGGCCGTTGTACGGCGCCAACGTGGTCAAGACCGTCATCATGGTCGACCTGCTGGTGTCGATGGGCGTGTGGAGCCACCACCTGCTGGGCGATACCTCTCAGCCGCTGGTCATGCGCATCCTCTCCGGGCAGTTCATCACCTGGGGCGAGTTCTTTACCATGGGCCTGACCATCTTTGCCTCGATGATGACCATCTGGCTGGCGCGCCCGGTCAAGATGACGCCGGCACTCCAGTTTGCCCTGGGCTCGATGTTTGGCTTTATGATGGGCGGGGCGGCGGGCCTCATTCAGGCCAACGTGGGGCTCAACGTGGTCTTTCACAACACCCAGTGGGTGGTCGCCCTACACGCCCATACCTTCCTGCTGACGGGTGTGGGCACCATGCTCTTTGCCGTGCTCTATGCCCTGCTGCCCATGTTGACCAAGCTCGAATATCGGAGCAAGCCCCTGATCCAGATCCATTTCTGGTGCTGGATCGGTGGTTCGGTGTTCATGGCCTACGTCATGGGCATGGCCGGGTCGCAGGGCATGCTTCGCCGCACCTTTTACGAGGGCGGAGAGTTTTCGACAAACACCCTCCTGGCCATCCTCGGTGGGGTTCTTGTCTCGGTGGGATTCCTGGCCTACCTGGTCAACCTGGTGGGCACCGTGGGCCTGCGCAACGTGCTGTCGCTGTTTTTGCCTGAGCGGTGGCTGGGCAAGCCCGCCGCCGCCCAGGCCTAGTCGCCGTCCCAAGGGCGCCCCACGCGGGCGCCCTTTTTTTTGCGCGCAATTTGCGGCAGCGGCGCTGAGTACAGCGCGCACCCTGTTTTTTGCGCGCAATTTACGGCAGCGGCGCTGAGTACAGCGCGCGCCCTGCCAAGGCAGGCACTCCAGAGGCACGCACTCGAGACGCGGCTCTGTGACCAAGCGCAAGGGCCGCCCCCGAGACGGGGGCGATGAGCGCCGAATCAGATAGTAATGGCCGACTTGGCAAAAGCCGTGACGGCAACAACAGAGCCTTGACACAGCCCCCCTTTTATGTTATTCTCACTCTGCGGGTGCGCTTTTTCTGTTTTCTTGACATGAAAATCACAGAAGGAGATAGAAGAATGAAGAAAGAGATTGGGGCTTGGCTTGGATTTGTGCTGGTCTGGCTGCTGTTCCTGATCTTGGGGGGGAGCCTTCTTCCCGTTTCTGTGGCCCAGAGCGACGAACCGTCGCCCGCGTGGACGGTGGAGACCTCCCTGCAGGTGCAGCCCCCCGTTCGGGTCCCGACCTCTCCGCCCCCCGGCTCGACCTTCTCGGACTCGGCGGCCCCCGTGGCACCCGACGCCCCCCCCTCTACGCCGTCGCTGGCCGCGGCCGGCGACGTAATCGAGGTATTTGACAACGTCTGGTCGTGGAGCACCTTGGGTCTGGTGTACGACCCCGGACGCAGGTCGGTGCACTATGAGATCGGAAGAGC
>CAZNQW010000189.1:0-7808 GCA_964575225.1 uncultured Anaerolineaceae bacterium | reverse complement strand
CCTGCCAGGGCAGCATAGCACGGAACCTCCCCCTTGTCAACCGTGGAATTTGCCGGAAGGTTCGCACGTTTGTTTGACAATCACTGCGAAATCGCGTATAGTTAGAGAAACAGAGTGATGATCCAGCTTTACCCCAGGTGAATGTGAATGGAAATTGGTACGGTTCGACAGATCGATATTGACGACGAAATGCAGGGCGCTTATTTGGACTATGCGATGAGTGTCATCATCGCCCGAGCCTTGCCCGACGTGCGAGATGGCCTCAAGCCGGTCCACCGGCGGATCCTGTACGCGATGCACGACATGGGCTTGCGGCCCACCCGCCCTTACAAAAAGAGCGCGCGTATCGTCGGTGAGGTCTTGGGCAAGTATCACCCTCACGGCGACGCCGCCGTCTATGAATCGATGGCCCGCATGGCCCAGGATTTCAGCCTGCGCTATATGCTGGTCGATGGTCAGGGCAACTTTGGCTCCATCGACGGCGACAGCCCGGCAGCCATGCGCTACACCGAGGCCCGCATGGCGGCCATCGCGGATGAGATGCTGACCGACATCGACAAGGAGACGGTCGATTTCGTGCCCAACTTTGACGACACCCTGACCGAGCCCACTGTCCTGCCGGCGGCGCTGCCGAACCTGCTGGTCAACGGCGCATCGGGCATTGCCGTGGGCATGGCGACCAACATCCCGCCCCACAACCTGGGCGAGATCTGCGATGCCCTGGTCTACCTCATTGACAACTACAAGACCATCGAAGAGATTTCGGTCGAAGATCTGACCCGCTTTGTCCAGGGGCCCGATTTTCCCACCGGAGGGGTGGTCTACCGCTATGCCGGCGAGGATGGCAATGGCGACCGCATTGACCTGATCCGCAACGCCTATGCCCTCGGTCGGGGCCGGCTGACTGTGCAGGCCAAGGTGCACATTGAGCAGATGAGCCGCAGCCGCAGCCGCATCGTCGTCACCGAGCTGCCCTATCAGGTGAACAAAACCCGCCTTATCGAGCGCATCGCCGAACTGGTGCGCGATGGCCGCATCGAGGGCATCACCGATCTGCGGGACGAGTCGGACCGTCAGGGGATGCGCATGTGCATCGAGATGACCCGAACCGTCGAAGCCCGAGAGATCCTTTCGCAGTTGTTCAAACTCACGCCGATGCAGTCCACCTTTAGCATCAGGATGCTGGCGTTGGTGGACGGCGAGCCCCGGATGCTCCCGCTCAAGCGGGTGTTGGTCCATTTCCTGGACCACCGCCAGGAGATCATTACCCGGCGCAGCCGCTACCTGCTCGAACGGGCCCAGATGCGCGCCCACATCCTGGAGGGGCTGCTCAAGGCCCTGGACCACATCGACGAGGTCATTGACACCATCCGCCGATCGCGGACCACCGAAACCGCCCAGGCCAACCTGATGAAGCGCTTTGAGTTGACCGAGATTCAGACCCAGGCCATCCTGGATATGCCCCTCAAGCGGCTGGCGGGCCTGGAGCGCAAGAAAATCGCCGACGAGTACAAGGAAAAGCTCCAGGAGATCAAGCAACTGCAGGGCCTCCTGCGCAGCCCGGCCAAGATCCGGGCCGTCATCCGCGAGGATCTTTTGGCGCTCAAGCAGCGCTATGGCGACGCCCGGCGCACGACCATCGTCGACTCGGAAAAGGGCCACCACACCGCCCGCGACCTGGTGGAGGCCGAAGACGTGCTGGTCACCCTGTGGCAGGACGGGCAGATCATCCGGTCGTCGGGCGTTCCTCGGGTTTCGTCCAAGGCCATGCCCATCTCTCAGGTGTGGGGCAACACACAGGATGATCTGGCCCTGTTTACGGCCTCGGGTCAGGCCGTGATGGTTCCCCTTCACCAACTCCCGGCCGATCAGGATACCCCGGTCACCAGCCTGGTATCCTTTGCCGGGCCCGAGAGGCTCGTCGCGGCTTTGGCCCTCCCCCACCTGACCGGTGAAGAGGATACACCCGAGATCTATGTGACGTTGGCCACGCGGGGTGGGCGGATCAAGCGCATTGCGTTAGAGGATCTGGCCGCGGCCACCCGCGGATCTGTCACCGCCATGGGCGTCGAAGAGGGCGACGAAATGCTTTGGGCCGTTGCCAGCGCCGGCCAGGGCGAACTGCTAATGGTCACACGCCAGGGCAAGGCCATCCGCTTCTCTGAGGAAGAGGTTCGGCCCATGGGCTTGTCGGCCGCGGGCGTGCTGGCCATCAAACTGGCCGATGACGACGTCGTGGTGGGCCTGGGCTTGGTGCAGGACGGGGCCTTTGTCGCGCTGATCACCGACAGGGGCTTTGCCAAACGCTCCCCCGTCCAGGACTATCCCGCCCAAAAGCGGTACGGTGGGGGCGTGCAGGCGGCCAAACTATCCAGCCGTTCCGGGCTCGTGGCCTCGGCGGTCGTGGCCACCGACGATCAGGATCTGGTATTGGTGACCGAAAAGGGGAGGGTGACCAAGATGCCGCTGTCGGCCCTGGCCTCGCTGGGTCGACCGGCGGCCGGCACGGGCAAGCGGCAGGACAATAGCGAGCCCTACCTGGAAGAGGACAAGCATGGCCTGGCCAGCAGACTCACGGCTCTGGCAGGTTCCAAGCCCAAGAAGGCTAAAGCCAAGTCCTGAAGGGGATCTGGGCGAAACCCGCGGGCGAGCGCGCCAATCCAAGGATGAGTGCACGCAGGACTATTCCCAAGTCAGCCAGGACGTGGTGCGGTGCAGAATGGATGCTGCCTGCGAGTACGCAGGCGCTTATGCGCGAGGGCACTCGCGGCGGGTATGACGGTGCGTCCCTTGACGAACGTCACCCCCGCGTAAGCTGGATGTACCTACGTTCAAAAGCGCGGGATTGCCAAATCCCGCGCGAGCTGGCACAGAAAAAAGTATGCCGTCAAGAGATTAGGCAATCCCTGGTAGCGGGGCAAGGCCCCATAGAATGGAGATAACATGAACTTTCGAGATACACTGATCACCTGTGAGGAATGCGGCAAGCCGTTCATCTTTACCGTCGAGAGCCAGCGACGGATGGCCGATCGCGGCCAGGAGATCCAGACGCCCACCACCTGCCCCACCTGCACCCACAAGGTGCGGTACGGAGGGAGGCTTCATGGCCGGATCAAATGGTTTAGCGAGGAAAAGGGCTATGGCTTTCTCGTCGAGGACAGTGGCAAGGAGCTGTTTTTCCACCGCAACAGCGTCGTCCCCACCCCAGAGGGAGGCCTACCCGCCCTGGATGATGGTCAGGACGTGTTGTACGATATCGAAGAGTCTGTCAAGGGGCCCCAGGCGGCCCAGGTGACCCCCTTTGCCTGATCCAATCGTTCAATCTCCCGGTGCGCATGCACCGGGAGTAGTATCTAGCCTTTCTCGCGCAGCAACCTCATCCCGTTCAAGGTGACAATCATCGACGCGCCCACATCGGCAAAGACGGCCATCCACAGAGTGGCGACCCCGGCCAGGGCGAGGGCGAAAAAGACCGCCTTGATCCCCAGAGCAAATACGACGTTCTGTCGGATAATGGCCCGCGCCCGTTTGCTCAACCGAACGGCAAAGGCCAGTTTGCTCAGATCGTCGGCCATGAGGGCCACGTCGGCCGTCTCCAGGGCGGTATCGGTGCCGGCCGCCCCCATGGCAATGCCCACGGTGGCCCGGGCCATGGCCGGTGCATCGTTCACTCCATCGCCCACCATGGCCACACTCTGATAGTCGGCCAACAGCGATTCGAGGGCCTGGACCTTGTCCTGGGGCAACAGATCGGCCCGTACCTCGCCCACCTGGGCGGCAGCGGCGATGGATCGGGCCGTGGCCTGGTTATCGCCGGTGAGCATCACCGTATGGGCGATGCCCACTTGAGCTAGGTCGGCCATCACCCCGGCTACCCCAGGCCTCAGCGCGTCAGAGACGGCAATGAACCCCAAGACGCCGTGGCCATCCTCCTGAACCACCATCACCGATTGGCCCGCCGATTGCGCCGCGTGAACGGCGTCGCAGAAGGGGCCCTCGGCCAATTCGGGATATTCCTCGTGCACAAAGCCGTGGGTGCCCACGGTCAGCGTGTGGCCATTCACCCGGCCGCGCACCCCGCGCCCGGTCAGGGCTTCTACCGCTTCGGCGGCAGGGAGCAGCGAGTCCACCCCCTGTTCCTGGGCGGCCTGCACCACCGCCTGGGCCAGGGGATGTTCCGAGCGGCGCTCGACGGCCGCGGCCCGGGCCAACATCTGCCGGCAGTCGGGGCATTCGGTCCAGGCGAGCCCTTCCGGGTGATGGACGCAGCGCATGTCGACCACCTGGGGCCGGCCCACGGTGAGGGTGCCCGTCTTGTCAAAGGCGATGGCCTTGAGCGAGCCCAGGCCCTCCAGATAGGCTCCGCCCTTGATCAGGACCCCAGAACGCGCCGCGCTGGCGATGGCACTGACGATGCTGACCGGCGTCGAGATCACCAGGGCGCAGGGGCAGGCAATGACCAACAGCACCAGCGCACGATAGACCCATTCGCCGAATAGGGTGCCCCACTCCCCCAGGCCCAGCAGGGCGCCGGCCACAGGCGGAACGACCGCCACGCCGGCCGCCACGGCAATGACCAGAGGCGTGTAGACGCGGGCAAAGCGATCCACGAAACGCTGGGAGGGCGCCTTTTGGCTCTGGGCCTCCTCCACCATCTGGATGATGCGGGCGATGGTTGTATCGGTCGAGATCCGGGTGACGGCCACCGTCAGGGCGCCGTGGCCGTTGACGGTGCCGGCAAAGACCTCGTGCCCAGGGCTTTTGTCGACGGGCACGCTCTCGCCGGTGATGGGCGCCTGGTTGACCGCCGACTCGCCCGTCAGGACTTGGCCGTCCAGCGGGATGCGCTCGCCGGGGCGCACCAGGATCCGATCGCCGACGCGCAGGTTCTCCACGGCGACCTCTTGTTCCCGGTCCCCTTGCAGCCGAATGGCCGTTCGAGGTTTCAGGTCCATGAGGCTGCGAATGGCATTGCGGGCGCGATCCATGGTGTAAGCTTCGAGGGTGTTCCCCAGCGAAAAGAGGAACATGGCCACCGCGCCCTCGGCCCATTCGCCCACAAAGATGGCACCGACGGCAGCAATGGTCATCAAGGCGTTCATGTCCAGGGAATGGGTGGTCTGAACGGCCATCCAACCGGCGCGGGCGATATAAAAGCCGCCCACCAGGATGGCTGCCACATAGCCACCGGCCACCAGCGCGGGCGGACCGCCCAGCAGTTGCAGGCCCAGAGCCAGGGCAATAAGCAACCCGGCGCCAACCGTGGTCAGATCGCGCCGGCGTCGCCACAGATGCTGGCGCCACCCCACCGGCGACTGGGTCGCTCCCTCGCCGCGTGTGTCCTCCCCGACCAGGGCATAGCCCATCTTGTCGGCAACCTGGACGGCGACGGCGCCGATATCCTGACCCGCCTGGGGTGTGATCCGCGCCCGAGCCAGGGTAAAATCCACGCTCACGCGGGCAATGCCCGGTGTGTGGCTCAGGGCTTCCTCCAGGTGCAGCGCGCAATCGGCGCAGTCCAGGCCTTCCACCCGAAACACCATCTCCTGCGCCGGGGCCGGCTCGTCGATTTCATAGCCCAGGGCTCGTATGCGGGCCCCAATGGCGGGACGATCCACCTGCTCGGTATCAACCTCCAGGGCGAGCGTGCTGGCGGCGAAATTGACCGAGGCCCAAAGGACGCCCGGAAGGCGCTGAATCGCCCGTTCGAGCGTACGCGCGCAATCGGCGCAGTCCAGCCCCTGGATGACCAGGGTGTCGTGCCCATAGCGCGCCTCGAGTTGGGCACCTTCGTTCTCCGCAATGGCGCGGATCCCCTGGGGGGAGATCAGATCGGGATCGTAGTGGATGCACAGCAAAGGCGAATCACCGCCGCCGTCCACGTGGGCCACCTCCACGCCTCGGTGCACCTGGAGCCTGTCCTGCAAGCGCTGGCGGCACGGTTCGCACCCGTTCCCCTCCGGCAACAACAACGTGAGTTCCACTTGGGTCTTTTCGGTCAATGGTGTACTCCCCCTGGATGGCGCCCGCTACTGGTGGGACACATGATCCAGGCTCATTTGGAAAAGGTCGACCACGTGTTGGTCATCCAGCGCGTAAAAGATCTGCCGCCCCTCGCGCCGCCGTCGGACCAGGCCCAGATCGCGCAACAGGCGCAGTTGATGGGATACCGCCGACTGGCTCATCTCCAGGGCGTGGGCCAGATCGCCCACGCACAACTCGGCCCCCGAGAGCAGGGACACCATCCGCACGCGGGTGGGATCGCTCAATGCGCGGAAAATCCCGGCCAGACGGGCGGCGGTGGGATCGTCCACCAGGTGAGCCAGGGCCTCTTGCATACGGTCTGGATCATTGTCGATGGGTGTCCAAAGGCCTTCGGTCACCGAGCCTCCAAAATACTTGAATATCCTCTCATATATTCAAGTATACCACATTCCTTTTGTGCGGGCAAGTTAGAAATGGGTAAATGTACAGGCCTCACTTTGGCGGTGAGGGAGTGCGGTTCCTTCTGTGTTCGCATCATGCCGCGTCCGACCCTTGGACCCCCGTTTTCGCGTGAGGGTACTCGCGTGGGGGGCCGCCTCGGGCGGGGAATGGCCTCCCCGCCCGAGCCTTTGGAGTGCGGCCCCTGCCCTGGCAGGGCCCTGGGCAGCGCGGTGGAACCGGCGTCAGGCGGGCACCTGCGGGAGATCGAGCAGCGCTTGCTGGATGCGCTCCTCCTCCAGCTCATAGTCGACCAGATCGCGCCGCAAGTAGGCGTCGTAGGCCGCCAGGTCAAAGTGGCCGTGACCGCTGGCGTTAAACAGGATGACCTTCGATTCGCCCGATTCTTTGCAGGCCAGGGCCTCGTCGTAGGCGGCGCGGATGGCGTGGGTGGTTTCAGGCGCCATGATAATGCCCTCCGCTCGGGTAAAGCCCATGGCCGCCTCAAAACAGGCATTCTGCTGATAGGCGCGCGCTTCGGCGACGCCCTGGTCGAGCAGAGCGCAGATGCTGGGCGCCATGCCATGATAGCGCAGCCCCCCGGCGTGGGTGGCCGCCGGCACAAAGCCATGGCCCACTGTGTGCATCTTGGCGACGGGGCCGGTCTTGGCCGTATCGCCCCAGTCGTAGGCGTAGGAACCCCGCGTCATGCTGGGGCAGGCCGTCGACTCGACAAAGATGGCCCGCAGATCGGGGCGCGCGCCCGTCAGCTTTTCCCGGAGGAAGGGGTAGGCCAACCCCGCGGCGTTGCTTCCGCCTCCCGCGCAACCGATGAGGATGTCGGGATAGTCGCCGGCCATCTCCATCTGCTTGATGGCTTCCAGCCCAATCACCGTTTGGTGCAACAGCACAAAGTTGACCACGCTGCCCAGTGAGTACTTGAAGCCCTCGTGAGTGACCGCATACTCGAGCGCCTCGCTGATGGCCATGCCCAAGCTGCCGCTGGTGTTGGGGTCTTGGGCCAGGATGGCCCGCCCCGCCTGGGTTTCCATGCTGGGGCTGGGCACCACCGATCCCCCCCACGTTTCCATGGCAATGCGCCGGTAGGGCTTCTGGTGATAACTCACGGTGACCATAAAGACCTTGCACTCCAGTCCAAAGAGGTTGGCGGCAAAGCTCAGGGCGCTGCCCCACTGCCCGGCCCCCGTCTCGGTGGCGAACCCTTTCAGCCCCTCCTGCTTGCCATAGTAGCACTGGGCCACGGCCGTGTTGGGCTTGTGGCTGCCTGCCGGGCTGGTGCCTTCCCATTTGTAGTAGATCTTGGCCGGGGTATCCAGCGCTTTTTCCCAGCGCCGGGCGCGATAGAGGGGAGCCGGCCTCCACAT
>CAZNQW010000188.1:4325-7853 GCA_964575225.1 uncultured Anaerolineaceae bacterium | reverse complement strand
GCTTGCGTAGCCCGGACGGTGGCGCGAAGCGTAGGGGCCGGTTTCAAACCGGCCCCTACCATATTGCGCCGCATCGCGGGTATGACCGAATTCCTGTAGGGACGACCCTCACGGGCGTCCTGTTCGTCACCCCCGCCGAGTCGTCACCCCTGCCTGCGCAGGCAGGCGAAAACGGGGGTCCATGAGGACGGGCGATGCATGCGGCGCAACCTCTGCTTGCGGCGCCCAGGCCCCATGCGGGATGCTCATGCTTGCCATCGGGACCATCCTGGGGTATAAACAGGGCAGAAACCGCGGGAGGTCCCTATGAACCAGAGCAAGCGACTGATCGTCAACGCCGATGACTATGGGCGGACGCCCGGGGTGTCGCGGGGCATCCTGGAGGCCCACGTCCGCGGCATCGTCACCAGCACCACGGTACTGATCAACCAACCCGACCTCGACCACCAGATGGCCGACGCTTTGACCCACCCCAATCTGGGCCTGGGCCTGCACCTGGTCTCGACCTCGGGCCGGCCGGTGCTGCCCCCCGACCGGGTTCCCGGCCTGGTCGACGCCGACGGCCTGTTCCTGAGCCAGCGCACCCAATGGGCGCACGCCTCGGACCTTCCCCTGGATCAGTTGCGCAGCGAGTGGAGCGCCCAGATCGCCCGCTTTGAGGATTTGACCGGGCGCCCGCCCGACCACCTGGACTGCCACCACTTTGTCCACCTGTACCCACCCTTTTTTGCCGTGTATGCCGACCTGGCGGCCGATCACCGGCTGCCGCTGCGCGCGCCCTTTCCCCTGGACGCCGACCTTCGGCAGGCCGCCGGCACCATTCCCCACCTGACGGGGGTGCCCATCGACCAGGTGCGGGAGATGATGGTGGCCAACGTTCAGGCGCTCCGCACCCGCCGACTGGCCCATCCCGACCATTTCGTGGGCGGCTTTTACGGGTGCCCGGCGCTGACCTTGGAACACCTTCTCGGTCTGCTCCGCACTCTCTCGCCCGGCGTGACCGAACTCATGTGCCATCCCGGCTACGACGACGCGGCGCTGGCTGCCAGCACCTACCGGGCCGAACGGGAGATCGAAATCGACCTGCTCAGCCATCCCCAGGTCCGCGCCGAGATCCAGGCCCTGGGCATCGAATTGATCCCCTTTGGAGCCCTGGCGTGACGGCGCCGGGGACGCCGCCCCCGACGCCGTCGTTGTGGCAGCGCGTCGTGGGGTGTGGCTTCCGGCTGCTCTACCACGAGCTGTCCTGCATCTATGACCCGGTGAGTTGGGCCGTTTCGCTGGGACACTGGCGGCGCTGGCAGCAGACGGCCCTGGCCTACCTGCCGCCGGAGGGCCGCGTGCTGGAGGTGGGCTTTGGGCCCGGCCATCTGCTGGCCGACCTGGCGGCAGCGGGCCACCCGGTGGCAGGGCTGGACGCATCACGAGCCATGGCCCGCCGGGCGCGCCGCCGCCTTCGCCGCCTGGGACGTCCGGCGCCCCTGGCCCTGGGGCGCGCCCATGCCCTGCCCTTTGCCCCGGGCGCCTTTTCCGCCATCGTCGCCACCTTTCCCACACCCTATATCTACGACCCGGCCTGGATCGACCAGGCGCGTCGGGTGCTGGCCCCGGGCGGGCGGCTGATCGTCGTCCAGGGGGCGACCTTTGAACGGCCCACCCCCGTCACACGGAGCATCGACGGGTTGTACCGCATCACCGGGCAGCGGGGGCCGGGTCCCGACCTGGTCGAGCGGTTGGTCGCCGGGGGCCTGGCGGCCCGGCGCGAGACGGCCGAGGTGCAGGGTAGCCGCGTCTACCTGGTGGTGGCCGAGAAGGAACTATAGAACTCTTGTTCGCAGGGAATCGCCAAATTGACGCAGGGCCGATTCCGGGGTATACTCAAACGGACCATCTGTAGGCAAGGAGTGAACCTATGCAAGAGATAACCGTAGCCGTGGTGCAAATGTTTCCCCAACTGGGCAAAGTTGAGGAAAACCTGATCGCCATGGGCAAATTCGTCGACCGCATCTGCACCGAGCAAAAGGTAGACCTGATCGTCTTTCCCGAGTTGGCCACCACCGGCTATGAGCTGGGGCTCGAATTCACCAGCGTCGCCGAGCGGGTGCCAGGCCACACGGTGAACCTGCTGGCCCAGCGGGCCGCCGATTATGGCACCCACATCGTCTTTGGCATGGTGACCAAGGAAAAGGTCGAGAGCATCATCTACAACGCTGCTGTCGTCATTGGCCCCGACGGCGAGCTGTTGGGCGAATATCGCAAGCTCCACCTGCCGGGCGAGGAGCGATTGGCCTTTCGCGCCGGCTATCGCCTGCCGGTTTTCGAGACCAGCTTTGGCAACGTGGGTGTGCTCCTGGGTTGGGATCTGGCCTTTCCCGAGGCGGCCCGCAGCCTGGCCCTCGACGGCGCCGACCTGCTGTGCGTCTGCGCCAACTGGAACCACACCCCCAGCCAGGATCCGGCCATTTACGTCGAAGAATGGCGCACCTACGTCCAGGCGCGGGCGCTGGAGAACTCGCTGTACGTCGTCGCCAGCAATCGCGTGGGCGAAGAGTACAGCTATCATTTCTTTGGCGACAGCATGATCGTCGGTCCCCGGGGCGAGCTGTACGCCTCGATTGACGAACAGATCGAAGGCTATGCCGTGGCGCCCATCGATCTGGACCTGGTGCGCAAGACCCGCGAGGAGCTGCAGCTCATTCAGTGCCGCGTGCCCCAAAGCTATCGCTCGGTGGTGCGCAAGTACTAGATTCGTCCCTGGCGTTCGTGGCTGGCCCGTAGAGGCAAGGAGTGGGTAGGGAAGATTGGCCATCCTTCCCGCAGGCAAAATTCATGGGCCCCCGCTTCCGCGGGGGCGACGGGGGTAGGGTCACCCATGGCGGGCGACCGCAAGGGGTGACGATGGTCAGAGCGGGTTAGGCGCGTCGCTGGCGACGCGTACCCGCCCAACAATGCCCACCTATACTAGAGCAGACGGGCGCGGCATGCCGCGCCCCTACAATGGGCCGTCGGGAATGTATCGGTAGGTGCCGGGGCCTGGGTCTCCAGACCCAGGCCGAGCGAGGGGTAGGGGCGCCGCAAGCTCTGATTGCGGCGCATGCGTTGGTTGTGCCCGTTTTGGACGGAGGTATCGGATGAGGTTGAGGACGAAGAAACACGGAGCCCAGGCCTATGGCAGCCGCCTGCTCCTGCTGGCGATGCTCAGCCTCTTGCTTGTGATGGGCTGCGGATCGGCGACGCCCACCTTTCGGTGAGAATTGTGAATTCGGCTGTTCCGGCGTCGCCGAGTTTTGCGGGGTGACGGAGTGGCTTTTTCCCATCCTTACGAGAGATGGCAAATCCCCATGGGGCCCGCAGTGTCGACTGAACGCTCCCGCATAGACACACCAAGCGAGCAACGCATTAGATTCGGGGGGCTCCGGGGGGGTGGGGGCCTCCGTTCGCCCCCACAAATAATACCACCCACATAAAAAAACAAAAAGGGAAAGCACACATAAGGGAATCAACACACGAGATTAAATAAATGTTTCC
>CAZNQW010000188.1:0-4315 GCA_964575225.1 uncultured Anaerolineaceae bacterium | reverse complement strand
CCCCCCCCCCCCCCCCCCCCACCCCAAATCACCCCCCCCCCCCCCTCTCACCCTAACAACCCCCCACCCCACAAACCATTTTCTGGGGGGGGGCCGGGGGGGGGGGGGGGCCTCGGTAGGCCCCCACAAAGATTCCCACCGACTTGTATACACAACCAGTCAAGGGTACAGCTTGCCAGGGTATCAGGATCTGTGATAGAATGTTCACAGGGAGGTGTTCGATGCAAGCACTGCCTTTCGACACCGAGAAACTGCAGGAGATCTGTCGGCATAATGATGTAACCATGGTCGGTGTTTTTGGCTCTGTGGCCCGAGGCGAGGCCACGGAACAAAGCGACATCGACCTGTTGGTCAGGTTTTCCAAGCGCAAAAGCCTCCTGGATCTGGTCAGACTGGAGCGCGAAGTGGCAGCCGCCCTTGGCAGAAAGATCGATCTGCTGACAGAGAGCGCGATCAGCCCCTACCTGCGGGATAGGGTGAGGCGAGAACTGCAGGTCATCTATGAAGCGTGACGACTCGGTCTATCTCCAGCACATCTTGGATGCCATCGCCAGGATAAAAGAGTACTTGCTGGGCATCGACGAAGAGACGTTCTACGAGCAACACCTGGTCAAAGATGGTGTCATTCGACAGCTTGAGATCATCGGCGAGGCGACCAAGCGACTATCATTAGATGTGCGAGCCCGATGCCCCCACATTCCCTGGCAGGATATCGCGGGCATGCGAGACAAGCTGATCCACGATTACTTTGGCGTGGATCTCGACGCGGTATGGCTCACTGCTCGCGATGACCTGAGGGGGCTCAAGGCCACAGTCGCGAGATTGTTGGCAGAGTCGTAGGCGGGCTGCTGGACTATTGCAGTGCTCACCATTCGATGAGCACGCGTCGTCGACGGATCGACGCGAGTCTACAAGAATACCGGGCACCCGATCGTCAGCCCGCCCGCTGGATCCCCAGGGCCACGATCAACAGCACGCTGATGGTAAGGACGACCACGGCGAGAAGCCAGCTATTCAACAAGCCCATCACCAGCCCCAGCACCACCAGCGCCGAAAAGGCGCCCATCACCCGCGCCGTATCCAACGACGACTCGTGCAGGGGCCGGTGGGCCCGGTACCACAGGGCCGCTCCGCCGCCCATACCCAAGACGATCAGGGCCAGCAGCCCCCCAAAGAGGAGGCCTCCCGGAAGGGGCAGGGGCGCCAGCACAATCCCGCAGGACCCCTGGCGGGCAGGGATCGGGTAAAAGCCAAAACGGTGGACCTTGACCAGGGCAAACAGGCCATAGGCCGCGTCCTCGGAACTCACCTCCCACTCGATCCTCTGCCGTTCGCCGGCAGCCAGCCTCAGGAGCGTGTCCAGCCGCCTCATGAGGGTCGCGTGGCCCTCGCTGATGCTGGCGCGGACGGTGTAGCGGGCCTCTCTGTCCAGGGGATTGTCAAAGGAAGCGGACACGGTGACCGTTTCGCCGAGGCCCATGAGGGGCGGGCAGCGGAGGCTCACCCCGCTCTTGGCGCTGAGGGATGGATCGAACAGGCGCGATTCCAGGTCGGCCCAGGTCAGAAACAGCACCAGGGCCAGCCCCACAAACGCGCCCAAGGAAAACAGCAGGATTCCCAGCTTGCCGGTTGCTTTTGCTTTCATTCTTGCCTCAATGAGCACAGTGTACTACAAAATGGCAAAAAGGACGAAATTTCATGCGGCCCAGTGTGGATGGGCTGCCCAGCGCGCATTCCCCGGGCTCGCGCGGGGTCGCCAGACCCCGTGCTGTACGTCTGCCAGGTATTCGCGCCCCACTCGTCACCTCCAGCGCAAGCGGGGGTCGATGGGTTCCCACCTGCGCGGGAACGACGCCGGAAGGTAACAGATGGATGCCCGCTTCCGCGGGCATGACGACGGGAGTAGGGGCGCGAATGCCCGGCGGTGTAATCGACAACCGGTTTGACATCTGTGCCGACTTGCGCTACAATGGCCGCTGGCTGGTGCTTCTCCAAACCATAGGGCACCGGCTAACTGTACTAATGGAGAGTGATGTAGTATGAAACGGATGACGGGCGCCGAGATCCGCCAGAGCTTTCTCGACTTTTTTGCGGGCAAGGACCATTTGATCGTCCCCAGCGCACCCTTGGTGCCGGTGGGCGATCCCACCTTGCTGCTGACCAACGCCGGCATGAACCAGTTCAAGAACTATTTCCTGGGGCTCGAAGAGCCGCGCCATCCGCGGGTGGCCGACGCCCAAAAGTGCATGCGCGTCTCGGGCCACATGAACGACCTGGAGGAGGTGGGGCATTCTCCTTATCACCATACCTTCTTTGAAATGCTGGGCAACTGGAGCTTTGGCAACTATTACAAGAAGGAGGCCATTGCCTGGGCCTGGGAACTGGCGACCCGCGTCTGGGGGATGGACAAGTCCCGCTTGTGGAGCACCATCTTTCAGGATGACATGGGCGACCTGCCCACCGACGAGGAAGCCCGCGGCTATTGGCAGACCGAGACCGATATCAATCCCGAGCACATCCTGCCCTTTGGCCGCACGGACAATTTCTGGTCGATGGGCCCCACCGGCCCCTGCGGGCCGTGCAGCGAGATCCACTATGACCGCGGGCTCGAGTTCTGTAATATGCAGGACGTGCCGGGGCACGTCTGTAGCGTGAACGGCGAGTGCACCCGGTTCCTCGAGTTCTGGAACCTGGTCTTTATCCAATACGACCGCGATGCCGAGGGAAAACTGACCAACCTGCCCGCCCGCCACGTCGACACCGGCATGGGTTTGGAGCGGGTGGTGGCCCTGTCGCAGGGCGCCAAGACCAATTACGACAGCGATCTGTTTCTGCCCATCATGCGCCGCGTCCAGGAGCTACTGGGCCACACCGACGAGCAGGTGGCCGAGAACCTGGTGGCCTATCGAGTCATTGCCGACCACGGCCGGGCCGTCACCTTTTTGACAGGCGACGGCGTGATCCCCGGCAACGAGGGGCGCAACTATGTGCTGCGCCTGATCCTGCGCCGCGCGGTGCGTTTTGGCCGCAAGATCGGCTTCACCGAGCCCTTCCTGGGCGAGGTGGCCCAATCGGTCATTGAGGCCTTTGGCCAGCACTATGGCGAGCTCAAGCGGCGCCGCGATTTTATCCTGAACGTGGTGCGCCAGGAGGAGGAGCGTTTCCAGCGGACCCTCGACGTCGGTCTGTCGTTGCTGGATAGCATCATCGACGACCTGAAGGCCGAGGGCGGTTCGATCATCCCCGGCGCCGACGCCTTTCGGCTGTACGACACCTTTGGCTTTCCCTTGGACCTCACCCGCGACGTGGCCCTGGAGCACGGGCTCTCGGTGGACGAGCCGGGCTTTCGCGCGGCGCTGGAGGAGCAGCGCGAGCGAGCTCGCTCTGCTCAGCAGTTTGTGGTGGTCGACGATGAGGCGATGGAAGTCTATTCCACCCTCAGCGACCAGCTCAAGGCCCAGGGCCGCCTGGGACCCGACGGCGTAGAGCGGATGCACTATCAGCTAATCGAGTTAGAGACCACGGTCCTGGCCCTGCTGCGTGACGGTCAGGTGGTCAAGCAGGCCAATCCGGGCGACGAAATCGAGGTCGTGCTGGCGGCCACTCCCTTTTATCTGGAGAGTGGCGGCCAGATGTCGGATACCGGGATGATCGCCCGCTACGAGGGGGACGAGCCCGACCCCCGCTGGCGTGTGGACATCACTGATGTCCGCCAGCCGGTGCCGGGCCTGCTGGTCCATGTGGGCCAGGTCATTGAGGGGCGGGTTCGGGTCGATGATCCGGCCTGGGCCATCATCGACGCCGAGCGACGGTGGGACATTGCCCGCAATCACACGGCCACCCACTTGTTGCACAGCGAGCTGCGCTATATCCTGGGCGAGCACGTGCAGCAGGCCGGGTCGCTGGTGGCGCCCGAGCGTCTGCGCTTTGACTTTACCCACGGCGCCATGCTCACCCAGGAGCAATTGGACGCTGTGGAGCAATCGGTGAACGACGCCATCCTGGCCAACTATCCCCTGGACGACGAGGAGCTACCCTATCAGGAGGCCGTAGCCGGCGGGGCGATGGCCCTCTTTGGCGAGAAATACGGCGACCAGGTGCGGGTGGTGAAAATTGGGATGCCCGAAGATCCCTTTAGCCAGGAACTGTGCGGCGGCACCCACGTCCATCAGACGGGCGACGTGGGCCTGTTCCGCATCGTCTCCGAGGGGAGCGTGGGTGCCGGCGTGCGGCGCATCGAGGCCGTCACCGGCCGGGCGGCCCAGGCCCTAGATCGGAAGAGCGTCGTGTAGGGAAAGAGTGTAGGATAGGGTGT
>CAZNQW010000187.1:0-7879 GCA_964575225.1 uncultured Anaerolineaceae bacterium | reverse complement strand
ATGCGGACCCGCATGTCCGGTGGTGTGAGAGGGGGGCGGTTAGCCGCCGCCCCCCCTACTCGATTTTCCGAGGAGAAACTGCTCCGCGCCCACTAGTTGATGCGCTGATTTTCCCTTTTGCCTTTTCTGGGGTAAAATTCCCACTGGATTAGAATGGGAGGAACCTATGCGACCAAGTCAGACCTTTCGCGTGATCCCTTCGCTGCCGCCCAAATTGGAGCGGCTGCGCGAGTTGGCCTATAACCTGTGGTGGACCTGGAACCATGAGGCCATCGCGCTCTTTCGGCGGATGGATCGAGACCTGTGGGAGACCACCGGGCACAACCCGGTGCTCATCCTGGGCACCATCCGCCAGGAGCGCCTCGATCAGGTGGCTCAAGATGACGGCTTTCTATCTCACCTCGACCGGGTGCACCGCGAGTTCCAGCGGTATATGAACAGCCGCACAACCTGGTATCACAAGCGCGTCGTGGCCGACGCCGCCTCGGCCGAGGAACGGGCGGCCCAGCACCGGATCGCCTACTTTTCCCTCGAGTTCGGCCTGACCGAGAGCCTGGGCATCTATGCCGGGGGGCTGGGCATGTTGGCCGGCGATCATTTGAAATCGGCCAGTGACCTGGGCATCCCCCTCGTCGCAGTGGGGCTGCTCTACCAGCAGGGCTATTTCCGCCAATATCTCAACCCCGATGGCTGGCAGCAGGAACACTATCCCGATAACGACTTTTACAACATGCCCGTGGCCCTGGAGCACACCCTGAGCGGCGCGCCCCTTCTCATCGAGGTCCAACTCCCGCAGGGGATGGTCAAGGCTCAGGTGTGGCGCGCCCAGGTGGGGCGCGTGCCCCTCTACCTGCTGGATACCAACATTGAAGCCAACGATACGCCCAACCGGGATCTCACCGACCAGCTCTATGGCGGCAACGACGACATGCGCATCCGCCAGGAGATTTTGGTGGGCATTGGCGGCATCCGCGCCCTGGAGGCCCTGGGCTTGCGCCCCACCGTCTGCCACATGAACGAGGGGCACTCGGCCTTTTTGGCCCTGGAGCGGATCCGATTGCTCATGCAAGAACACCAGCTTTCCTTCGCCGAAGCCCGCGAGGCGGCGGCGGCGGGGCACGTGTTCACCACCCATACGCCGGTGGCGGCGGGCATCGACTGGTTTCCCCCCGATCTGGTGGACCGGTACCTGGGCTCCTATTACCCGCAGTTGGGCCTCACCCGCCACCAGTTCCTGGGCTTGGGCCGGATGAACCCCGAAGATACGAACGGCTATTTCTGCATGGCCATCCTGGCTATGCGCCTGGCCCATCGGGTCAACGGGGTGAGCCAACTGCACGGGCGGGTATCGCGCGCCATGTGGCAAGAGGTGTGGCCCCAGGTACCCGTCGATGAGGTGCCCATTTCGAGCGTCACCAATGGGATCCACCTCCGCTCGTATCTGTCGAGCGACATCATCGATCTCTATGACCGCTATCTGGGCCCGCGCTGGATCGAGCAGCCCGGCGACGCCTCGGCTTGGAGGTCGACGCAGCGCATCCCCGATGAGGAGCTGTGGCGTACCCACGAACGGCGCCGCGAGCGCCTGGTGAGCTTTGCCCGAAACCGACTCCAAACCCAGCTCGAAAAGCGGGGCAGCCGCCCCTCCGAGATCGAGCATGCCACCGAGGTGCTCGATCCCGAAGCGCTGACCATCGGTTTCGCCCGCCGATTTGCCACTTACAAACGGGCGGGTCTGTTGTTCCGCGACGTGGAACGGCTGGCTCGCATTGTGGGCGACAGCCAGCGTCCGGTACAGTTGATCTTTGCCGGCAAGGCCCACCCTGCCGACAATCCGGGCAAGCAGATCATCCGCGAGATCATCCACCACGCCCGGCGCGAAGAGTTTCGGAACCGGGTGGTGTTTATCGAGGATTACGACGTCAACGTGGCTCGTTATCTGGTCCAGGGGGTCGACGTCTGGTTGAACACGCCCCGGCGCCCGCGCGAGGCCAGCGGCACCAGCGGCATGAAGGCGACGGCCAACGGCGCACTGAACCTGAGCATTCTCGATGGTTGGTGGGACGAAGGCTACACGCCTGAAGCGGGCTGGGCCATCGGCAACGGCGAAGAGTACACCGAGGATCAGTACGAGTATCAGGACATGGTGGAGGCCAACGCCCTCTACGATCTGCTGGAAAAAGAGGTCGTGCCCATGTTTTACGAACGCGGTCGCGATGGCTTGCCGCGCCAGTGGATTGCCAAGATGAAGACGGCCATCCGCGATCATGCCGCAGTGTTCAACACCCACCGCATGGTGCTGGATTATTGGCAGCAATGCTACCTGCCCTCGGCTGAGCGCAGCGAGCAGCTCTCGTCCGACCATCTGGCCCGCGCCAAGGCTCTGTCCACTTGGAAGGAGCGGGTGCGCAAGCAATGGACCCAAGTCCGAATCCGACGGATATGGACCAGCGAGCCCGAAACCCAAGAACTCAAGGTGGGAGATCAACTGGAGGTGAACGCCGAGGTCCAGTTGGGCGAGCTGAACCCGACCGATGTCTCGGTGGAGCTGTACCACGGCCCCCTGGACTCGGACGGCATGATCTACGACGGGCAGGCCAGCCCGATGTTGATCGCCCAATCCAAGGGCAAGGGGATCTATGGGTTCGTGGGTGCCATCGCGTGCCGCACCAGCGGGCGGCATGGGTTTGCCATGCGGGTGGTGCCCCACCACGACGATCTGGGCAACCCGTTTGAGATGGGCCTGATCTTGTGGGAGCGCTAGCCGCGACCGACGGCGCCCCTACAATCGGGCATCCATGGTCGGCCTGCCTCAGAATCCGACGCAGACCTGATCCATATCGGCCGATCGGTAGGCAAAAGCCATGTGGGGCGTGTTGAAATACCAGCCGGGCCGCCCATCGGGCGATAGCAAGATGGTCCCGCCGTGGCCCTGGGCCTTGTCGACCAGGGTCCGAATGGCCGCTTGGGCGGCGGCATGGGGATCCTGGAGATCGTGCAGGAAGTGCAGGGCCAGCCGCGCCAGGATGACCTTGGCGATGGCTTCGCCCCAGCCGGTGGTCGAAGCGCCGCCCAATTCGTCATCGGCGTAAAAGCCACAGCCCACCATCGGCACGTCGCCGACGCGCCCCGGCATCTTGTTTGGGATGCCTCCCGTCGATGTGCCTGCGGCGACGTGGCCCGAGCGATCTAGGGCCACGCAGCCCACCGTATCGCCCGGGCCCGCAAAGGATGTGCGGGCCGAATAGGTCCGGTCGTACAAGAGCTTTTGCCAGCGGGCGAATTCGCGGGGCACGGCCAGATCGGTCAGGTCGCACGAGGGAAAGCCCATCTTTTGGGCAAAACGCTGCGCCCCCTGGGCGATGAGCAGCACGTGCTCGCTCTTTTCCATCACCGCCCGGGCCAGGCTGATGGGATTTCGGATGAACTGCACGCCCGCCACCGCCCCCACGCTCAGGTCGGTGCCGTCCATAAATCCGGCATCCAGCTCCACCTGACCGTCGGCGTTCAGAAAGGCGCCCCGTCCGGCGTCAAAGGTCTCGTCGTCCTCCATGACGACGATAGCTGCTTCGACGGCGTCCCGCGCCGAGCCGCCGCCGGCTAGGACCTTCCATCCGGTCTCGGCGGCGCGGCGCGTGCCCAGGCGGTGGGCCTCCAGTTGGTCGTCTGGGATATCCCAGGCTCCTCCGTGCACGATGATCGATGGTCGCATCACATGGTCCTTTCGCGTGTTGGAAAGAATGACACAGCCGCTGCATTGTAGCCGAGTCGGGGTGGAACGTCAAAGTGCAGGCCGTGCTGGTCTGTTCTCTGTGGGACGTGGGCGACTCATGCGTCGCCCGAACAGGGCCGCCAGCGCCATACAGCCCTCGTGCGGGCGCAACCTGCGGCAAAACGGCATGCCGCGCCCCTGGCAGGCGCCCATTCCCAGAATGCGTCGGTCCTACCATGCGCATCTGAGACGAAACTCGTAGGGGCGCATCCAAACGAAAAACTCCCGCCCGAAAGGGCAGGAGCCTTGGTCCTCCAGCTCCTCGGGTAGGACTTGAACCTACAGCCAACCGGTTAACAGCCGGCCGCTCTGCCTATTGAGCTACCGAGGATTGCGACGCCAATTATACTTGTCCCGCCGATTTGTGTCAAATTCTTTACCCCAGGTAGTCACGGAGCTTGCGGCTGCGCAGGGGATGCCTGAGTTTTCGCAGGGCCTTGGCCTCGATCTGCCGAATGCGCTCCCGGGTGACGCCAAAGGCCTGGCCCACCTCCTCCAGTGTGTGGCTCTGGCCATCTTTGAGCCCGAACCGCATCTCCAGCACCTGGCGCTCGCGCCGGTTCAGCGAGTTCAGGATGACGCGCAGTTGTTCGGCCATGAGCTGCTTGGAGGCGGCGTCGTCCGGCTCGGGCATGGTCTCATCCTTGATGAAATCGCCCAGATAGCTGTCCTCTTCGGTGCCCACCGGCGTCTCTAACGACATGGGCTCCTGAGAAATGCGGATGATCTGCTCGACGCGATTGGCGGCGCGCCGCAGCTTGCGCGCCAGAATCGGATCCAGGCGTTCTTCCGCCAGGATCGCGGCCTGGATCGCCTCCCGGTCCGCCTCATCAAGGCCCACGGAGCTGGCCATTTCGGGGTCGAGGGCCACGTCCTCGGGGGTGGCGTCGCGCCCCAGTTCCTGTTGTAGCCGCCGTTGAGTGCGGATCAGGTGGCTGATGGTCTCTACCATGTGGACCGGGATACGGATGGTGCGCGCCTGATCGGCGATGGCCCGGCTGATGGCCTGACGAATCCACCAGGTGGCATAGGTGGAGAACTTGTAGCCCATGGTATGGTCAAACTTTTCGACGGCCTTCATCAGGCCGATGTTGCCTTCCTGGATCAGATCGAGGAGGGACATGCCGCGACCGATATAGCGTTTGGCCACGCTGACGACCAGGCGCAGGTTCGCCTCGGCCAACCGACGGCGCGCCGCGTTCCCTGCCTGGATCGAGGCCTCGAGCAGAGCGTGCTCCTCTTCGGGTGCGGAATCCTTTTCCGCCAACTCCAAAGCGGCTCGATCGCCATCAAGAATGGCCTGAGCCAACACAACCTCGTCCTGGGCCGAGAGCAGAGGGACCTTGCCGATTTCGCGCAAGTACATGCGCACCGGGTCGCTGCTGGCGCCCACGGCGCTTTCGAGCTTTTCCAGGGGTTCGTCATTCACCAGATCCAGCTCTTCCTCAACGGCCCGAAGATCCATCATCTGGGGTTCTTCGTTTTCACCCTCTTGCCAGGCGATGTCCAGATCCTCAAAGAGGCTTCGCAGCGCAGCGCCATCTTCCTCCATGTTTGTCTCAGGGATCGGATCGTCCATGGACTCTATATCTCTGTGGTTGGAAAAACGCTCTTGGGTTCTATCCATATTGGTTGTGCGCACCTGCCGGTTCTTGCTCATTCTGAAGAAAGGGGCACCCGGACCGGGGCGTCCTGTCGCTGTCGCCTGCCAGCCAGGGTCCGTTCGTTGACGGCCTTTTCCAGGCGACCGATTCGTGCGGTGATCTGGATATTCAGTTGCATGTAGCTCCTGAGCATCTCCCGCGTTTCCTGAGTGCGAGCATCATCCTGGAGAAACTGGATCTCGTGATACTGGCGGCGCAGGTTCCTCAGCCGCAAGCGAAAGGCGGCATCCAACATCTGGCTGCGCAATAGATCCTCGGCCACCTCGGGCTGGTCGCTTTGAAACTGGATCAGGCTCTGGATGCGCTCCTGCAAGGCGGCATCGACCGTGTCGGTAAAATCCGCCCGGGGGTCCAAGGCACCGCCCTCGGCCAACCACGATCGCCAGGCCTCAAACAGCGCCCGATCCTCGGGCCGGATCAGGTCGTCGGCGCGCAAGGGCGCTTCCTGACAGGCTTGCAGGGCCGCGTCCGTCTCGGCCAACAGATCGGGATAAAACAGAGCAAAGGCCAGGCACTGCTCATCCAGGTCTAGCGAACGCTTTTTGGGCGCGTCTATCGGCGTGATCGGCCTTGGCGCCCGGGGCTTGGCGCTCTGCCCGGTCGCCTGGCGGATCTGCTCCCACAACGTGCGCTCGTCCACCTGAACCATGCGCGAAAGCTGTTGCAAGTAGTGGGCGCGTTGGACGCGGTCGCCAATTTCGGCGATCAGCGGGCCCAGGGCGCGGACTGCTTCGGCCTTGCCCTTGGCCGAACTCAAGTCGAGGTCGGCGGTGAGGGCGTCAAAATAATAGTCCATGATCGGCTTGGCGCCGGCGATCAACTGCGCCCAATGGGACGGGCTCTCGCGGATCACCTCATCGGGATCCAGGCCCGGCGGCAGCGAGACGATACGGATGTCGGCCGCCAGTCGCTCCTCGAACTGGATCAGTCCGCGGGCCGTGGGTACCGGCACCAGCTCTCGATCCAACACCTGCCGCGCCACGTCCAGCCCCCGCAGGGTGGCCTGGTCGCCGGCGGCGTCCGAGTCCAGGGCCAGCACGAACCGCTGGGTGTGTCGTTTCAGGGCCCGGAGCTGGGCCTCGGTCAGGGCCGTGCCCATCTGGGCCACGACGTTGTTGATGCCAAATTGGTGGGCCATCAACACGTCCATATAGCCTTCGACGATGACGGCCTCGCCGCCGGTGCGGATCCCCTGTTTGGCCAGATCCAGGCCAAAGAGCACGCTGCTCTTGTCGAACAAGGGCGTCTGGGGCGAGTTCAGGTATTTAGGCACGCCGTCATCGAGCACGCGCCCCCCAAAGCCAATGGTCTGGCCGCGGTGATCTCGAATGGGGAATAGGATCCGCTTTCGAAAGCGGTCGTAGGCCCCCGAACCTCGATCGCGCTCGACGACCAAGCCCACTTCCAAGAGATCGTCCAGGGCATAGCCCTTTTCGGTCAGATATTTGAGCAGGGCGTCCCATTGATCCAAGGCGTAGCCCAGTTGAAAGCGGTCGATCGTGTCGCGCGAGAGCCCGCGGTTCTCTAGGTAGGCGCGGGCGCGGGCGGCCTCGTCGGCGTTCAGCAACAGGTGGTGATAATAGGTCGCCGCTGCTTGGTTGATCTCGCGCAGGAGTCCCAGCCGCTTTTCGCCCTCGGCAGCTTCGGGATTCATGGGCTCCAGCTCGACCCCGGCCCGCGCTGCCAGGGTTCTCAGCGCCTCGCCAAAGTCGAGGTTTTCCTGCTTCATCAAAAAGGTAAAGACGTCCCCACCCGTCCCGCAGGCGCCAAAGCAGTGCCAGGTGCCCGTTTCGGGAAACACCACGAAGGAAGGGGTCTTTTCCGAATGGAACGGGCACAGCCCCTTGTAATTGCGCCCCGCTTTGGTGAGGCGCACATAGGGCCTGAGGACCTCGACAATGTCCAGGCGGTTCTTGATCTCTTCAACCACACTCATGGCAACCAACCAAGGCTCCAGCCCACTGAGCGCACTGATGCAGGGGAGCGAGGTGCTCTGGGTATAGGTCGTGACCGCTGACTGGAGCACAGAATGGACGGTGTGTCTTTTGGATGCGGCAAATGCCTTGTCACAGGAAGTATTCTACCACAAAACGATGGGCCCGCCAAAGCCGGGCGCCCCATGCGCCAGGGAGGTGGATTTCGGTACGGGCGACGCATGCGTCGCCCCTACAATGCCGCCAGTCTTTTGGTCGCCGCCCATTCGTGGGCCCCTCGAACCGGGGGTCCACATGCACCGGCCCTGGCAAGGTAGAGGCGAGGAACCCCGCGCCCACAACCATCGGACAACCAAACCTGGGCGACCAGGTCCTGCAGGGGCCGGTTTCAAACCGGCCCCCACAATCCCCGCTTCTGCGGCGCGCACTCTAAAAAAGCTCGTGCGGGATCTGGCGGGCTGAGCCGCCATGCCCTCCACCCATGCACGATTACCCCGACGATCCATCGC
>CAZNQW010000186.1:0-7941 GCA_964575225.1 uncultured Anaerolineaceae bacterium | reverse complement strand
ACCTGGACGGTTTGCCCCACCTGCAAAATGTCGCGGGGCTTGGCGGCCCGGTTCCAGGAAAGCTCGGACAGATGGATCAACCCGTCTGCTCCTCCCAGGTCGACGAACGCGCCAAAATCGGACAAACTGCTGACCACGCCCTCTCGCACCTCTCCAACCTCGAGGTCTTCGAGCAATTGGACTTTTTGCTTGTCACGCCATTGCCGAAGGGCCGCTCGCTCGGAGAGGATCAACCGCTTGCGCCGGCGGTTGTATTCAATGACCTTGACCTGGACGGTCTCGCCTACCAGGCGCGCCCAACGCTCCTCGGGTTGCTGTTTGTCGCTGCCCTGGTGTTGGGGAGCGAGCTGGGAAGCCGGGACAAACCCGCGAAGTTTGCCCATACGCACGATCAACCCACCCCGGTTGAATCCGGCCACTTGCCCCTCGAACACTTTTGCCGACTCGTGCAGTTCCTGGGCCAAGCGCCAATCTTGTTCCTCTTCGGCCCTGCGGATCGAGAGGATCAAGTTGCCGTCTCGATCTTCGGGTCGAACCACATAGACCGGTATTACATCACCGGGCTTGAGGCCTTCCAACCCCTCTCGCCCCAACCGTTCCAGTTCTTTTGCCGGAACGATCCCTTCCGATTTGGCGCCCACGTGGACCAGTACTTCCGTAGGCGTTACACTGACGATCTCGCCGTCAATGATCTCCCCTTGTTTGAGGCGGCGAAAATTGAGCGCCTCCTCCATCAAGGCATGCATCGGATGGTCTTCGAGTGGTTGTTCTGTTGCCCCTCCTTCCACGACCTGTGTCTCGTTGCTCTGCTTCTCCTCCATACGGATGGAACCCCCTGCGTCGATTTTGTGGGCCTCGCTAATTCGACCAGAATGTGAATCACAGACAATTTCCACCTTCCTTATTATACTCGCTTTTCTTCCAAAAGGCAAGAATGGAACGCTTGGGGTAGTGCAGGTGTGGGGGGAGCACGTCAAAGCGTTGTCCCAGCCCTCTTTGTGGGCGAATCGCCCTGTTCCACGGGGGCGTCGAACCGGATGATTCGCGCCTCGGGCATCCCCGAGACGGGGCGCGGAGCATTGTGCGAGTCACCCCTTATGATTTCAGGATCTCCTGATAGACCTGATAGGTCTGGGCGGCAATTTGGGCCTGGGTGTAGTGGGCCAAAACCCGCTCCCGACCGCGCCGCGCCCGGTCGGCCCGCAGCGCCGGGTCTTTCATTAACTGCTCCAGGCGCCCTTGCAGCGCGTGGACATCGCCCTCGGGAAAGATCAACCCGGCGTCGCCGATGACGTGGGGGATCTCGCCACTGTCTGCCCCCACCACGGGCACGCCGCAGGCCATGGCCTCCACCAGCACCCGCCCAAACTGCTCTTTCCAATTGGGGCGTGTCCGCGAGGGGACCACCAGTACATCCAACTGCCCATAGTAGGCCGGCATTTGGATCGACGGAATGGGGGCATCGAATGAGACGCGCCCTTCCAGCCCCAGACGCACGGCTTGGCTCTGCAGCCGTTCCCGTTCCGGGCCACTCCCCAAGAGATACGCCCGCCACAGGCCTCCCAGCCCGGCCAGCGCATCGAGCAAGAGGTCGGCCCCCTTTTCCTCCACCATCCGGCCGACGTAGCCGATCACAAACCCCCGCCCTTCGGGCTTGCGTTGGGGATAAAAGATCTCGGGATCGACGCCAAACTGGGGAATGACCGAGATGGGCCCTCGATACCCTTTGGCCCGCCACACGCGCGACGAATCTTGGTTGCCGACGATGGCTGCGTCGGAATGGCTCAGCACCCAGCTCTCCAACCAGCGAAAGGGCACCGGGTACCGTCGCTCCAAATTCTGCCAGGAGAAAAAGAGGGCCTTGGCCCCCGATCGCCGTGCCAGCCACAGGGCGTGGGCTGTGGCCAGATTGTAGGGCTCTTCGTCGATGTGGACCAGGTCGGGCTGCACCCGTTTTATCTGTTTGCCCAAGCCCGGGTAAAAATGGAGGTGAAACTGTCCATTGAGGACCATGCGCTCCACCACCAACTCGTACCCCTCGGTATACTGCCGCTCCAGTTCCAGAACGCCGCGCTCGTCCTTCCAGCAGGGGGGCACGACGACCGTCAATTCGACGCCGGGCAGGCGGGCCAGCTCCTCCAGTTTCTTCTGATAGATGCCCACGACGCAGGCTTTGGAAAGCATCAGAATCCGCATTGGTTCCTATCCTTGCCCGGCGTTACGCCGAGGCCAGCACCCGCCGGTAGGCGTCCAGGGTTTGGCACGCCGTCTGGCCCCAATCAAAGCGCGCCGCCTGCAAGGGGCCCCGGCGGCGCAGTTCGGCTGCCAGTCCGTCGTCCACCAGGCAGGCGAGCATCGCCCCTGCCAGTCCATCCACATCGTCGGGATCGACGGCAAAGCCGGCATCGCCCAGAAGCTCGGGTAGAGAGCTGGCATTCGAGGCAACCACCGGCGTGCCGCACCCCAGCGCCTCGAGCACCGGCAACCCGAACCCCTCGTAGCGCGAGGCAAAGACGGCACAGGCGGCCCCCCGCAGCAAGGCGGGCTTGTGCGCCTCATCCACCCAGCCGGGGAATTGGACAACCGACTCCAATCCCAGGGCCGAGACCAGGGGCCGGGGATCGTAGAACAAGGGGTCGGCCTTTTCAGGGAGACTCCCACCAATGACCAGTGTCACATCGTCGTCGGCCCTGGCTACTGTGGCAAAGGCCTCCACCAGGCCGGCCACGTTCTTGCGTAGGTCGTGCCCTGCCAGATAGAGCACGTACCGCGGGGGCAGGTGGTATCGGCGCCGGATCGATTCATCGTCGGCGGAGGGCTGCGGATGGAACTGGCTGCCCACCCCCAGGTATGCGCACTCGACTTGCTCGGATGGCAGGCGAAGGTGGGCCTCAATATCGCGCTTGGACGCCTGTGAGTCGGTGAGTACGGCTGCCGCTCGCCGCGCCGAAGCAGACACAAGCCGGGTGTAGATCCGCACCGCCGGCCCCCCTCGATAGGCGGGCAACAGCAGAGGAATCAGGTCGTGGATGGTCACGATGGTGCGAATGGAGGGCCACAGCGGCGACCCCCAATAGGGCACGTGGGCCAGATCGGCCTGCCAACGACGGCAAATACGGGGGAATTCCACCTGCTCGAACCAGACCTTGCCCAGGGCGCTCTGTCCCCTCTGGGAGGGTATAGGCCACAGCTCGATCTGCGGCCCCAAGGAGGTTTCACCAAACCGGTCCTCGGGCGCCACCAACAGCAGGTTCAGATCGGGCGCGGCAGCCGGCATCTCCCGCAGCAGGTTGTGCAAGTACTGCCCGCTGCCGGTTCCGGGGCGGTTGAGAAACCAGGCATTGATGGCAATGCGCACGCCGCTGCTATCCTTCCCTCTTGTCGACGTACCCGTGGGGGTGAAGCCGGTGCCAATCCCAGGCGCTTTGGACAATGTCGCGCAGGTCGGCGTAGCGCGGCTGCCAGCCCAGTTCACGCCGGATCTTGGCCGAGCCCGCCACCAGTTCCGCCGGGTCGCCGGGTCGCCGCGGGGCGTCCGCGGCGGGGATGGGGTGGCCCGTTACCTCCCGCGCCGTTTGGATCACCTCGCGGACGGTGTAGCCCTGCCCGTTGCCCAGGTTGTAAGTACGGCTGCCCTCGTCCAACGCGCGCAACGCCAGGATGTGCGCCTGGGCCAGGTCCGCCACGTGGATATAGTCGCGCACGCAGGTGCCGTCACGAGTTTCGTAATCGCTGCCAAAGACCGAAATCTGGTCTCGCTGGCCCAACGCCACTTGGAGCACCAGCGGGATGAGGTGGGTCTCTGGATCGTGATCCTCGCCCCGATCGGCGGTGGCTCCTGCCGCGTTGAAATAGCGCAGGGCGGCAAAGCGCAGGCCATGGAGCCGGTCCAACCAGTACAACATCCGCTCCAGGATGAACTTGGACTCGCCGTAGGGGCTGCCGGGTATAAGCTGTTCTGTCTCGTCGATGGGGATCCGGGTCGGTTGATCGAAGAGGTTGGCCGTGGAGGAAAGGATGAACTTGCCCACGCCATGGTTCACCATCGCCCGCAACAGGTTCAGGCCGTTGGTCACATTGTCACCAATATACTTGAGCGGCTTCTGAACCGATTCCCCGACCAAACTGTAGGATGCAAAGTGCATGACGGCGTCAAAGGAGCCCTGGCTCATCAAGTCGTCCAGGGCGGTCGCATCGGCCAGATCGCCCCGGACGAACGCGGCCTCGGGGTGAACGGCTGCCCGGTGGCCCTGCGACAGGTTATCGAACACCGTCACCTGCTCGCCCTCGCCGATCAGCTCTTCGGTCACCACGCTGCCGATATAGCCTGCCCCGCCGGTTACCAGAATCTTCATGCCCAACCTCCAGGTTCGATGAAAACGGGGTTACAGCTCCACAAACCCCAACTTTTGTAGCAGGCGAACGCAAGCTACCAATAACTCGATATCCCGCTGCCCGCTTTCCAACTCGACCAGATCTGCAATTTCCAGTAGCGAACGTTGGCCGTCGGCCCAATACAGGGCCAGATCCAACATCGTGTGCGCCGCCATGGCGGAACGCGCCTTGAGCATCTGGCGCCAGGCCTCGCGCTCCCCCTCTCCTAGCTTTTCGAGGTGAGCACCGATGGGGATGGGGCCGCGGACCTTGCGCACCGGCACCAGCCGACCGGCTTCCTGCTCCTCTTCCGAAAGGGTGTCGGGCGCCGGTTCCGGCAGTCCCTCCAGCCCCCATGTCGCCGCATGGGCGTCGAGGGTCGCTTTACCCCAACCCAGCTCTCGGTTGGCCACCCGCGCCACCTCTTCCTGTAGGACCTCCACCGAACAGCCATGGGGTTCCAGCCTCTTGAGGGTGCCCAGCGCTGCCTTTTGGCGGTCCAGAAGGTAGGCCAGTCTCCGATCCAGGTCTCGGACCGCATTTGCCAGCGAGGGAGCATCTTGAAGCCCGGTGGCCTGGGCCGTGACGCTGTGAGTGGCTTTCACCAGGGCCACCTTGAAGCGAGCTACCATCTCGTGCCCCAGCCAGGCCGCATCCTGCACCCCGGCGGCCGACAGCCAATAGGCGTACATGGCGGCCAGAGCGCCCGATCGGGCCAGGCTGCGGGGATCGGTCCGATTGGGCGTGTCGGCGGCTGTGTGATAAAAGCGGTCGGGCCACTGGATGAGCATCGGCGTGGGCACCCCCACGGTGGGGTCCGACAGGACATAATGGTCACTGCCGCCCGAAAAGGGCGATTCGGCCTGTCGATAAAGAGGGTAGCCGCCGTTGCCGGCATGAGTCGTCGAGACGCCCACCATCCCCTTCAGGTCGAGGAGTTCCTCTCGAAGCCTCGCCAGCAGCTCGGGCGCAAAAGAGGCTGCGGCATCGGAGGGTCGCTCGATCAGCCACACGCTGCCCGTTTGATCCTGATCCTCCCCCACCATGTCCAGGTTGACGCCTGCCACAAAACGGCCCAGGTCCATCTCCCGCTCTGCCAGATAGGCGTAGGTCCCTGTCACCTCGGGCACCCATAAAAAGCGAATGGTGCGCTGTGGGCGTGGCAGGGTGCCCTGGGCGATCAGCGCCTGGAGCGTCCGGGCGGCTTCCAGAGCGGCTGCTGCGCCCGATGCGTTGTCGTTGGCCGAGGGCTGGGGGTGGCACAAATGGGCTACGACCAGGATCTCTTGGTCGCTGTCGCCGGGGATCGTTCCGGTGACCACTTCGAGGGCGCCGTCGTACAGGCGGGCGTCGACGTGCGCGCGGACCCGCACCGGGCCCTCGCCCTGTTTGAGGAGGTCGCGCAGCATCTGGCCCTGCCGCGGCGTGAGGACAAAGCCAAAGCAGGCCTCCTCGCCCGCCCGCCACCAAAAGGAGGTGTACTGGCGAACGTCCATCAGGTCGCCCTTGGGGCGCACAGGTTCGACGACACGCATGCCGTCGAACAGGATACCGACCGCACCCCGTTCCTTGACTGCCAACTCCCAAACCCGCCGCACGTCGCCCTGGGTCAGGACGATCTTGCCTTCCACGTCCAACCCCTCGTAATCGCCTTCGTTTTCTCCGGTTTCCAGCGCCACCACCTCTGCCTCGCCGTCAAAGGAGGCGCTGCGCTGGATCAGCGAGATGGGGCAGGCGCGAAAATCGGCCAGGGGCAATCCCCCTTGCTCTGGCTCGATCAGTGTCAAACGGGCATCCTCGCCGTGCCATTCCTGAAAGCTGGGATAGCCCCAGAACTGGGTGCCGGTATCGGCAGGGTAGGAATGGATTTGAGCCTGTAGTCCGTCGCGAACCAGGCGCTGATGGATCCACTGGGCGGCCTGGCGATAGCCAGGGCTGGCCTGGATGCGATGAAAGCGGCTAAGATCGGCGACGGCCTGCCACGCTGCCTCGCCCGAATAGGTTTGCCAGATGTGCTCAAACGTCCTTCGGAGCTCGATCATGATTTCCCTCCATGGGGTGCGCCAAGGTCTGTGGTCGGACTGGGCCCGGCCGATGTGATTATAGCCCAAGCCGGGGTTCCTGTCCATTTGGCGCGGCTTTCAGCCACTGAAGACAATGGCCAAAACGAGAAAGAGAAAGATCGCCTGAAATCCACCGCCCAGCAAGGTCGGCAAAACCGACTCTAGACTGAACCACTGCTGGATCAGGAGGATCGTCAACAAGACGGCCCACAGAACCCCCACCAAGCCTACCATCGCTCCCAGAAAGGGAATTCCCGCAGCGATCAGCATCGACATGGGAATGGCAAGCAGGGCGCGGGGGATCTGGGGCAGGGGATAGAGAATCGTGGCCTGGCGAAATTCGAGACGGCCGGGGAACATCTCGGGCAGGGCATACAGGTACAAAGCGCCGATGAGCCACTCCATACCGCAAAGGCCGACCACGATCAGTGGCTTCCACCAGGTACCACCCACCAGCGCCAGGAGTAGGAGATGGGCCAGCACCGCCCCGCCTGCTACCGCCGCCATGGCCTGCGCCGACAGGATCATCGGCCAGCCCTCTTGATGGGCTTGCGATGCTACATCGGCCAACGTAGTTGCCGGGTTCAGGATCAGGCGTGCAGGCAAGGCAGGGAACTCTTGATCCCACAGCGCCTGAGGCGCAACCAGCGAAATCTCACGCTGTATTCGCTCTAACAACGGTTCAAAGTCGCGCAGATCGGAGGTCAGCAGAATACCCGGCGTGAACCCCGCCCCTACACAGGCGCTGAACAGCCGGGCCGACAATCCCCATTGTGTCCAGTTTCCCTGCACCACGACCAGCTTCCGACCCGAGTTCGACACCGTCGCCGACCGCACCGCTGTGACGGACGCCCAGGGGGCCACCCGCCAACCCGAGATGGTGCGCACCGCCAAGCCGCTATCGGCCAGCGATAGATCGGGCAGGAAGGCACAGACAAAAGCCAGCGCCCAAGCGACGAGCACCAGACTCACGTGGGCGCTCACCAGGGGCCGTAAGGGTTGGACCGATAGGGCGTCCAGCAGGTCTGCCCCCTGACCGGCCGTGTGGATGGCAGGCTCCAGAAACCGCGCCCAGGCCAGTCCCCAGTGGATCAGGGCGCTTCCGGTCAACAAGGCGAGCACGGCCATGCGCGCCAAGCGAAGGGCGCGTGGATAACTGAGAATGTACGTCGGTCGGTCCTGGAGATCTGCTGGCTTCATGGTTTACGCCCCCTGATACCACCATCTTTTTATGGTTCCTGCTGGTCTATTATAGTTCAAAATCGACAGGGCGGCAAGCAGGGGTGCAGCAATTCTGTATGGCTCCGTTGACCCCCAATGGCTCTCGCCGGATCGAGCGATCTAGCCCGAGCACCCGAGCCAAGTCAGGCCCTTTCACCGTCAAATTGAGAATTGCTGGCCGGGGTGCGACTTGGTAGCCCAGCCCACACCCGGGGTTGCGTCTCTAACAATCGAGTAGGGGGCGGCGGCTAACCGCCCCCTCTCACACCACCGGACATGCGGG
>CAZNQW010000185.1:809-8010 GCA_964575225.1 uncultured Anaerolineaceae bacterium | reverse complement strand
ATAGATGGGCGTCAGGACGTTGTAGAGAAGGGCCAACGCCAGAAACACGCCCAAGATGGTCCCACGCACCCAATTGTGCCGAGCCATCCCAGCGGTCACGCGCGTCATCGAGTCCCCACTCCTCCCAGACGAATCCTCATTCAATCGATCCTCTACACGGCAACGACCCCACGCGGTTCCGTGTCGAGTGCGGCGAGCCTGCAGGGATGCCAGCGACGACGTCACCCCCGCTTGCGCAATCATGAGGTTCTCCGGCGCCCCCAAGCCGGGGACGCTGAGCAGCATGTTCTACTATGCCACCCAGAAAAGTAAAAGGCGCCCTGGGCATTGGAGATTCTCCCCCTGCCCTACACTCCCGTGACGGACGGGGAATCCTGCGAACGTTCTTGGGCCGCCTGTCGGAAAAACCGGATGCGGCCGCGCACCGAGTTGGCTCCCCGCGCCAGACGCTTGATATCGGCCATGCGGCGTATCTTGAGTGCCTCGCTCAAGATAAAGCGTGGACGATAGTAATACTCGCGATAGGCCCGCACCCGCGCCGCCTCGACCTCCTGAGCCGTAAGCCAGGGCGTCTCGATCAACGAAGCTTCGGACGTGTAATCCACCCAGTTTTCACTGGTCAACCAGCCGTTTTCCTTGCACTCTTGATAGAGGGCCGTGCCGGGGTGGGGAATGGCCACCGCAAACTGGGTGCTCGAAGCACTCAACTCCTTGGCGAACTCGATCGTCTCGCGGATGGTCTCCTGGGTTTCGCCCGGCATGCCAAACAGGAAAAAGGCCTGGGTCTTGATGCCCACCGACTTGGTCAGGGCAAAGGCCTCCCGCGCCTTGTCCAGAGTGATGCCCTTTTTCATCTTTTTCAACATGGCCGGCGAGCCGGATTCGACACCAAACAGGATATAGCCGCAATGGGCGGCCTTCATCGCCTCGAGCATTTCGCGATCCACGGTGTCCACACGGCACTGGGCGATCCACTCGACTTCTTTGTGCAACCCCTTTTCCTGGATCAGGCGACAGATGTCCAACACCCGCTGGCGATCGACCGAAAAGGTATCATCGTCAAAATAGATCTCGTCGTGCCCATACACGCGCACCGCCTGCTCGATCTCGGCGACCACGTTCTCGGCGCTTCGAGCCCGGAACTTGTGCCCGTACAGCATGTCGGGCCACAGACAAAAGGTGCAGCGGAAGGGACATCCCCGCGAGCTGACCATGGCCGTCGGATACCCGCCGCTGTAGATGCCGGCACGGTATCCTTCGCCCTTGACAATGTGCCGGGCCGGAAAGGGCATGTCGTCCAGGGGTTCAAAGTGGGGCCGGTCGGGGTTTCGTTGAGCGGCGCCATCCTCCCCCCGATAGGTGAGTCCCAGGACCTGGCTCAAGTCGCCCCCATCTTCCAGGGCCTTGGCCAGATCGGCGCAGGTGTACTCGAACTCGCCCCGAATGACGGCATCGACTGCCGGGCACTCGTCGATCATCTGCCGGTCGAAAAAGGTGGGGTGAGAGCCGAGCAGGGCCACAAATGTATGGGGAGACAGGCGCTTGACGGCTGCCGCCGTTTCCAGATCGAACCCGATGCTGGGCGTGGAGGTTTCCATGCAAACCAGATCAGGGCCGAGGGCCTGCACCCGCTGGGCAAAATCGTCGATGGACAGCTCGTCCATAATCGCGTCAATGAACATGACCTCGAATCCAGCCTGCTCGACGACGGCGACCGCATATGAGAGATAGATGGGATACTCGATATACTTGTCAACTCGCTTGTGCGGCCACCGCACATCCGACCGGGCGCCGTACCCAGGGCCTGGCCAAGGCGGATTGGCAACCAATACCTTCATTCGAACCTCCAATTTCGACAGGCCGAAGATGAACTGCGGTCTGCAATCGCTGGATATTATACCCGACTTTGCCATGGCTGACAATCATCGCGCCTACCGGTGGCAAAGCGGTTGTCGGGTCCGTCAAGGGACCCAACTCTGCTCGCTGCCCTCATCCTTTCTGCTCACCGACCCTGAGGATAGGGTCGGCCTCCACCCCCGCACGGCCTCCTCGCCCCGAGGACGTCGTGCGGACACGGACAGTCGTGCGGACACGGACAGTCGTGCGGACACGGACAGCCGTGCAGACACAGGGCGCGGAGCCTGGACATACGCAATCTATCAATAGATTAGGCAAGCCATGGGGTTGTCGATGAGTGAAAGGCCCGTCGTCAGCGAGAGGAAGAAACATACTGAGCGCAAAGGCGGGCGATCTCGCCGGTGAGGGCGCGCCACTCGAATTCGCTCAGGACCCGCTGCAGCCCAATACGGCCCATTTCGGTTCGCCGTTCGTCGTTTGCCAGCAACTCGCCCACCCGATTGGCGAGATCCCGGGCATCGCCCGGGGTGTAGAACAGGCTCGCCACCTCGTCGCCGACGACTTCTTGCAGAGCGGGCAACCTGGGTAGGATGGCCGGCACGCCACAGGCCCAATACTCGAACACCTTGAGGGTCACCCGGCCCCGCGCCGAAAGGACGTCGGGCAGGATGACCAAACCCAGATCACTGGCCGATATGTAGCGGGCCACATCGCCCTGCCGCACCCAACCCGAAAAAAAGAACCGGTCCGACAGATGGGCGGCCTCGGCCTGAGCCTTGAGAGCGGGCACCGCGGTACCATCGCCTACCATCCAGAAACAGGTTCGCGGGAATCGTTCCAGGATGAGGGGCGCCGCTTCGATGAGGAGTTCTGGGCCGTCCTGAGGATCGATCACACCGTGAAAAATGAGCACATGGTCCACGTCGGGCGCGTGCTCGTGCCGCAAATCGTCCCCTTCCTGGCGGTGGAACACGCGGGTATCGACCCCGTCGTGGACAATGTCCACGCGGTCGGGCCGGGCGCCATAGTCATCCACCAGGATATCGCGCATGGCGCCGCTGATGGTAATGATCCGGTCGGAACGTCGCACACTGGTGCGCTCCATCCAGCGCCCGCCCGCGGCCGCCACCTTGAGCCATCCCCCCTTGTAATCGTCCAGATATTCGAACAGCAGGTCAGTCAGGTCGCAGACGGTGACGGTGCGGGGCCGCAGCAATTTCCCCAACAGCGCTGCAAATCCGGCCGCCGTATTGTGGGTCAGGATGACATCGGGTCCCAGCCGCCAGGCAAAAGCCGCCACCCGCAGGATGTTCACCGGATAGGTGAGGGCATATTTGCGCATCTTGCGGGGGTCCATGCGGCTGACTCCGGCCAGCGAGAGCACGCCGGCCGCCCCCAGCTCTTGCCTTGCCTGCTCCTCGTCCACGCCAAAGGAGGCCGCCACATAGACCTCGTGTCCCTGCTCGGCCAGAGAACGCACGATGCTAGAGGTCCGCGGCGTCCCCCCCCCGCTGATGGGTACCAATTCCTCAAAGATCACCACCAGTGCTTTCAATTCTACCCTTCCTTAATCCAAGTCACGCAGCGCGCAGGTAGGTTCACACGTCCAGTTCCTCGTACACCTGCTCCATCTTGCGCACCTGGGCCCGCCAACTGTACTGAGCCAACACCCTGGCCCGCGCCGCCCGACCCAGCCGATCCCGCAACGCCGGATCGTCCAGCAGGCGGAGCGTCGCGTCCATAAACGCCCCATCCACCGCATCGGTCAGCAGGATCTCTTGACCGTCCACAAAGGACTGCCCTTCGGCGCCGATCCGGGTCGACACCACTGCCCGTCCATTCGACGCCGCCTCGACGATCTTGAGCCGCGTCCCCGAGCCGGAATCGAGGGGGACCAACACCACATCCGAGGCCGAAAGATAATCGCTCAGGTTGGGCCGGACGCCCTTGCGGGCGTCGACAAAGCCGGTGAACAGGATCCGCGGATGGGAATAGTGGGCCATTTCCTCAGCGCCCTGACCGATCACCGCAAAGGTGGCCTCAGGATAGTGCGCCCACACAGCCGGAGCAATGCGCTCCGCGATATACTCTACCGCTCGCACGTTCGGGATATAGTCCAGCTTGCCGACAAAGGTCAGTAAAGGCGCGTCCGATGCCAGGCCGAGCTTCTGGCGGGCGGCGGCCGCCCCGTCGGCTCGATAGTCGAACAGATCGGGATCGACGCCGTGGGGGATCAGGCGAAATCGGTCCGAGGGCACGCCGTACAGATCGACCATAAAATCGCGGTCGACCTCCGAAAGGGCCACCACCCGGTCGGCAGCCCGGCAGGCCCAACCTTCCAATCTCCTGATCCCTTTGAGCAAGGGGCTGGTCATCCCAAAGCGCACGAATTTCAGATATTCGACATTTTCCTGCATCAGGACCACCGGCACACCCAGCTTTTTGCGTAGCCAAAGGGCCACCGGAGCCGTCCACAAAAGCTCGGCCTGGATCACATCGGGCTGGAATTCGCAGGCCGCCTGCCAGCCCGCCCGGTAGTAGAATGGATTAATCAGCAGGCCTTTGTAGCCCAGTTTGTCCAGAACCGATTCGCGGCAGTAGCGCACGGAAAGGTTGGGGCTGGTCAGATCCACCTCGCCATGTTGCGAGTACAACGCACATAACAAAGCCGAGACCCGGTTGGTCTCGGACAGGAACTCGAGCGTATGATAGATCGCCATGCTGCTGCCGTGCACCGGCGGGAACACATCACAGGGTGATAAAACGAGAACTTTGGTCATACAAGCCTATTGGTTCCTGAAAGAACATCGCCGCGCCGGGCTGTGGTATCCTGGGAAGCCTGTCCGCCCTCCCCTGACCCGAACCCGCACTTGGCTTTACGCGTGGTCGGCCGACGGCCCCCAAATGCGCCGGATGGAATATTCTTCTTCTGCGCGAAAGGTGATGTTGCGGAGCATCTCGCCCAGCAGACCCACGCTGATCAACTGGATACCCACCACCAGCGCCGTCGTGCCAAAGAACAGCAGCGGCCGCCAGCCAATGCCCCCCTCTATCAGCCACACCCCACCAAGGTACAGCATGATCAACAAGCCGAATCCGGCAAACACGCTGCCCATCATCCCGAACAGGCGCATGGGGCGTTTCAAGTAGGTGGTCAAGAAAAGGACGCTCAGAAAATCTATGAACCACGCCACGCGGCGGAGACCATATTTCGATTTGCCATATTGGCGGGCATGGTGGGTGACGGGCACTTCGGCCACCCGATAACCCTGCCAATGGGCCAGCACCGGGACAAACCGGTGCAGCTCCCCATACAGCCTCAGGTCCTTCACCACTTCGCGCCGGTACATCTTGAATCCTGTATTGAAATCGTGCAACTTGACGCCAGTCAGCGACGAAACCGCGGCGTTGAACAGCTTGGACGGCCAGGTCTTGGACGCCGGGTCCTGACGATTGGCCCGCCAACCCACCACCAGGTCATAGCCTTCTTCCACCTTGGCCAGGAGCTTGGGCAGCTCGCCGGGATCGTCCTGAAGGTCGGCATCGAGCGTCACCACAATGTTGCCCTGCGCGTGGGCAAAGCCGGCCGTCATGGCCGCCGTCTTGCCAAAGTTGCGGCGGAACTGGATCACGCGCACGTGATCGGGGTCGCCCTCGTACAGGTTCTCGAGAATGGCCAGAGAGCCATCGGTGCTGCCGTCGTCGATGAAAATGATCTCATAGTCCCATGACAACAACTCCACGGATTGGCGAATCTGCCCGTGGAGCTCTGACAGCGATTCCTCTTCATTGAGCAACGGGATCACAAAGGAGATGCTCTTGGTGCGGTCCATGAATTGTCACCCTTCCCGTAGCTTCCGGCTCATAATAACCGGCCGGCAACGCTCGCCATTATACCACGAAACCAGGGGGCTGTCTATCCGGGCGCCGCAGTTGGCCGCCCCGTCCCATTTTGTGCTATAATGGCCCGGGAGGAAGCCATGACCCTGGAAAAGCAAGTGGGCGATCTGCTCTCTCGGCTCGGCCTGACCCTGGCTACGGCCGAATCGTGCACCGGTGGGCTGCTGGCCCATCGTCTGACCAACGTATCCGGCAGCTCCGGTTACTTTGTGGGCGGCGTGGTGGCCTATGCCTACGAGGCAAAGGAAGCACTCTTGGGGGTCCGTCACGAAACCCTGGTCCGCCATGGAGCGGTCAGTGAGCAGGTGGCCCTGGAGATGGCGAGGGGTGTGCGGCAACGCCTGGGCACCGATTTAGGCGTCTCGGTCACCGGCATCGCCGGGCCCAGCGGGGGCACGCCCGAGAAACCGGTGGGGCTGACCTACATCGCCCTGGCCGGGCCCCAATGCCAGCGGTGCGAGCGCTACGTGTGGCAGGGCGAGCGCCTGGAAAACAAGACCTCTTCCGCCGAGGCAGCCATCCAGCTCCTCTTCACCTATCTGCAGGAGGGGAGGAAAGGATGATCCACTACCTCGATGAACCGGTTCAGGTAGAGACCCGATTGCGTTCCGATGGAGCGCTGTGGCCCCTGGCCTTTTATTGGCAAGACCGCCGCCATGTCATCGAGTCGTGGGGCCGGGAACGTATCGAGACCGACGACGGGCAGGCCATCCACCGCTTTCTGGTGCAGACGCCCGGCCCCGAAACCTGGGAGCTTGTCTACCACAAAAAGACAGCCCAGTGGGTTCTCACTCGCCACTGGGCTGCTCAATATCCGATCGTCTAGCGATCACCGGGCTTTTTCGGCCACCCGCTGACCAAAGCGCTCGACGTTGACAATGTAGCGCTGGTGGGTGCCCTCCCCCACAAGCTCTACCCCGTCGTGCGCCTCGACGCGAAACGTCAGCCGCCGCCCGTCGACCTCGATCAATTCGGCGCGGGCGGTGACCGTCAGTCCCACCGGCGTCGGAGCCAGATGGCTCACATCGAGATGGGCGCCCACCGTGCGATACCCCTCGGGCAGCAGGTGGTCCACAGCGGCAACGCCGGCCCGTTCCATCAACAGGATCATGCGCGGTGTGGCCAACACACTCACCCCGCCGCTGCCCAGGTGTCGGGCCGTGTTCTCTTCGATGACAAGTTCCACCACCTGGCCTTCCAGTCCGGGCTGCACGTTCTCGAAACTCATTGCTCTTCCTCCGCGGGGGTGGGCTCTTCCGGTTCGGGCGCCGTCTCCTGAGTAGGAGAGGGAGGCCCGGCCAACGACTCGACCAGTTTGGAGATCTGGACGTTCAGTTCGCGAAGGCCCGAGATGAGGCCTTCTTCGATCTTGTCCACCAGTTCGCTCTCCCGGGCTTTTTCGACGGTTAGATCGGAAGAGCACACGTCTGAACTCCAGTCACCG
>CAZNQW010000185.1:0-799 GCA_964575225.1 uncultured Anaerolineaceae bacterium | reverse complement strand
GGCCTTTTCGACCGTTTCTTTGATCTGCCCCTGGAACTGCCGGGTGGCCTCGCTTTCCTGAGCCGACTTGACCGCCGAATCGAGCTGGTGCCCCAGCTCGACAAATCCCGCGCCAATGTCCTCGCGCAGTCGGCGACTCTCGTCGCTCTCCCACAGCGACTTGACGGCTGCCGAAAGTTCCTGGCCCAGAATCTGCAGCTCTTGGACCAGATCGCTCTTGGGCTGCTCCGGGCCTTTCTCGCTCTCCACTTTGAATTCGTCCGACATCATGTCACCTCCTTCTGCGAATCAAGACCTGAGAAAAGGCCGCCAGCAAACGCCCTGCTCGCGGCTTTCTACTTTTAGCTATACGCAGAAATACAAAAAAGGTTCTCCTGGCAACGACCTACTCTCCCAGGGGCCTGCGCCCCAAGTACCATCGGCGCTGGAGGGCTTAACTGCCTGGTTCGGCATGGAGCAGGGTGTGTCCCCTCCGCTAGAGTCACCAAAAGAACCTTTTATGTAATTTTTAAGGATTGACACCTTAAAAACTGAACAGGATGCGCAGCGCGTACGCGTGCTTGCGTAGTTGAATTAAGCCCTCGGCCATTAGTACGGCTAAGCTAAACACATTACTGCGCTAACACTTGCCGCCTATCAAGCAGGTAGTCTACCTGCGGCCTTACTCCCTTATGGGATGGGGGATCTAATCTTGGGGCGTGCTTCCCACTTAGATGCTTTCAGCGGTTATCACTGCCAGACTTAGCTACCCAGCGATGCCGTTGGCACGACAACTGGCACACCAGAGGTCTGTCCACCC
>CAZNQW010000184.1:0-8049 GCA_964575225.1 uncultured Anaerolineaceae bacterium | reverse complement strand
CTACACCCTATCCTACACTCTTTCCCTACACGACGCTCTTCCGATCTGGAGACTCACCGATCTCGTTTTTGATACATGACAACTGGATAGCATCTCCGACCCAACGGACCTACAGGCTACTTGACCTTGACCCATGGACGTTGGGCTGAAGGGTGTGGCGGGAAACGGCCACGCCTCCCATTCTTGGAAAGGAGACAGGTAGATCGAGCAATCCGGCGTCACCTTTCCGGGACGCTGGATTTTTGATTCTAGAAAGGAGGTCAAACCCGAAAAACTGCGACCAACCGCGATGCAAAACCGCCAGCTCTTGGTAAAGACGGTCAATGTCACCAACGAACCGAAAAGGAGTCAAACATGCAGAAGAAAAAGCTCTTTGTAAACGGTGTACCGCGCACCCTAATTGTGGACCCCAAAGCCAAACTCTCTGATGTGATCCGCGACCAGTTCGGGCTCATGGGAACCAAGGTAGGCTGTGGCACGGGACACTGTGGTTCCTGTAGTGTCATCCTCAACGGCAAGCTTACCCTCTCTTGCGTGACCAAGATGTCCAGAGTGCCCGACGAATCGGAAATCATCACCGTCGAGGGCATCGGCACACCGGACAATCTTCACCCCATTCAAGTGGCGCTGATCGCCCAGGGCGCCGCACAATGTGGCATCTGCATGCCCGGTTTTGTCGTATCCTCCAAAGCCCTGTTGGATCGAAATTCCTCCCCCACCCGCGAACAGGTCCGCGACTGGTTCCAGCGACATCACAACGTCTGCCGCTGCAATGGGTACAAGCCCATCGTCGACGCCGTCATGGATGCGGCCAAGGTCCTGCGCGGCGAAATGACGGCCGATGAGTTGGCCTTCAAAATCCCGGAAGACGGCCGAATTTGGGGCACCAAATATCCGCGCCCCAGCGCCGTGGCCAAGGTCACCGGCACCCTGGATTATGGCGGCGACCTGGGACGCAAGCTGCCTGCCAATGCGCTGCAACTGGCGCTGGTACAGGCCCAGGTCTCTCACGCCAACATCCTTTCGATCGACACCTCACAAGCGGAAAAGATGCCCGGCGTCTACAAAGTGGTGACCCACAAGGACGTCAAGGGCAAGAACCGCATCACCGGCCTCATCACCTTCCCAACCAACAAGGGGGATGGTTGGGACCGGCCTATCCTGTGCGACACCAAGATCTATCAGATGGGCGATGCCATTGCCATCGTCTGCGCCGACACCAAAGAGAATGCCGAAGCGGCAGCCAAGAAGGTCAAGGTCGAATGGGAAGTGCTGCCCGCATACCTGAGCGCGCCGGCGGCTATGGCCGAAGATGCCATCGAAATCCACCCCGGCACACCCAACGTCTATTTCGAGCAACCCATCGTCAAGGGCCAGGACACGGCGCCGCTGATGAAATCGGCCGCCTACGTCGTCGAGGGCGATTACTATCTGCAGCGCCAACCGCACTTGACGGTCGAGCCGGACGTCGGCTTTGCCTACGTGGACGAGGAGGATCGGCTGACCATCCACTCCAAGAGCATCGGCATCCACCTGCACCACGCCATGATCGCCCCCGGCTTGGGCATCGAGCCTGAGAAGCTTCGCTTGGTGCAGAACCCCGCTGGCGGGACCTTTGGCTACAAATTCAGCCCGACCATGGAGGCTCTGCTGGGCGTAGCTTGTATGGCCACCGGCCGCCCCGTGTTCCTGGAGTACGACTATTACCAACACATCACCTACACCGGCAAGCGCTCGCCCTTCTGGATGAAGCTCAAGTACGGTGCGGACAAGGACGGCAAGATCGTCGCCATGGAGAGTGACTGGTCTGTAGACCACGGTCCTTACTCCGAGTTTGGCGATCTGCTGACCCTGCGCGGCGCCCAGTTCATGGGTGCCGGCTATGGCATACCCAACATCCGCGGCTTGGGCCGGACGGTCTGCACCAACCACGCGTGGGGATCGGCTTTCCGGGCCTATGGCTCTCCGCAGGCGTTTCTCGCCAGCGAGAGTTTGATCGATGAACTGGCCGAAAAGATGGGCGTTGACCCGTTGGATCTGCGCGCCAGGAACGTCTACCGACCCGGCGACACGACGCCCACCGGGCAAGAGCCCGAGGTGTTCCCCTTCCAAGAAATGATCGAAATGCTCCAGCCTTTGTACAAAGAAGCCAAGGAAAAGGCTCAAAAGGAATCGACGGACGAGGTGAAAAAGGGCGTGGGCATCGCCCTGGGCATCTATGGCTGTGGTCTCGACGGTCCGGATGGATCCGAGGCCGTGCTGGAACTCACGCCAGAGGGTGTCACTGTGTATTCCTCGTGGGAGGACCACGGTCAGGGCGCCGACATGGGGGTCCTGGGCACGGCTCACGAGGGTCTCCGCCCCATGGGTATCCGGCCCGATCAGATCAAACTGGTGATGAACGACACCGCCATCACCCCCAACAGCGGCCCGGCAGGCGGCAGCCGCAGCCAGGTGATGACCGGCAACGCCATCAAGAATGGCTGCGAGCAGTTGGTGGCTGCCATGCGCAAGCCCGACGGCACCTTCCGCACCTATGACGAGATGGTGGCCGAGAACGTCCCCCTACGTTACACCGGCAAGTGGACCATGTCTACCGCGACCAATTGCGATCTGCAGACGGCCCAGGGTTCGCCCTTTGCCGTCTATATGTATGGTATGTTCATGGCCGAAGTGGCCGTCAATACCAAGACGGGCAAAACCACCGTCGAAGGGTTCACGGCCATCGGCGATGTGGGCAAGATCAACAACAAGCTGGTGGTCGACGGCCAGATGTACGGCGGTATCGCCCAAGGCATCGGCCTGGCCCTGTCGGAGGACTTTGAGGACCTGGAAAAACACACCACCCTGCTGGCCTGCGGCATCCCCTACGCCAAGGACATCCCCGACAAATTCGACCTCTACTACATCGAGACGCCTCGCGAGTTCGGGCCCTTTGGGGCAGCGGGCGTGGGCGAATTGCCCCTGACATCGTCGCATGTGGCGGTCATCAACGCCATCAAAGACGCAACCGGCGTGCGCATCCGCCATCTGCCGGCCTATCCGGAAAAGGTCCTGGCAGCTCTCCAGGCCTAGATCCACTGGGCGGGCAGGGTTTCGGCCCTGTCCGCCCTACCCCCTTGCCGGCCGGCGGCCCTCCCACTTTTCAGCCCAGCGCCCACCCCGCCGCAGGTGGATTCCCGGGGCGTCGAGGGATCAGGAGGTTTGATGTCGAGCATGATGAACCAACAAGACCTGCGCGAGCTTGAGGCTCGCTGCATCCAGGAGGCGCCCCCCCCTTGCGTCACGGCCTGTCCCATCCATGTGGATGTGCGGGCCATGGCGGCGGCCCTACAGCGGGGCGACGTGGCGGGAGCGCTCGCGATCCTCAGAAAAACGCTGCCCTTTCCGGGTATCATCGGGCGGGTGTGCGCTCAGCCCTGCCGGGCCGCGTGCACGCGCGGGCAGGTGGGAGAGGCCATTGCCATTGCCGGCCTCGAACGGGCCTGCGCCGACCTGGGCGCCGCCCCTGGCAAGATCGCGACTCTGCCCCACCGAGGGAAACGGGTCGCCGTTGTGGGCGGCGGGCTAAGTGGCTTGACGGCGGCCTTTGATCTGGCCAAAAAGGGGTGGGGGGTGACGCTGTTCGAGGCCTCGCCGCGGCTGGGCGGTCATCTTTGGGCCTTGCCAGAGGCGACCTTGCCGCGGGAGGTGATCTTGGCCGAAGTGGCCGTCGTCGAGACAGTCGGGGTGCGGGTGGAGCTGGGCCAACAGATCGGCCCCGATCTACCGCTCGGTCAACTTTGCGCCGAGTTCGATGCCGTGTATGTTGGAGTCGGCAGTGATGGGGGCGGCCCTCTGGAATTGACCTTGGAAGACGATGGGCGCATTCGAACCGATCCCTTGACCTATGCCACCGACCGGGACGGGATCTTTGCCGGCGGCAGCTCGCAGCGAGACACCTATTCGGCCATCCATTCGGTCTCAGATGGGCGACGCGCTGCCACCTCCATAGACCGCGCCCTGCAGGGAGCCTCGCTGACGGCCTCTCGCCAGAACGAGGGCTCGTACCCAAGCCGACTGTACACCAGTACGGCGGGGGTTAAGCCACGGTCCGCCATACCCATGGCCGATCCAGCCGCCGGCTATAGCCGCGCCGAGGCCATTGCCGAGGCAGAGCGTTGCTTGCTGTGCGAGTGCATGGAATGCGTCAAGGTCTGCGAGTATCTGGCTCACTACCCCAGCTATCCCAAAAAGTACATTCGGGAGATCTATAACAACCTGTCCATCGTCGCCGGGCAGCGACACGCAAACCAGTTCATCAACTCGTGCAGCCTGTGCGGGCTCTGTGCCGAGGTGTGCCCCACCGAACTGAACATGGCGACCGTCTGCCGCCAGGCACGCCAGACCATGGTGGAGCAGGGGCGCATGCCCCCTTCGGCCCACGATTTCGCCCTACGCGACATGGCCTTTAGCCGCAGCGAGAAATTCGCCCTCGCCCGCCACGAACCAGGCGCCACGACCAGCCAGTACCTCTTTTTCCCCGGCTGCCAGCTCGGCGGATCGGCTCCCGAACAGGTCGAGCAGGTCTATGGCTATCTGCGCGAGCGGCTGCCCGGCGGCGTGGGCCTGGTCCTGGGTTGCTGCGGCGCGCCCGCCGACTGGGCCGGACGCGAGGATCTCTGTGGGGAGGTGTGGGTCGGACTGGGCGCCCGCATCCGAGAATTGGGCAGCCCGCGCCTCATCCTGGCTTGCTCCACATGCTACCAGGTATTCAAAACCCATCTGCCGGAGTTTGAGCGCGTGTCGCTGTGGGAGATCCTGGTCAGCGAGGGTCTGCCCGACCGAGGGGCATCCGATCTCCCAGCCCGATTGGCCCTCCACGACCCATGCACCACGCGCCACGAACCTTCGATTCAGGAGAGCGTGCGCCAACTCCTGGCCCAACTGGGCTGCCACGTGGAAGAACTCCCCCTGAGCCGGGAACGCACCGAGTGTTGCAGCTATGGCGGGCTGATGTGGTTTGCCAACCGTGAGCTGGCTCAGAGTGTCATCGAGCGACGGATCGAGGCCAGTCCCGCGGATTATGTCACCTACTGCGCGACCTGCCGTGATTTTTTCGCCTCGCGTGGCAAGCGGACCACGCACCTGTTGGATCTCTTGTTTGCTACCGATCTGGACGAGCGCGCCGCCCGGCCCGACCCCGGTTACTCGCGACGCCATGAGAACCGGGCCCGGCTCAAGCGCAGACTCCTGAAGGAGGTGTGGGGAGAGACTATGACAGAGCAAGCCGCCTACGAGGCCATCCGGCTCGAGATTCCGCCCGACGTGCGCGCGCGGCTGGAGGAGCGACTCATCCTTGTAGAGGATCTTCAGCAGGTGATCGAGTTCGCCGAGCGGACGGGAGCCCGGTTCTTGAACCCAGACAACGGCCATTTCCTGGCCTCGCACCAACCCGCCGCTGTCACCTATTGGGTCGAGTACTCGCCCCACGACGACGGATTTGCCATCCACAACGCCTACAGCCATCGCATGCAGGTGGGCAAGGAGGCCCAGTCATGAGCAAAGAGAAAACCTGGCTGTGCGCCCGTTGCCAAGTCCCTTTGGAATTGGGCAAGGTGACGGTGTCCTACCTGAACGGTTCTTTCCCCGTAGATCTATGGCGCTGCCCCTGCTGCGGGTTGGCTCTGGTGCCTGAGGAATTGGCCACAGGCCGGATGGCCGAAGTGGAGAAAATGCTGGAAGACAAATGAGCCTTACACCGGACGAACGAGTCCGGGTCTACGAGCAGCCGCCCCTCCGCCAGGTTGCCGGTGAGACGATCCGGCCCGGCGGGCTCGAACTCACCGAACGGGCCTGGGCGATTTGCGGGCTGCCGCCCGGCGCGCGGGTGGTGGATGTGGGCTGTGGGACCGGCGCCACGGTGGAACACCTGATCGCTGAGCACCGGACATCTGCCACCGGGTTGGATCCCTCCTCTCGTCTTCTCCAAGAAGGGCGCCAGAGGAACGGGTACCTGCCCCTGATCCGGGCGCCGGGCGAGCGGCTGCCTCTGGTGGACGGCTGCGTGGACGCAGTGCTGGCCGAATGCACCTTGTCGTTGATGGCGAATCTGGATCAGACGCTGGCCGAATGCTACCGGGTATTGCGTCCCGGGGGCATCCTCGCCATCTCCGATCTCTATGCCCGGCAGCCCCAAGGGGCCGTCGATCTCCACCGGCTGCCCCTGTCCAGTTGCCTCAGCGGCGCCTTGCCGCGCCAGGAGTGGCTGAGCCGCGTGCAAGCCCAGGGATTCGAGATTCGGTTGTGGGAAGATCACACGGACTCGCTCAAGCGATTTGCGGCCCAACTGATCTTGACCCACGGCTCTCTGCAGAACTTTTGGGGCTGCATGGCCCCCAAAAGCGCTCTGACGACGTTGAGCGAACCCGCCCTTTCCGGGCAAATCGCCCAGGCCGTCGCTGCCGCGCGCCCTGGTTATTTTCTGATGGTTTCGGAGTGTGTTCGATGAGCGACGAGCTGACGAGAATTGCGGAATTGCTGCAACAGGGTTTTTGCTGCAGCCAGATCCTGGTCCTGATGGGCCTCGAAGCTCAGGGCAAGGAAAATCCCGACTTGGTTCGAGCCGTCCACGGGCTATGCGGGGGCATCGGCTCTTCCGGCGAAACCTGCGGCACTCTGACCGGCGCCGCCTGCCTGGTGGGCCTGTACGCCGGCCGAGGGCTGCCGGTCGAAATGCCAGACGGGCAACTGGGTCCGATACTCGACGAGCTGGTGGATTGGTTTCAAGAGCAGGTGGGGCAGCAGTATGGCGGCATCCGTTGCGCCGAGATTTTGGCCGGCGATCCCGCCAATCAGGCGCTTCGCTGCCCCGGAATCGTGGTCGACACCTGGCAAAAGACCAGGGAGTTGCTCCTCGCCCGCGGCTACGATCTGGATGGGTAGGGACGATGGCCCCGGAAGGTGAATTGGGTTTGTCAACGACCGAAAGCGTCTGCCCGGAATGCCTGGCACGCATCCCGGCCTGGCGAATTCTGCGGGGAGGAGATGTGTACCTGCGCAAAACCTGCCCCGAGCATGGCCAGTTCGAGGCGGTATTGTGGCGCGGCGAACCAGCGTACACCTCGTGGGTGCGGCCCAAGATCCCGGCCTATCCCAAGAACCCGTTCACGGCTGTGGATCGGGGCTGTCCCTACGACTGCGGCCTTTGTCCCGAACACCGCCAGCATACCTGCACCGCCTTGCTGGAAGTCACGCAACGCTGCGATCTGGGGTGCGCGTTTTGCTTTGCCCGCTCGGGCAGCCACGCGGCGCCCGATCCTGGCATCGAGGTGATCGAGGGCTGGTATCAGCGGCTCCTCGACGCGGGCGGCCCCTACAATGTCCAACTTTCCGGCGGCGAGCCATCCCTCAGGGACGACCTGCCCGAGATCGTGGCCCTGGGACGCTCGCTTGGATTTGGCTTTATTCAGATCAACACCAACGGCCTGCGCCTGGCCCGCGACCGCGATTACGTGCGACGCCTCCGCGAGGCCGGGTTGGCGTCGGTTTTTTTGCAGTTCGACGGCACCGAAAACGCGATCTATGAGACGCTGCGCGGGCGGAGATTGCTGGCTGCCAAGTGGGCCGCCATCGAGGCCTGCGCCGAGGAGGGCCTGGGCGTGGTTCTGGTGCCCACCCTGGTCCCGGGCGTCAACACCCACAACATCGGCGACATGGTGCTCTTTGCCCTGGAGCAGTTGCCTGCCGTGCGGGGCATTCACTTCCAACCCGTCAGTTACTTTGGGCGCTACCCGCAGAGCCCGGTAGATGGCGACCGGGTGACCCTCCCCGAGGTGATCCGGGCCATTGAGGCGCAGACCGACGGGCTTGTGTCGCGCGAGTCGTTCAAACCGTCGGGCTGTGAAAACGCGACCTGCTCCTTCCACGCCAATTTTGTCTCCCTGCCGGATGGGAGCCTGATTTCCTGGACGCGCCACCAGGACCCATCGAGTTGCTGCTGCCAGCCGGAGCGGGCCGAAGAAGGAGATCGGAAGAGCGTCGTGTAGGGAAAGAGTGTAGGATAGGGTG
>CAZNQW010000183.1:0-8074 GCA_964575225.1 uncultured Anaerolineaceae bacterium | reverse complement strand
TCAACTATGATTACGCGACCGAGTTGTTGGTCTATGCCCACGGTGGCGCCGACGTCAAGCCGACCATGGACGAAATTGCCGATATCTCGGATCGGTTGGTGGGCGACAAGATGATCAACGTGGCCTACGACAGCGACGTGTCCTGGCCCCTGGAATGGTACATGCGCGAGTATCCCAACCGTCAGTTTTACAGCGACACCCCAACCCGCGAAAAGCTCGATGTGCCGGTGATTTTGGCCGGCGACAAGATCGATGCCAAGGTTCAGCCCTTTGTGGGCGATCGCTATCACCGCTTCAAGCGGCGGCTGGTGTGGTGGCCCAACCAGCAGTACATGGGACTCACCTGGGAACGGATCTGGAGTATTCTTTCCAGCCCGGAAAAACGCGAGAGCCTGTGGAAGATCCTGTACTTTCGCGAGTACCCGCGCACCCCGGAAGACTGGTACCACGTGCACAACATGTACCACTACATCCTCAAGGACGTCGCTCAACAGCTTTGGGATTTCGGGGCCGCGCCGCCCGAAGCCTTTGAACTTCCGTCCGACCCCTACGCCGAGGCCCATCTCAATTTGGGCACCGATGGGGTGTGGGGCACCGTGGGTGTGGAACCGGGCCAGTTCAACCACCCCCGCGGCCTGGCCCTGGGCCCCGATGGCCATCTGTACGTGGTGGATTCGGACAACCACCGGGTGCAGGTCTTTGACCCCGATGGCCATCTCGTGCGCCAGTGGGGGAGCAACTGCAACCTGGCGACCGGTGTGGGTTGCGCCGATCTGGAAGGGAATGGTCAGTTCCAGGAGCCGTGGGGCATCGCGGTGGATGGCGCCGGGCGGGTCTATGTGGCCGACACCTGGAACCATCGCGTGCAGGTGTTTGATTCCGACGGCACCTTCCTGACCAAATGGGGCACCTATGGCCAGACCGTCAATGCCTCCGCGCTGCTCTATGGCCCCCGGGACATTGCCGTGGACGGTCAGGGGCGGGTGTTTGTGACCGACACCGGCAACAAGCGGATCGTGGTCTATGACGAGCAGGGCAACTATCTGGCCCAGTGGGGCGAAGAAGGCTCTGAACCCGGGCAGTTCCGGGAACCGGTCGGCCTTGCCACAGACGCTGAGGGCAACATCTACGTGGCCGATACCTGGAACCAGCGGGTGCAAATGTTTGGTCCCGATCTAGAGTTTGTGCGAGAGTGGCCTGTGGAGGGCTGGTTCGGCGAATCGGTGCTGAACAAACCCTACCTTACCGTAGACGCCCAGAGTCGCGTTTATGTCACCGACCCAGAGGGCTATCGGGTGGCTGTGTTCGCCACAGACGGAACGCTGTTGGCCACCTTTGGGCAGTACGGGTATGACGAGAGTTCCTTTACGCTACCGACGGGTATCACCGTCGATGGATCGGGCCGCATCTATGTGAGCGATTCGGACGGACAACGGGTGATGAGGTTCGCCCCGTTGCCCTAAGGGAGAACCTGCGAAGTAAAAGCCGTGGCGGCCCGAACGATTCGGACTGTCACGGCTTTTTTTGTACAAAGCGGAGACGTGCTCGGCCGGACGCCCGGATGTGCGCCGGCCTACTCAGGCCAATTGATCGACGTTGAACCCAGCCGGCAACAGTTCATCGATGGTAAACGTGTGCACCTGGCCCTCCAGATCGGCGACGATCACCGTCAGATCGTCCTCGGGCCCGGCAAATTCGCGGAGGATCTGGCGGCAGGCGCCGCACGGTGTGGCGCCCGTGGCAGTCACGACGGCAATCGCTTCAAATTCCCGCTCGCCCTCCGAGACGGCTTTGGTCACGGCCGTTCGTTCGGCGCAGGTGGTCAGAGGGTACGCGGCATTTTCCACATTGCAGCCGGTATACACCGTACCCGAGCGCCCTAGGAGCGCGGCCCCCACCGGGAAATTCGAGTAGGGCACATAGGCTTTTGCCCGCACCTGTCGAGCCTTTTCTATCAGATCCTGGTATTTCGATTGGCTCATTTGCCGTTTCCATTCTTGCTGTCGTTTCCGTGGCCCGACTCGTCCTTCTCTTCTGCAGGGGACGGGTTGTGCCGCTGCACACGCACCTTTTGGATGCGGCGACCCGCCACCGATTCGACGGTAAAATCCAGCTTGTCAAAGGTTACCCGATTGCCCACACTCGGCACGCGGCCCAGCGAGGAGAAAATAAACCCACCCAAGGTGTCGCTTTCGCCGGTCGGGATCTCGATATTCATCAGCCGGTTCAGGTCATCCAGGTCGACACGCCCGTCCAGGAGGTACTCGTTTTCGTCTACGAACTCGATGATAGGATCCTCGCTGTCGTACTCGTCCTGGATTTCGCCCACAATTTCCTCAAGCAAATCCTCAATGGTCACCAGGCCTGCCATGCCGCCATATTCGTCCACGACGATGGCGATGTGCACTCGTCGCTGCTGCAAGTCGAGAAGCAGGTCGCTGGCGTTTTTGGTCTCGGGGATAAAATAGGCTTCGCGCAGAATCTCCTTCAGGGGGACATCGATCTGGCCGTTCCGTAGGTAGGGCAGCACATCCTTGGCGTAGAGCAAACCCATCACGTTGTCAATGGTGTCGCGGTACACAGGGATTCGCGAGTGCCCGGCCTCCATGAGGACATCCAGCGCTTCCAGCATGGGCGTCGTCACGTCGACGGCAACGACATCGATGCGTGGCACCATCACCTCGCGGGCCAACGTGTCGGCGAGATTTAGTATCGAGTAGATCATCTCGGCTTCTTCTTCGGGGATGACGCCCCCCTCTTCGCCGGCATCGACCATGGTTTTGATCTCTTCCTCAGTGACAAAGGGCATGCTACTGGTCAATTGCAGGCCAAACACTCGAGAAATGCTCAAGGTAACCCATTCCATCAGCCGGATGACGGGCATGGTGACGATCGCCACGATCGACAAGGGCGGAGCCAGTAAAAGGGCCAGTCGCTCGCTGTGTTGGGTGGCGATGATCTCGGGCACCAACTCGGCCAGAAGCAGCATAAACACCGCCGTGCCAAAGACCACCAGAGTAAAGGCGACCGAATAGCTGGCGGTGCCCAGCCACTTTCCCAAGGTGATTGCCAGATGGGGCGCCCACGTGGTGGCGACCACCGCTCCCGCAAAGAAAGTGGTCAGCATCATCCCCAACTGGGTAGTCGCCAGAAGGCGATTGGAATTCTCGGCGAGGCGCTCGGCCGTCCGCGCCGAGCCCAGGCCTTCCTCGACCAGTTGTCGCAATCTTGGCTTGCGCACATTGATCAAAGCAGCTCGGGCCATGGTCAGGAACGCATCCACAACCATAAGCCCCAGCAGCAAAAGGGCTTCCCCTGTTGTCACGCTATTCCACCTCCGGCTCGGTGTCTAGGGGGTTGGCCCGCACCCGGGCGGGAGCCCCATAGACCACGCTGCCAGGCGGCACATCATGAGTGACCACCGAACCGGCTCCGATCGTGGCCCCTTGGCCGATTTCCAGGGGGGACACCAACATGGTACCGCTGCCGATAAAGGCGTCTTGACCGATGTGCGTAGGATGCTTGCGCTGCCCATCAAAGTTGCACGTGATGGTGCCCGCCCCGATGTTGGTATTTTCTCCAACTGTCGCGTCGCCCAGGTAGCTAAAGTGTCCCATTTTGACGCCGGGACCCAGATACGAGTTTTTGACTTCGCCAAAGTTGCCCATGTGGACGCCCGGTCCCAGGTGGGCACCTTTGCGGAGGTGGCCAAAGGGGCCAATGTTGCTGCCCTCCTCCATAACGGCCTGCTCGATGACCGATAACTCCACCCGGCAACCGTCGCCGATGGACGAGTCGCGGATGACGGAACCGCAGCCGATGGTGCAGTCTCGACCGATGCGCGTCTCGCCCTGGAGAAAAGTATTGGGCCAGATGGTGGTCCCAGCCCCGATCTGGACGTCGGCTTGGATGTAGGTGACCTCTGGATCGATCAGCGTCACGCCCATTTGCATCCAGTGCCGGTTAATGCGGCGGCGCATCTCGGTCTCGGCCTGAGCGAACTTTTCTTCATCGACCACCGCCAGGACTTGAAAGGGATCTTCGAGCCCCAGAACAGAGACCGTTTTGCCTCGTGCATGTGCGACATCCACGAGCGCCTCCAGAGATGCCGCGCCCTCGGCGTCGATGGCCCCATACTCCAGGGTAGACCACAGCCAATCGTCGGCAAAGCCGAGCAAGATCTCCGATTCCTGCTGGGCAGGAAGTATCTGGGTCACTGTGGCCTGTTGGGTTTGATGATGGGTCACCATCCTGCGCAGGGTAGCGGCATCGATCAGGGGCAGGTTGTCGCTCATCACCAGGACCGTAGATGCCTGCCCTGCCACGGAGGATGCCTGATCCAATTCCCCCACCCACTCGACATCCGGGCCGGATATCGGTTGAAAGAGTTCCTGAGCGTCGCTCACTCCCATCAGAACGGTCGGTTCAAGGGCGCGAGCCGCATCCAGCACCCAACGCAACACAGGCCTGCCGGCCACCGAACGGGCCGCCGACAGATTGGTGCCAGCCGCGGGGCCGGATGCCAGAACGATAATCGCTAGATCCAACAGGTTACTCCTTGGTCCAATGCAAAACGACCAACAACAATCTCGCGCCAATCGGCGCGGGATTTGCGTTGGTCGTTATGAATAATTTGGTCACGCAAATATTTTGTAGAATGAGGGTCAGGTCCCTCAGAGGATTGCTCGTCCATCCAAACCTGGCCACAACGGGCCTTGATTGCCATCCGTCTCGTTTGACATATCCAATTTGCTGGATGGAATTCTAGCACAAGGAGTGGAATTATGCAAATCGCCTGACATTATGGACACATGACGAAATGCTTGTGCAATAGGGTGTACAGAATAATGGATAACTCTTGGGCATATTTTGACAGTTTGGTGCATTGATGATATACTTGCTTTTGCTATCAAGCTGTGGCTGAAATGCCACACCCCCACTCTGAACGAGGAGGTTAGTGAATGAGCAAAGAGGCCGTGTCATGCGTCCAATCCGCTGGGGGACCGCTCGAGTCTCCCTCATCTTTAACACCCTCTGAGGGTGAAACCCAAATTACCAAGGAGGTTCCCATGTCGTTAGCTCGTGTTGGCCAAGCGGCGCCTGACTTTGAGGCGTCCGCCTACGTAAACGGCGGATTCAAAAAAGTAAAGCTGTCGGATTATGCCGGACAGTGGGTCGTGCTCTGCTTCTATCCCGGAGATTTTACCTTCGTCTGACCGACGGAAATTTCGGCCGTGGCCGTCAAGTATCCGGAGTTGCAGGCGCTAGGAGTTCAGGTTCTTTCGATGAGTACCGATAGCCAGTTCGTCCACAAGATTTGGGAGGAGCAGGAGCTGTCCAAGATGGTCAAAGGCGGTATCCCCTTCCCCATGCTGTCCGACGCGGGCGGCAAGATCGGTACGATATATGGGGTATACGACGAAGCCGGCGGTGTCGATATCCGCGGGCGATTCCTGATTGACCCCGATGGCGTGATTCAGTCCATGGAAGTGATGACCCCGCCGGTGGGGCGCAACGTGGCCGAGTTGTTCCGCCAGGTCCAGGCCTATCAGCACGTGCGCGCCACCAAGGGCGCCGAGGTGACTCCGGCCGGTTGGACGCCGGGCAAGCCGGTCCTCAAGCCAGGGCCCAACCTGGTGGGTAAGGTCTGGGAAGTCTGGAAACCGGAATAACCCCTTTGGCTCTTTGATCGTAGATATGCACAGGACCAGGCGTCATTGCCTGGTCCTTTTTGATCCCTGATTCCCTTTTAAGGGATCAGGTCGAGGATTGCAGAGCTGCTTTCAAGGTGTCATAGGTCATCTGCCAGGTCTCGGGCACCACGCGCATATTGCCGATGATGGGCATATAGTTGGTATCGCCCACCCAGCGGGGAACAGCATGGAGGTGAACATGTTCTTCGATCCCGGCTCCAGCGGCGTGCCCCAAGTTGGCGCCGATGTTAAACCCCTGCGGCTGCATGGTGGCCCGCAGAGCCGCCAACCCTCGATTCAGGAGAAGCATCATATTGGTCAACGTTTCGGCGTCCAATGCCTCCAGGGTCGGCACATGGTCGTACGGGACGACCATAAAGTGACCGTTGTTGTAGGGAAAGCGGTTGAGGATCATGAAACACCGCTCTTCGCGGAGCAAGACCAGGTTCTCCCGGTCGTCGGTGGATTGGACGGCGTGGCAAAAGACGCATTCCCCCGACTTGGGGGCCGTCAGGTACTCCAATCGCCAGGGTGACCAGAGGTGTTTCATGAGGCGTTCTCCTTGCTGGGATGCCCCGTCATTGTAGCCCAAAAGCGGCCCTTGGGCAAAGATCCAAGAGCGTGTGGTAAGGTCCAAAGGGGGCCGAGGGCCAAGCAGGTGGCATCAGCCGCTCTCGTTCTTTTCCCGCTGTGGCCGTCGGAAACGCCCTCGGAATTCATCGGCGGGGTACCGACCTTCGTTGACCTGCAACTTGCCCATCACCGCCGAACTGAGGTCAAGACCCAAAGCGTTGCACAAGCTGAGGCAATAGATGACCACATCGGCCAGTTCGCTGGCCACGGCGGATCGCTCGTCGGGATCGGCTACCGCGGCCTGGGCTTGTTCAGGAGTGAGCCACTGGAAATGCTCCATGAGTTCGGCGGCCTCGATGGCGACCGACATCGAGAGGTTTTTGGGGTTGTGAAAGGGCTGCCAATCCCGTTCATCGACAAAGGCCGCCACCGCCTGCCGCAATGTGCCAATCGTTGTGTCATCATCGGTTCGCATGAACTCGCTCCAGGTTGTGATGGAAAAGCCCGAAATCCTCTCCGGGCATTGTACTCCAGTACGATGGGCGTGTCAACCGACGTTCGGCAACGCAACTGTGGGGCCTGCCAGCTTCTGCCATACCCGTGGGTAGAGGCACGGAATACCGTGCCCATTATTGCCCCCACAAAAGAATCCCACCGACTTGAATACACTCTCAAAACTTGGAGGCCGTTGGTTTCTGTGTTACAATGCACCCATGTTTGAAGTCGTATTTTTGGGTACGTCGGCGTCCGCCCCCTCGATCCGGCGAGGGCTGCCGGCTGCCATAGTGCTCCACAGAGAATATCGCTTCCTCGTCGATTGCGGGGAAGGCACCCAGCGCCAGTTGCTGCGCAGCGGCATGGGCTTTCGCCGCCTGGACAAGATCCTGCTTACCCACGGGCACCTGGACCACATTCTGGGCCTGGCTGGCCTGGCGTCCACCTTTTCCCGCTGGGAGATGATCGACAAGATGGAGATCTATGGCGGCAAGTGGGCGCTGGATCGGGTCGAGGACCTGATGCGCGTCGTCTTTGGACGCCACCGCCCGCCCATCAAAATATCGTTGATCGCCCTCGAGCCGGGCATTGTCATGGAGGACGATCTATTTCAGCTCCGCGCCTTCCCGGTCACCCATCGGGGGCCGGGCAACTTTGGGTTTGTCTTTCAGGAAAAAGCCCGCAGCCCGTTTTTGGCCGAAAAGGCCGAGGCCTTGGGCGTGCCCGCCGGTCCCGAGCGGGCGCGGCTGGTGCGGGGCCAGTCCATCGTCCTGCCTGATGGGCGCACCATCCGGCCCCAGGATGTGCTGGGTCCGGAACGACCGGGCACCAAGCTGGTCTTTGTCGGCGATGCGGCGCGAACCGACGACCTCCTCGAACCGGTGCAGGGCGCCGACGCCCTGATCATCGAGTCGACCTACACCAGTCTGGAAGCCGATGTGGCCCGCGAGTTCGATCACCTGACGGCCCGGCAGTCGGCGGAACTGGCCCGCGATGCTGGGGTAGACCACCTGATCTTGCACCACATCTCCCGCCGCTATACCGAGCGGGAGATCCTGGAAGAAGCCACCCCGATTTTTCCCGGCGTGGTGGTGGCCCGGGATCTGGACCATTACGAGATCCGCCGGGGAGCGCCCCTGACCCGGATGGAACGAGATCGGCGGCCAAACCAGATATCCCAGAATCACGAATGAGATCGACGCAACACCCCTCTCTACGGGCGCGTGGCGAGGATGTCGCGCCGGGTGGCTATTCCTTGGGTTCCCCCAGAGATCGGAAGAGCACACGTCTGAACTCCAGTCACCGCTCATTAT
>CAZNQW010000182.1:0-8118 GCA_964575225.1 uncultured Anaerolineaceae bacterium | reverse complement strand
CGCTGGGGATAGCGCGCCGTGGCGTGGACGGGCAGGTCGGCCGCAATATCCTGAACAACAGGCGGCGGCCAAAGGCTTGACGCCATCAGGCTCCGCAGCTCGCTGCCCCGCGCCTGGAGCGCCGGGATGGTTTGGCGGGCCTTCCATGCCTCCGAGCCAACCAACTTGAGCTGGATCTTGCCGGCCTTTTCCACCAGCGCCAGTCGCTGGAAATACTGGACGGTGAGTCCGTCTTCTTTCAACTCGTCCGTGATGGGATAGCCACAGATGTCCAGCCCATATTTATTGAGGAAAAGTACAAAGTTCCCGCGCACCGTCTTGCCGGTTTGTGCAAATGTTCGCTCGGTGGGTTCCACTTCCACGACCTCCCTCTTCATGGTTCTCACCGCCTGGACCACGGGCAGCACCTCGCCGCTCTCTTTCATCCAGACAAAAGGCGCCCAGTTGGGATCGGGGGACGAAGCGATAAAGGCGCTGGCCGATCCCAGATAGGGATATTTGTTGAGTTCCTGATAAAATCGGCTATAGAGTGTGGCGATTTCGTCGCGCGACCGGTTGGGGGTCGAATCGCCAAACTCGGTGACCTCGATTTTCTTTTCGGGAAAACGGTTGTGGTACAGCTTGAAACGCAGCCCCCAGGCATCGGCCATCATGTTGCCATACTGCCAGTAGCAGTGGCAGCCCAACCAGTCAGAGGCGTCGATGGCATCGTGGCAGATGTCCAACCAGGACAGATCGCGGTGGGGGTGGTTGAGGGCCAACCCCGGGAAACCGAACTGGGCCCAGGGAAAGTCCTTTTTCAGCGGCAGCAGCACCTGCATGTACCAGGCGGCAAAGGAGCGAGCGTGCTGATCGGTGGACCCCCACCCCTCCAGGCCACTGTGGTGGTTGGGCTCGTTATGGATCTCGAACTTGGTGGCATAGGGCTTGAGCGAGCGGATGATGGGCAGCATTTTGGCCACAAAGGCCGTTGGGGTGGGCCGCGAGTCATAGTGCAGGCGGTCGTCGTACAGCCGGACGATGAACTCGATGCCGGGGTTATCCCGTTTGACCCGTTTGTAGACGCTCGCCTCAGTGATCGATAGCGTCTTTAGGGTCTCGATGCGCGCCTGCTTGATCAGCGCAAAGTCGCGCTCCGAAAACTTGACGGCGTTCCGGGCGTGCAGACCCACCCGGGTTCTGTGCTTGGCCATTTCCTCTTCTGCCCCTTTCCTCATCCCTGTTCACAGGCCGTGCCACAGGGTTGCGTCTATTATACTATGAAAACGAAAGATTGTCTAGCATTGAATCAAAAAAGATATAGTTTTGTGGTGACTCTTTGGCGTCCCCGGGACGGGGACGCGGAGCACGCACCCACCCCGCGCCCAGTCCCCGGTGGGGCGCATCGTAGGGGCGACGCATGCGTCGCCCGGCTTGGGCGGGCCGATGGGCGTGGCGCGCGAATGGACGAGGGCAGCGGCCTTCTATGGAGTGCGGCCCCTGCCTGAGCAGGACCCTTGGTGCCGCAAGAGCAGCGCAAGCAAGCGTCCAGGCGCGCACTCTGGAATCAAGTGACTGACGCGGCGAAACCCTGAAAGGCAAACCACGTATAGGGTGCAACAAGGACGAGGATTGTACGTGCAACCGAGACCTGAGAACGAACGTCCGGTTTGGGGAGGAAAATCGAATGTCAGAAATACACGAAGCAACCGGTTTGGAACCATCGCCGCAGGAGAATCGGGCGGGGCAGACGCAAAAGCTGGATGCCGGTACCGAGAGCCCGGCTCAGCGGCCGCGTACGGCAGAGACCCGCATCCTGCCCACCGAGCCGCAGCGGGGCCCGCGCACGGCGCCCCCTCTGCTGGGGCTGACCCAAAATGAGATGACCTGGGCGGCGCTGGCTCACGCCAGCGTCCTGGTCACGCTGCTGATTGGCCTGACGTCGGGCGGCATGCTTGCCATCGTGGGGGCGCTGATCCCGGCGATCATCTGGTACGCCTTTCGGCAAAAGTCGCCCTATGTCGTCGACCAGGCTCGCCAGGCCTTTCTCTTTCAGGTGGCGGGCTTTGTGGCCCTGCTCATCCTGGCCATCCTTGGATCGATCCTGGTGGGGGTCGGCTGGGCCGTCAGCGCAGTGCTGGCGATCGTGCTCATCGGCCTGCTGCTGATGCCCATCATGCTGGTGCTGACGTTGGTGTGGGCCGCGGCCTTTGTAGCGCTGCCCATCGGCCAGATCGTCTATGGGTGCTATGCCGCCCTGGAAGCCTACCACGGCCGGCCCTTCCGCTATTGGTGGATCGCCGACCTGATCGACCGCTATCACAGCCAGGCATCGTAACCGCTTTTCCACCGCTCAGGAGCCTTCCTGAGCCTCCATGCCGCAATCGCCCCTTCTCACTTTTGTGGAAAGGGGCGATTGTCGTTTGAGTGGGATGGGGAAACCCTCCGGCGCCGCGGCTACCCGGCGGCCTCCTCTCCGTCGTGGATGGCTAGCGGAGCCACAGCGCTCTCGGCGGCCGCGGCCGCCGGTTCGCGCCTCCAAAAGAGGTGGCGCAACACCAAGATCACCGTGCTGAGGGCCATGAGGACCAGGGCGATCCATTGGGCCGTGGCCAATTGGCCCATGGTCCAGGCGTCGGGCCGAAAGAACTCGACGATGAACCGACCCATCGGGTACAAGATCAGGTAACCCAAAAGGACGTCACCCTCGCGCAATCGATGGGCCAGCCGGGAGTGGATGCGGTACAGGATGAAAAAGCTCATCAAGCACCACAGCGATTCGTACAAAAAGGTCGGATGAAACCGCGTGCTATAGTCGGTGCCGGGCGGCAGCGCCTGATGGGGCAGATCGGGATTGATGCGCAGCCCAAACCAATCGGAGCCGGTCGGAGGCCCATACAGCTCCTGGTTGACAAAGTTGCCCCAGCGGCCCACGAACTGGCCAAAGGCCAGGCCGACCGCACCCACGTCGAGCCAGACCAGGGGATTCAGCTTGTTCCACCAGGCATAGACGACCACGCCCAGCATCCCGCCGACGATGGCGCCATAGATGCCCAATCCCTGAAAGCCGCCGGTCTTCCAGACGGCAAAGGCCTCGAAAAAGTGATTCTTGTAGTAGGGCCAGCCACAGGCATAGGAGGCGTCGGGCGGGCAGCCCGCCGGCGTCGAAAAGACATGGTACAGCCGAGCCCCCAAGATGGCGACCACCACCGCCAGGATCAGCGCGTTCCAGACGTGGTCGGAATCCAGCCCTCGCTTGCGGGCGAGACGGGCCGCAAACATCGCGCCCAGCGCGACGCCGGTCATGATCAGCACACCGTACCAGCGCACCTGGAAGGGGCCAAGCTGCAACAGGATTGGGTTGATTGGATTCATAGACGGTCACCCCCAAAAGGCTGCCCGGATTATAGCATACATAGGCAGCCGCGCCAAACGAGAGACAGGCAGTGCGGCCATCATGCATCCTGGATCGGGCCAGAGGCCTTTGACCATCGGTCGACGCCTGGACTGGCAGCGTGGAGACAACGAAACGTGGGGCAGGAATTCTATTCCTACCCCACGGTGTTGCGCTGGGCGCTGATGGTCGGTTTGCGTAACCTATTCCCGAGAGTGCCTCCAGTGCTTCTGGGCCTTCTCGTAAAGCTCGTCTACACTCGTGTCACCAAAGAGACGATCCTGCCACTGCACATAGTCTCCCTCGCCTGGGCTCAGCTGCAAAAGAAATCGAATCGCGTCCGCGTACCCAAGGGACTGTATCAAAGCCATGTAACCAGTCTGCCTCAAGGCCATTTCGGAACGAGCGAACTGTTGCTCAGCCACTGTCATCTCACACCTCCTGCACGAAATCCACGGGATGGGCCATCGTCGATCAAGGCAAAGATCATCGTGATAGCGACAGCCTCCAACCGGATGCGCATCTGGCGCTGGTCATCAAAAGGCCGCTTGTAGATGTTCATGTCGAGGTAAAGCGTTGGCACCTTTCCTCTCCTGATTGCTTGGCTGGTGACCCACGGTTCACAATGACATTATACCCGAGAAGTGGCAGGGAAGCAAAGGCGTGGTTGTGAATAAAAGTCGGTGGGAATTCGTGTAGGGCCACAAATAGCACTGTAACCCTCATCGCGAGTTTGCTCGCGCATTAACAAGGGTTCATCATTATGGATGCCCGCTTGCGCGGGCATGACGGAGGTGGGCAGGTGGATTGGTATGGGTCTTGGGGGTCTCTTTGGCGCTAGCCTTTGTTCCCGGCTGGCGCGTTTGTCGTGAATGCCAAATTGCAGTATAATCGAGGCCAAGCAGCATCCCATGGAGCGTGGGCTCACAAGGAGGAAGAGTGCCAGAGAATCGTTCGGACCCGATCGGCTACCTACAGATGGTCCAGGTGTTCCAAGACCTGGACGAGGCCGAAATCCAAGAGATCGACCGGACCCTCACCCTTACGTCCTGCCGGCGCGGCAAAATCCTGTACATGCCCGAGGAAACCGGCGAGATCCTATTCCTGCTCAAGCAAGGCCGGGTGCAGCTCTATCGCATATCGCCCGATGGCAAAAAGCTGGTCATTGCCACCCTCGGTCCCGGGACCATTTTCGGTGAGATGGCCCTCATTGGCCAGGGGATGCACAACAACTTTGCCGAAGCGATTGAGGAATGCGAGCTTTGGGTGATGAACCGCGACGATGTGGAGCGGCTTCTGGTCACCAAGCCCCAGGTGGCCCTGCGCATCTTTGAGATCTTGGGGCGCAGGCTCAAAGAGGCCGAATCGCGCCTGGAAGAGATCGCCTTCAAGGGGATCCCGGCGCGGCTGGCATCGCTCCTGCTGCACCTGGCGGATGAGCAGGGCGGAGATGAGATCGCCGGCATGACCCACCAGGATCTGGGGGAACAGATCGGCACCTATCGCGAGACGACCACCCAGACACTGAACCTGTTCAAGGCCCAGGGCCTGATCGAAATCGGCCGCAAATACGTCCAGATTCTCGATCGGGAGGGATTAAAGCGCATCGCCGAGAGCTGAGAGAACCCCTTTTTTGCCCGTGGGACTGCCCCGAGGGCGAGGGCGTGGCATGCCCGTTGGGTCAGCCACGAATTTAACGAATTCAGAACAGGCAAATAGGGTCAGGCCTACCGAGACCGACCGGGTCACGCCGCCTCCGACGCAACCGGATCTCGACCGGGCAACGCCTCATATGCGGGGGCCCGGGGGCCGCAGGTCCCCGGCGCGGGGTGTGGGGGTGCGCGAGCACCCCCACAAAGGCACTGCGCTGCAAGAAGGCAGGCCTTTCAAGAGCCCGGACCCTACGGGTGGAACATGCATTTTCGACAAAGGATGGATGCTGCCTGTGGGTACACAGGCGCTTATGCGCGAGGGTACTCGCGGCGGGCATGACGATGGGAGCGCCGCTTAACAATAGGCGCCCACCCCCACCACACCGGGACCGGTATGCGTCCCAATGACGGGGCCCACGCTGGCACAGGTAGGCTCGCTGCAACCCAGTTTTTCCATGAGCGCGGTCTTGACCCATTCGACCTCGTCGGGGACCAAAGCGCCGGTCACCACCAACCGTGCCTCAGGGGCGTTTCCATCCATATATTGGGCAACCAGCTCGACGATGTGGCCGTGAGCCTTGCGCTTGGAGCGCACCTGCTCCAGTGGCTCGATGGCGCCCTCGTGCAAAAAGAGAATGGGCTTGACTTTGAACAGAGTGCCGAGCAAGGCCTTGGCGTTGCCAATGCGCCCGCCCTTGGCCAAATACTCCAGGGTATCGACGACGAACAGCACGTGCACCCTGGCCTTGATCGATTCGATCAGGGCGGCGGCCTCCTGGAGCGAAGCTCCGTCCTCCACGGCCTGGACGGCGGTCTCGACCATGAGCTGGAGCCCGGCCGACGTGGACAAGGAATCGATCACCTCGATGTGGGCATCGGGCAGCATGGCCCGCGCGGCCATGGCCGAATCCCACGTACCGCTCAGCTTGCTGGAAATGGTCAGCGTCAGGATCTCGTGCCCGGCATCGGCGAGTTCCTTGAACACCGTGTAAAAGTCGCCCGGGGACGGCTGAGAGGTGGTAGGAAGCTCGGGCGCTTCTTTCAGCTTGGCGTAAAACTCTTCGTTGGAAAGCTCGACCCCCTCCCGGAACGCTTCCTGGCCAAAGTGTACATACAAGGGCACGACGCGGATGTCGTGCCGGCGGATGGTCGACTCGGGCAAATAGGCGGTGGAGTCGGTCACAATCTTGATCATATCTATCCCCCCTACATAGTATCAGTGTCCACTTAAGAGCATGTCACAAGGCGAGCCATATCCATTATCCTGGTCCTACGGCGGCGGTTGTGCCTGTGACGATGATTGCTACAAACCGGGCGCTCTAGTCCAGAGCCTCAAGCGCCTCTTCAAGAAACTGGACGAGGGCCGACCTTGCCTCTGAGCTGAGATCGGAAAGATGGGATTGGTAGCGCCTCGCGTGGTCTAACAAGCGCTGAGTGAGTGAAGATCCAGCATCATCCTCTGTCGAGAGCGTCACACCGACGCTCAGCCCGGCCAAACTCTCCAGGGCGCCATCGCCGCCGCCACCGCGCAGCGAGGCGAGGGCGCGAAAGGGGTTGAGCCCCGCGGCCCGAGTCCGCGCCCGGCGCATATTCAGCAGCAAAACACCCACCATCTCGGTGCAGAACACCAGCGGAGCCTTGGCGTCGGGCAGCCGGGCCAAAAGCTCCTCCAGAGCTTCGCGGTGATCGGATTCTCGGGCCGACCGCAACTTGGCCAGCACTCGGGCTCGCACGGAAGACCAATCTTCTTCATAGTCTTCCGAGTCCAGGGCCAGAGTGCCTGGCTCGGTGGGCACAAAGACCACCATGGAACGACCGGGCCCCGAATGGCCATCTGCCAGCGCATAGCTCGACCTGACTACGCCCTTTTTTTCCAGCACCTTGAGCATATCGTAGGCAGAAAAGCGATTGACGCCCAACCGCTCGGCGATGTCGGAATAGTGGACCGGTCTTTTATACTCCTGGTACAGCTCTTGGAGCTTGGTGAGAAAGGCGCGCTGGCGAGGTGTCAGTTTGGGCATCACGGTCGGAACTCCCTTTGGTCTTCCAAAAAAACCAAAATTTACCACCCCCATTTTATCCAATTTTTGGGATTTGTCAACTGCCGAACCTCGGGGATCGGGAATTCTTGATGCAAAGTAGAATCCGCTTACCTCCGTCATGCCCGCGAAAGTGGGAGCCTATCGATTGGGGCCCGCACCGGACCCATCACTCATGCCCATGGTACGGGCAACGTATGCGTCGCCCCCACCGGCGTCCCCCGCTTGTACCATTTGCCCAACTTGGTGCCTGGGATTTCCTGTGCTATAATGCCCACCGATGACTGAATCGCTTACTTTGGCATGTACTCTTTGCGGAACCCAATATCCACTGGACACGCGCGAATGGCAATGCCCGTGCGGCGGAATCTTTGACCTGACGCCCTGGCCTGCCTTTGACGCCCAGCAAATCGACCGAGCGCAACAGGGGTTGTGGCGTTATCGGGCGCTCCTGCCCCTGGACCCCGCCTGGGAGCCGGTCACCCTGGGCGAGGGCGGCACCCCTCTCGTTCCCACCGAATGGGCGGGGAGGACCGTTCAGCTCAAGATCGAAAGCCAGGAACCCACCGGCTCCTTCAAAGACCGCGGGTCGGCCGTGCTGGTCACGGCCCTGCGGGGCCTGGCCATCGATCGCGCCGTGGAGGATTCGTCGGGAAACGCCGGCGCCAGTTTGGCCGCCTACGCCGCCCGCGCCGGCCTGGCCTGCGATGTGTGCGTGCCCTCCCAGGTGGTCGCCCCCAAACTCGCGCAGATGGCGGCCCATGGTGCCGAGGTCATCCAGATCAAGGGGCGGCGCGAGTACTCGGCCCTGGCGGCTTGGGCCGCCGCTGCCCACGGCGCCTACTATGCCAGCCACCTGTACCACCCCCACTTTCTCGCCGGAGTCGAGACGATGGCTTATGAGCTCTGGGAGCAGTTACACCACCGAGCCCCCGAGGTCCTCATCGTGCCCGTCGGCAACGGCACCCTTCTCCTGTCGCTCTACCGTGGGTTCCAGCGCCTGCAGGAGGAGATCGGAAGAGCGTCGTGTAGGGAAAGAGTGTAGGATAGGGTG
>CAZNQW010000181.1:0-8165 GCA_964575225.1 uncultured Anaerolineaceae bacterium | reverse complement strand
GCCTGCAACAGCACAAAATGGAAGATGGTGGCAGGACCAAGCAGAGAGGGTAGCATGCACTATGACCAGATCGTAAACAAGGGGTTGTGTATTTTGCGGGAGGCCGGCATTGAGCACTGGCTGAACCTGGGCGCAGAGACCCAATCGCAGAATCGCATCAACCGCGAGTACATGGACTCGCTCACCTTCGAGATGCGGCTCCTGGGCGATGGCAAGTGGGCCGACACCCGCACCTCTCTATTCGGCGTCAATCTCCCCGCGCCGATCATGCCTGCCGCCCTCACGGCCAGCCGGGTGATCAACAAACTGTCCATGTGGGAAGATCCCTGGCTGGAGACCTTTGCAGCCGGAGTTGCCAAGGCGGGATCGATCATGTGGCTGGGTATGAGCACCACCTATGAACTGCACCGCATCATGGACCAGGGCGCACCGGTTGTCAAGATCGTCAAACCTCTGGTGGAAAATGCCGAGATCGTGCATCGCATCAAAGACGCCGAGCGGTATGGCGCCGTAGCGGTCGGCATCGACATCGATGCCATGTACCTGGAAAAAGCCTTTGACGAAAAACCGGGGCCGCCCTTCTTTGGCCCCAAAAGCCTTGCCGAGATCAAGTCATTCCGTCAGGAAACCAGCCTGCCCTTTGTCATCAAGGGTATCCTGTCGGTCCACGACGCGCTGATCGCCCGTGACGAAATCAAAGCCGATTGCCTGGTTGTGTCGAACCACGGCGGCGAAGCTATCGACTACTCTGTTCCCATCCTGAAGGTGCTTCCCGAGATTCGGGCTGCCGTGCCCGATATGACTATCCTGGTCGATAGCGGGTTCAAGCGCGGCACCGATGTGCTCAAAGCGCTGGCACTGGGGGCTGATGGCGTCTGCGTGGGCAACCTGCTGCTCCTGGCCTTTGTGGCCAATGGTGCCGATGGGGTGGCCGACATGCTGGGCATCCTGGCCGATGAGCTAAAGCGTAACATGTCGATCACCGGACCCAAATCGATCGCCGCTATCGAACCGTCGATCCTTCGGACGCTCGGCTAGCAACCGTCATTCGCTGCTTCAAGGACGAACACACAATGCAAGAACGGCTACAGAATCTCAGAGCACACTTACTGCACATCCACGACCTGGAAGCCGCCGCGGCGCTGTTGGGTTGGGACCAGCGCTGCTACATGCCGCCTGGTGGGGCCACGGCCCGCGCCCGGCAGATCGCCGTGCTGCAGCGCCTGGCCCACGAGGCCTTCACCGACCTAGCCATCGGCGCCCTGCTCGACGAGCTGCAGCCGTACGAAGACAACCTGGCGTATGATTCGGACGAAGCCAGCCTGATCCGTGTCACCCGCCGCGACTATGAGCGGGCTACGCGCATCCCGCCCGCTTTCAAGGCCGAGTACGACGCCAACGCAGCCACGACCTATCAGGTCTGGATTCAGGCCCGCGCCGAGGACGACTTTGTGCGGGTGCAGCCCCACCTTGAGAGGACCCTCGACCTGAGCCATCGCTATGCCGCCTTTTTCCCCGAGGCTGAGCACCCCATCGACCCCCTGATCGCCATTTCAGACGAGGGCATAACCGGCGCCTATCTATCAGAGCTTTTCGGCACGTTACGGACCCACCTGGTGCCGATGGTGGCGGCTATCGCTGCCCAGTCGTTGCCCGACGATTCCTTCCTGCTCCAGCGATACCCAGGCGATCAACAGCTTGCCTTTGGGCTCGAAATCGCCCATCGATTTGGCTACGATTTGAGCCGCGGTCGCCAGGATTTGTCCGGTCATCCCATTAGCACCACCATCACCCGCGACGATGTGCGCATCACCACACGCCTGGACGAGCACAATGCCGTCAGCGCTCTATTTGGGACTATGCACGAGACGGGCCATGCCATCTACAGCCAGAACATCCGCCCCGAGCTATCTGGCACGCCCCTGGGCCACGGCGCGACCGCCGGCGTCCACGAAAGCCAGTCGCGCTTGTGGGAGAACCTGGTGGGCCGCAGCCGTGCCTTTTAGGATTTTTGCTACCCGCGCTTCCAAGGAGCCTTTCCCGGGCAATTGGCCGACGTACCGGCCGATACCTTTTTCCGGGCGATCAACAAGGTCCAACCGGGATTGTTCCGCGTAGGCGCCGATGAAGTAACTTACAGCCTGCATTGCGCCATGCGATTCCAGCTTGAAATGGACCTGCTGGACGGGCGCGTGTCCATTCCCGACCTGCCCGCAGTTTGGCGCGAGCGCTTCCGGGAGAATTTTGGCATCGCGCCGGACAACGACCGTGACGGCGTTCTGCAGGAGATGAACTGGTATTGCGGCCGCATCGGAGGCTTGTACCAGCACTTTACGCTGGGCAACCTGATGAGCGCCCAGTGGTTCGAAATGGCGACCAATGCCCATCCCGAGATGGAGGATGAAATTGCCCGGGGCGAGTTCTCTACGCTGCGGCGTTGGCTCACCGACCACATTCACACGCACGGCCGTAAATTCACCATTCCCGAACTGGTGAACCGAGTCGTCGGCAGCCCGCTGACGGCGGATGCTTATATTCGCTATCTGAAGGAAAAGTACGGGACGCTGTACGGCCTACATTTCGCCTAGGCGGCAATCTATCAAATCTGGAGGCCACAATGCTCGACTTTGAAACCCGTTTGGACACCCTGCGTACCCGCATGGCGGAGCAGAACATCGACCTATTATTCCTCACCCCGGGGGCGAACCTGTTTTATGTGGCAGGCATCCCCCATCGCGATCATTACCGCACCGACCACAACGCCTACGGCGACTGGGCCGTCGGCGGCTATATCGGGCGGGACAGCGGCCTGACACTCACCGCTCCGCGCATGGGCAGCGAGTATTTCCTGGCCCAGGTTCAGGACAAGCCTTGGTTCGACTCGGTGCGCATCATTGACGAGTCCGAATCGCCCCTGAATGTGATGCGCGAGGTGCTGGGGAACTTTTCCCTCAAAGGCGGCAAGATCGCCCTGGAGGATCACGCCTGGGCAGAGAGTGTGCTGGCCTTTCGCTCGTTGCTACCCCAAGCCGAACTGGTGCGCAGCCTGGAGCTGATCGGCCCCATGCGCGCCATCAAAAGCGACGAGGAGTTGGCGCTCATGCGCAAGGCGGGCATGATCTGCGACTCTGCCTTTGAAAGCGCCATTGCCCTACTTAAATTGGGCGTGACGGCCTGGGAGGTCGAGTGCGAGATCGACTATCAGATGATCTTGGCGGGAGCCGATTTCAACTCTTTTCCGACCAACGTCCTCTTTTCCAACCCAGACAAGGATCCGACCATGTCGTTGGGCAAGGCCGAACGCAGGCTAGAGCCGGGCGATGCGGTCACCTTTGACTTTGGATGCATCTACCGCGGCTATGCCTCTGACTTTGGGCGCACGGCCTTTGCCGGCGAACCCTCGGCCGAGTATGTGCGCATGCACGAGTTGGTCCTCAGCGCCCAGCAGGCGGCCATGTCTGTTATGAAGGCCGGTCAGATCACCGGCGCTCAGGCCAACGCGGCCGCCCGAAAAGTGATGGAGGAGGGCGGCTATGGCCCCGAATTTTCCCACCGCCTGGGCCATGGCATCGGCGTCACCGTCCACGAACCACCCTGGTTGGATGTCGTCGAGGACACCGTACTGCAAGCCGGCATGACCTTTACCGTCGAGCCCAGCATTCGCATCGCCAACGGCTATCACAACCGGGTCGAGGATGTGATTCTGGTCACTGAGGAGGGTGGCGTGTCGCTGTACGACACCTACCACGAGCTGACTATTGTTGGCTAGGGGGGAGTGCATCACACCCCCACACGGTCCGACAAAAGGACGAAAATAAGATGAACTCTGCATATCGTGAACTCGTCGAGCGCTTAAAGACCGTCTATGACCTGCGGTCTGCTTCGGCCGTTTTGGAATGGGACCAAGTCACCTACATGCCGTCCGGCGGCGCCGATGCGCGCGCCCGCCAGGTACGTACGCTGGGGCAGCTGGCCCACGAAGCGTTCACCGATCCGGCCATCGGCCGGCTGCTGGATGCGCTAGCTCCCCAGGTTGCCGGCTTGGACTATGACTCGGACGAGGCCAGCTTGATCCGTGTCACCCGCGACGACTATGAGCGGGCAATCCGCGTGCCTCCGTCGTTCATGGCCGACTATCGCGGCCACATGGCCCTCTCGACTCAGGTATGGGCCCACGCCCGCCCGGCCAACGACTGGGCCGCTGTGCAGCCCTACCTGGAAAAAATGGTGGACCTGACGCAGCAATTTGCCGACCACTTTCCCGGCTACCAAAGCGCGGCCGATCCGCTCATCGACTATTTCGCCCAGGAAGGGATGACGTCAGACGAGGTGAGCCGCATCTTTGGTGAGCTGCGCCGGGAGTTGGTGCCCCTGGCTCAAGCCATCGCTGCCCGGCCCGCGGTCGACGATTCTTTCCTATACCAGCACTTTGACGCGGACCAACAACTGGCCTTTGGGATGGAAGCCGTGGAGCGCCTGGGGTACGACCTGACCCGGGGACGCGAGGACCTGACCCACCATCCTTTCACCACGACCTTTTCCATTGGCGACGTGCGCATCACCACCCGAGTTCGCCAGAACAACCTGCGATCGGCCCTCTTTGCCTCGCTCCACGAGGCGGGACACGCCTTGTACGAGCAAGGCAGCGACTCGGCCCTTGAGGCCTCGCCGCTGATGGGCGGCACCTCGGCGGGCGTGCACGAGAGCCAATCGCGCCTATGGGAAAACCTGGTGGGTCGCAGCCAGGGCTTTTGGCGATTCTTTTACCCGCGGCTGCAGGCCTTTTTCCCCGACCAACTGGGTCAAGTATCGTTGGATGCCTTCTATCGGGCTATCAACAAAGTTCAGCCGTCCCTCATTCGCGTCGAGGCCGACGAGGTCACCTACAACCTGCACGTCATGCTGCGCTTTGACCTGGAGCAGGACCTATTGGCCGGTCGCCTGAAGGCAGCGGATGCCCCTGACGCCTACAACGCCCGTTTCAAAGCCGACCTGGGCATCTCGCCGCCCGACGACCGCGACGGCGTCATGCAGGATATGCACTGGTTTGGCTACTTTTTGGGAGCAGGTTATCTGGGCTATACCCTGGGCAACATCATGAGCGCTCAATTCTATGAGGCCGCTTTGCAGGCTCACCCCGAAATCCCCACCGAAATCGAACGAGGCGAGTTCGGGGCGCTGCTGGGCTGGCTCAGGGAAAACATCTACCGGCACGGGCGCAAGTTCAGCGCACCGGAACTGGTGCAACGTGTTACGGGCGGCCCGCTGCGCATCGAACCCTATGTGCGCTACCTTGGCGAGAAATATGGGGCCCTGTACGATATCCAGGCATGAATCACTGCGGGTTCACATAGCTATCCAAATTGATGCCCGCCTATAGGAAGGGGGGTGGTTGCTGTTTTGATGGTCGTTGTGCGAAACAATCAGCAGAACCGTAGCAGTACCAAGATCCACATAAAAAAGGGGAGGATTTGATGAGTTACAAACGCCTGAGCATTCTAATGGCCCTGTTGATGGTCACCATGCTGATCCTGTCAGCCTGCGGCGCCACACCTGCACCCCAGACCGTCGTTCAGACGGTCGAGGTAGAGGTCGAAAAGGAAGTCAAGGTCGTGGAGACGGTGATCGTCGCCGGCACGCCCCAAGAGGTCGAGAAGGTGGTCACCGCCACCCCCGCGCCCCAGGTCGCCTCTGGTACCGTTGTGGTCGGCGTCTGGCAAGAGCCCATGGGTTTGATCTGGAACATTTTCTACGATGCCCATGCCAACGACATCAACGACTCCATGTACTATGCGCCTGTCGCCCTGGATGTGAACGATGAGCTGATCCCCGAGCTTCTGGTCGAAGTGCCCACCGTCGCCAATGGCGGCATCTCCGAGGACGGCACAGTGATCACCCTCAAGTTCAAGGACGGCGTCAAGTGGCACGACGGCGAGCCTGTGACCTCGGCCGATTTCAAGTTCACATGGGAGTTTGTGGTTGATCCAGCCACCATGTCCCAGACATCGGCCGGTTGGGATCAGATCAAGTCGGTCGACACACCCGACGAACTGACCGCCATCATCACCTTTGAAAAACCCTACGTTCCCTTTGTTGCGGCAGCCCTGACCTTTCCCGTGCTGCCCAAGCACGCCCTGGAGGGCGTGGCCGATCCGGGTAACAGCGATTTTGCCCGCAACCCCATCGGCAATGGCGCCTTTATCTTCCAGGAATGGATCCCCGGCGATCACATCACGGTCGTCGCCAATCCGGATGCCCTGGTCCCGCCCAAGGTGGAAAAGATCATCTTCAAGTTCGTGCCTGACATGAACACCCTGATCGCCCTCTTGCGCACGGGCGACGTGGATATTGCCTATGACCTGCGCGAACTCCAGATCGCCGAAGTGCTCAAGATGGATGGCGTGGAACCCTTTGTCGTTCCCGGTATCTCCATTGAGCGCTACTACTTTAACCTGCGCGATCGCAACGACCTGAGCAAGCCCCATCCCATCTTTAGCGATATCCGCATTCGCCAGGCAGTCGCCATGGGCATGGACCGCTTTACAGCGGTGAGCTCCATCCTGCAGGGATACGGAGAAGTGGCCGTCACCGAGCTGGACAACCATCCCTGGTTCAACGAAGAACTGACGCCCATCCCCTACGATCCCGAAGCGGCCATGGCGCTGCTCGACGAAGCAGGCTGGGTGGATAGCGATGGCGACGGCATCCGCGATAAGGATGGCGTTCCGCTCAAGTTCGGTCACTCGACAACCTCCGGCAACCAGGTTCGCGAGAACTTGCAGGTCTTTTTCCAGCAGAACATGAAGGACATCGGCATCGACATGCAGATCGAGAACCACCCCGCTGCCACACTGTTCGGGGGTTGCGCCGACAGTGGCGTCTTTGGCACGGGCAACTTTGACATCATGGGCTTTACCAACAAGCCAGCCAGCATCGACCTGGCCCAGGAATGGTCGGACTTTTTCTTGTGCGCGGCCGTCAAGGACTGCGAGACCAACCCGGCCGGCAGCAACGCCTGGGGGTACTGTGATGAGAAAGCCGACGCGGCCCTTCAGTGTGCCGTCAACGAGCTGGATGGCGAAAAGCGCGTGGCCTGCATCAAAGAGGCCCAGAAGCTCATCTATGACGACCTGGTCGCGCTGTATGTCTACGACCGGCTGGACGTTTATGCCGCTAACGAGCGAATCGGCGGATTCAACCCGACCGTGTTCGGGAGCTGGACCTGGAACTACACAGACTGGTACGTCATCGAATAGTCTGACACGCGCAAGCTGAAACCTGGAACTGTGGCGCCTCGCCCGGAAATTGCGGGGCGCCACAGTATCCCTCACGGGTTTTCCCATCTCCGACTGAGGAGGACGTTATGGCTCGCTTCATCATCCGAAGGCTGATCATTTCGATTCCTGTGCTACTGGGCATCTCACTGGTCGCCTTTTTCCTTGTGCAAGCATCCGGCGATCCGATGGCCGTGTATATATCCAATCCCAACCTGTCTGCCACCGACATCGAGCGGTTGGAAAAGGCGTATGGTTTTGACAAGCCGGTGTATATTCAGTACTTTTACTGGTTGGGGAAAGCGGTAACCGGCGATTGGGGACAATCGTTCCTGACCCATCAAAACGTCTTGGATATGATCGTTCAGCGCCTGGGCAACACGGCCATCCTGATGGTCACTTCCTTTGTCATGACCCTGCTCATCTCGCTGGTTTTGGGCATCTATAGCGCCACACACCAATACTCTGCTGGAGATTATGCCGTGACAGCCGTCTCGTTCTTTGGCTATTCCATGCCGAGTTTTTGGTTTGGCCTGATGCTCATTATCATCTTTGCGGTCAAGTTCCGCGAATGGGGATTACCCTACTTGCCCGCTGCCGGTATGTATCCCATTCGTGAAGAACCTTCCTTTCTACAAATGATACGCCATCTGATTTTGCCGGCCACAGTCTTGTCCCTCGTTTCAGTGGCCCGGTACACACGCTATCTCCGATCCAGTCTGCTGGAAGTGATCAAGCAAGACTATATGCGTACAGCCCGTTCCAAGGGCTTGTCCGAACGGGTCATTTTGTGGCGTCACGGGTTCAAGAACGCTGTGATCCCCATGATCACTCTCGCTATGTTGGATATTCCCCACCTGTTCAGCGGCGCGCTCATTACCGAGCAGGTAT
>CAZNQW010000180.1:0-8238 GCA_964575225.1 uncultured Anaerolineaceae bacterium | reverse complement strand
TACCCCCGGGGCGACTCGAACGCCCGCTCCCGGCTCCGGAGGCCGATGCTCTATCCACTGAGCTACGGGGGCTTATCTCCTATATTCTAGCACAAGGGTTGCCAATTGGCAAAAACGGCGCCCGGCTGAGCGTACCCTCTCAGGGCAGACGCCCGTAGATGGCTGTCAGCTCACGCAGCCGCTCGCCGATGTCGTCGGTCAGGGCGCCGGGCAGCAGCCGCCAACACCAGTTGGGCGGCCCCATCGTGCTGGGCGTGTTCATCCGGGTGTCGTGCCCCAGGCTGAGCAGGTCCTGCACTGTGGTCATCGCCGTGTGGGCCACCGACGCCCAGCCCAGCCGGATCAGATCCCAGGCCAGGTCCGATGCGTCGCTGCCCACGTACTTGCGGGCATAGTCCCGCTCCTCCTCGGTCGACGTAGCCTGGTACCAGCCCATTGTGGTATCGTTGTCGTGGGTGCCGGTATAGACCACCCAGTCGGGCGCCGCATAGTTATGGGGCAAGAACGGGTCGTCGGGTCCGCCGGAAAAGGCAAATTGCAGCACCTTCATGCCCGGATAGCCGAACTCGGCCTGCAGGGCGTCCACCCCGGCCCGCGACTCGTCGTCGAAATCCCCCAGATCCTCGGCAACGATCGACACCTCGCCCAGTGCGGCGGTCGCGGCCCGGAACAGATCGGCGCCGGGCCCCAGCAGCCAACGGCCGATGATGGCCGTCTCCTCTTCGGCGGGCACCTCCCAGTAGTTGTAAAAACCCCGGAAATGGTCGATGCGCACTACGTCGGCCTGGGTAAAGGCCATACGAAAGCGGTCGATCCACCAGGCGTACCCCTTCCGGGCCATCACGTCCCAGCGGTAGAGGGGGTGGCCCCAGAGCTGGCCCGTCTCGCTGAAATAGTCGGGCGGCACGCCCGAGACCACTGTGGGCTGGAGGTTCTCGTCAAAGTGAAACAGGTGGGGGTTGGCCCACACGTCGGTGCTGTCCAGCGCCACAAAGATCGGGATATCGCCAATGATGCGAATGCCCCGCTCGTTGGCGTAGGTCTTGAGCGCCAGCCACTGGTCAAAGAACTGCCACTGGAGGTACTTGTGACAGAGGATCGGTTCGGCCAGGGCCGCCCGCCAGCGGTCCAGGTCTTCGGGCTCGCGCAAAGCCGCGCCGGGGTCCCACTCGTGCCAGGGCCGCAGTTCGTGGGCCCCTTTCAGAGCCATGAACAGGGCGAAATCGTCCAGCCAGCCCGCCTGTTCCTGGCAAAAGCGGTCAAAGGCCTGGCGCTGCGCCTGGGGGGCGTCGGCCCGAAAGTGGGCAAAGGCCCGATCCAGCAGGCGCGTCTTGTGATAGATCACCGCGCCGAAATCGACCTTGTCCAGGGGAAAGTGGGGCAGAGCGTCCAAATCCTCGCGGCGCAGGTGGCCCGCTTCGAGCAACCGCTGGGGGCTGATCAGCATGGGGTTGCCGGCAAAGGCCGATAGCCCCTGGTAGGGCGAGTCGCCATAGCCGGTGGGGCTCAGGGGCAGCACCTGCCAGTAGCTCTGTCCGGCCGACACCAGAAAATCGACAAACTGGATGGCCTCGTCCCCCAGATCGCCGATGCCATATCGGCCCGGCAAAGAGGTGGGGTGCATCAAGACGCCGCTGCGTCGTGGGAATTTCATGGTTCGTTCCTTCCAAATTGGGTTGCCCTGCGATCGAAGGCGAAGCATTCAACCGGGGCATAGATCTGCCGGGCCGGGTCGAACTCGCGTACCTGGACCTGGATCGCGTCAGGCCCCACGGTGATGACGTGGAAGCTATTGACCCGTTTGGCCAGCTTTTTCCAGCGATTGGCCGTCGCCGTGGCGGCCTGGGCCAGCACCGGCCCAGCGGGGTGTCGCTCTATGTGACTCAGGTGGGTGTGGCCCGTGAGGACCAGCTCCACGCCCCAGGCGGCGAAGCGCTCCAACAGCCGTTCGGGCAGCCCCCGTTGATGGACGCCGGGCGGGTTCACAAAGTGGTGATGGGTGACCACCAGCTTGAAGGTCGGCTTGGGCGCCGCGGCAAAGGCCTCCTCGGCGCTCGCCAGTTGGCTCGCGGTGATCCGCCCGGCGTCGTTGGTCCAGCCAAAGGCCGAGTTCAAGCCCACCGCCGTAATCCCATCGACCTGCACTGTCATATCGACCTGGGGGCGAATGTGGCGCTTGTACCGTTCCAGCGAGCGGAACAGGCGATCGAACACGTTATACAGGGGGACATCGTGGTTGCCCGGGATGACCAGGTAGGGATTGGGCAGCCGTTCCAGAAATGCCCGGGCCTGGAGAAATTGGGCGCTCTTGGCCCGCTGGGTCAGGTCGCCCGATACCACCACCAAGTTCGGGGATTCGGCCTGAACCTGGCGCAGGAGGATCGGCTCCAGCGCCTCCTGGAAGGGCGGGCCATAATGGATATCTGACAGATGAACGATCGTGAGCCCCATCCGAATTCGGGTGTCTCCTTGAAAATGGGTCAGGCCTCAGAGCGCCGGCACGAACTTGACCGGGCCGTCTTTGCAGACCAACCACCCCTTTTTAGCGCACGAGCCGCACACGCCAAAGCCGCAGCGCATATAGCGCTCGTAGCTCAACTGGGCCGGGAGGCGCCGTGCCTGGGCCAGCCGCTCCACGGCATCCAGCATGGGCTCGGGCCCGCAGGCATACAGGCCCACGTAGCAGCCCTGGTCCAACAGCCGCGCCGCTGCATCGGTCGCCACGCCTCGCAGCCCGGTCGAGCCATCGTCGGTGGTCAGGGTCACGCGGGCGCCCAGCGCCTCGAAGCGGCGGGCAAAGACCAGGTCGGCGGCCGTTCGCGCCCCGATGACCATATCCACCGGCCAGCCGGCGGCCCGGGCGCGATCGGCCAGAAAATGGAGGGGGGCCACGCCATAGCCGCCGCCGATGAGCAGCAGCGCGCCCTCGCCCGGCTCGGGCAGCTCAAAGGGACGGCCCAAGGGCCCGCGAATCCACAGCCGGTCACCGGGGCGCAGGGTGTGGATGGTCTGGCTAAAGGGTCCCACACGGGCAATCGTCATCGTCACCGGCGCCGAGCGCGCCAGGCTAAAGGGCTTTTCATCGAGACCGGGCAGCCAGGCCATCAGGAACTGGCCCGGTTCTGCCTCCAGGCTGCAATCCAGCACAAAGGTGCGCACCTGAGCGCTTTCTTCGATCACCTCGACTAAGCGGGCCACCACCGGCAGGCTCGTCTTCATCTCAGGACTCTCGTCGGTCATCGGTGGGCCACCCCCCGCATCTCAGCCGGGCGCTCATAGCCCAACTCGGCCATGAGGGCGACCATCTCGTCCCGAATGCGGCCAAAGGCGCCGGGTCCCTCCCCATACACCGCCGAGCCGACGCCCACCGCCGTTGCCCCGGCCATGATCATCTCGACGGCATCGCGACCGCTGCGAACCCCGCCCATGCCCACAATGGGCAGGTCGACGGCACGATAGATCTCGTACACGCAGCGGATCGCCAGAGGGCGGATGGCCGGTCCTGAAAGGCCGCCGGTGCGATTGGCCAGGATGGGGCGCCGGGCGTCAACATCGATGACCATGCCGGTCAGGGTGTTGATGGCGCTGAGGCCGTCGGCACCGGCTGCCGCCACCGCCCGGGCAATCGACGCCAGGTCGGCCACGTTGGGCGAAAGCTTGACCAACACCGGCGCTCGCCCATCGACGGCGGCTTGGACGGCCGCGGTCACGTCGGCGGCTGCCGCCGGGTCGGCCGAAAAGGGGGTGCCAAATTCGGCATGGACGTTGGGGCAGGAGATGTTGACTTCGATCAGGTCGGGCGCGGCCTCGATGATGAGCGATGCCACCCGGTGAAAATTCTCTACCGTGTCGGCAAAGATGCTGGCGATCAGGGCCGCGCCCACGGGTTGGAGTAACGCGCGGGTGCGCCGCAGCTCCTCAATCTCGACCTCGACGCCTGGATTGGCCAGTCCCACGGCGTTGATCAGGCCATGCTCCCAGGCCAGCACTGTGGGGTTGGGATGCCCCGCCCGGGGCTCCAGGCTACACGATTTGGCCGTGACGGCCCCCGCCCCTGCCCGGGCCACGCGGGCCATCAGCTCCGCCTCGGTGCCCAAGATGCCGCTGGCCAATACCAGCGGGGAAGGCATGGAAACGCCGCACAGTTCAGTGGTCAAAGTAACCAAGATGGAATCTGCTCTTCATTTCCCAGATTTGTGTGCTCACCCATTGCGTAACACTATGGGCAAAAACACCCCATAGGGCGCCCATTGGCGGCCATAGATGTGACGATACACAGTCGGGTCTCCCTGTGAGTCCCCCTCATAAACGAACAGGTAGCGGGAACCGGCAATGGCCACATCGGGGCTCGCGTAATTCCACCAGGCAGCCGATGCCACATGGAAGAAGGTAAAGCCCGTGTCGCCCCATCGCGAAGCCCATATCTCGGCGCCCAGCGAAGCATCCTTTTGCCACACGGCCAGATAATCGTGCTGCAGGCCCTGCCGAGCCACTACCTTCGGATTCACCTCGTCATCTAACGTCTGCGCGATGAGCACCACGCCCCCTGAGAGTGTTCCATTCGGGAAAAGTTCCTGTCCACGGATGTCCCAATCGCAGCAGGGGCCGGGAAAGGCGTGCTCCCACACAACCATATAGTAGTCCTCTCCGTTTGTCGTCACTGAAGGAGATCGCTGATCTTCGGGCAGCGCGTTGATGGGAAATCCTCCTGGAGGTGAAAGCAGTTCGGCCTCCCTTCCCCGCAGCCGAGCCCCGTAAATATCCTTGTCCGCGCCCACGCCCTGACGCGCCCACACCACCAGGTATTGATCGTGCGCCGGGTTATAGACCACATCCGGCTGATGGGGAGTACCCTGGTCCGTGATGACATGCGGCGCTCCCGCCAGCACCACCCCGTACTTCGACACCCGAGCTGCAGAGATGTCGTTGGGCAACCCGGTCGTAGTGTCCACGGCAGACCACACCACCAGGTACTCGTTGTCGACACTATTCCAGGCTACCCGCGGCGACCAGAAACTGCGGTTCGCCCACTGGAAGATAAGGAAAGGAGCACCTCTAGCGCTGGCGTCCCCCTCTACAATCGTTCCCCAAATCTCGTACTGGCCACTCTGGTCTGAATCGTACATATACACCAGAAGAAAATCGTCGTCCGTTCTGTTATAAGCCACCGCCGGTTGCACACCGCTTGCGGCCCAAAACCAAACCCAGTCATCGGGGATCGCCGACCAGTAGTAGCCATAGACATCTCCACCTGTGGCGGCATGGGCGTGCGTAAACATGATCGATGAGCGACGGAGCGAGTTATACGCCACGACGGGCCTGTACCAATCCTCGCCGGGGCCGGTGGATTGACGGGACAATTGAATTTCCGGACTCCACACCGAATCGAGGGCATAGGTAGCAGCCTCCTCCTCGCCGCCACCAGGCCCGGCCTGAACACTCGACATCCCGCCGATCGTCAGCAGGAAAACCAACAGAGCGAACGACAGCCTTTTCCGCATGTGAACCTCCTTGGTTACCCATCTGGGCCAACTTGCACCCCCCAAAGAGAGCCATGCAATACGCGGTGAAGGTGGTTGCACCTATCTTAAATTATATCAGGTTTTTTGGGTGAAGGCAAGAGTTTTTCAAAAGTGCCTTCCTGGTGGACATGCCAATCCCCTTTTCACTCTCCATGGTCCACAGGTTCTAGCCGCCCCACAAAAAGGCGGCAACCTCCCTTCGCTGGGCGGCGCTGATCCGATCGGCACCTTCCAGCACGCCGAGCATCTCGCCCAGGCCCAACACAGCGTGGAGCCGATAGCCGGCTGCCTCCAGCTCTTGGCGCCCGCCCTGCTCCCGGTCGATGAGCACCACCACGTCGCGCACCCGGAGCCCGGCCTGTTGCAAGGGCTCGATGGCGGTCAGTTTGCTGCCGCCGGTGGTGATCAGATCGTCCAGGACAATCGCCGGGTCGCCTGGTTCAAAGGCGCCCTCGATCTGCCGGGCGGTGCCGTAGGCCTTGGCCTCTTTGCGCGGGTAGATCAGGGGCAGGTCCATTTCCAGCGCCACCGCCGTGCCGATGGGCAGGGCGGCGTAGGGGATGGCTGCAAGCCGCAGGCCGAGTGGCGCGCCCTCCGGCGCCAGGAGCTGGCGGATTTGTTGGGCGTAGGCATAGGCCGCCTGGCGCAGGACGGCCGGGTAGGACGGCAACAGGCGCAGGTCGATATAGATGGGCGACCGCTTGCCCGAGGCCAGGACAAAGTCGCCAAACTTGATGGCGCCCATATCGGCCAGGGCCAGCGTCAGGGCGGCGCGAAAATCGTAGGGCGCCGGCTTGACGGCGGCGCGGGCCTGCTGGATCTGCTGCCGCAGTTCCTGGGCGGCACGGCGCGGATCGTCGGCATAGATGACGCCCCGCGACGAATTGACGACCACTCCCAGCCCATCCGCGCGGAGCCCGGCGCCCAAGGCCGCTTCCAGGTCGCCCCCCTGGGTACCCACACCCGGTAACAAGATCCAGGCTTCGGGCGCCAGGCTGCGGACACGGGCTAGCGCCTCGGGATAGGTGGCGCCCACCACCAAGCCCGTCCCCCAGACAGGGGCCTTTTCGGCCACCGCCTCGTACAGCGGGCGGCTGGGGCAGGGCAGGGTCTGCAAGTCAACCGCGCCGGGATTGGAGGTGTGGCACAGCAGGAACACGCCCTTTCCTTCGTAGGCGGTAAAGGGCGCCACGGCATCACCGCCCAGGTAGGGATTCACCGTCAAGGCATCGGCGCCCCACACCTCAAAGGCGGCTCGGGCATAGGCGACAGCCGTCGAACCAATGTCGTTCCGCTTGGCGTCGAGGATCACCGGCACATCCGTGGTTTGGTGGATGTACTCGATGGTGCGGCGCAGCGCCTTCAGACCTTCGAGTCCGGCGGCTTCGTAGAACCCAAAGTTGGGCTTGAACGCGCAGACCAGGTCCTTGGTCTGATCGACGATCCGCTGACCAAAGGCAAACAGGTCCTCCCCTGGCTCCAACCGCCCGAGATCCGGGTCCAACCCCACACACAACAGGCTATCGTTCTGCTCGGCGGCTTGAGTGAGCGCTTGATAGAATTCCATTCTCCCCCTCGCTTGGACCCCTCACCTGCCGGGGTGGATACTGGCCTGGTTAGCCACAGCAGCTTCCGGTTCCGTCGCCTCCACCTTCGCAACATGAGGAGGAGCTTCCGCAGCAGCCGCCCGTCGGGGCATTGGGATTGTCGATGCGAAAGCCGCTGCCCGTGGGACCCTCCTGGTAGTCGATGCTGGCGCCTTGCAGATATTGGGCGCTGAACGGATCGACGAACAGGCGGATGCCCTTTTCCTCGACCACCACGTCGTCCTCTTGGGTCGTGTTCTCAAAGGCCAGGCCGTATTGCAGCCCGGAACAGCCACCCCCCTGGGCAAAAATCCGCAAGCCATGCTCGGGCATTTCCTGTTGTTGAAGCAAGGCCTGTACCTGGGCTGCTGCTTCCTCGGTCAATGTAATCATGGGTTCATCTCCTATTCAGTGTGGCTGGATTGTAGCACACCCATCCCCTTTGGTCAATCGCCGTCGTTTTCATCGCAGGCCTAGCGCTTGAGCTGGTCGCTGTCCAGCACAATGGTAAAGGGGCCATCGTTGTGGATTTCGACCATCATCATGGCCCCAAAGATGCCGGTCTCGACGCGACGGATGCCAAGCCTGCGGAGCTGTTCGGCGAAAAAATCGACCAGCGGCTCGGCAAGTTCCGGAGGGGCGGCGTGGACAAAGCTGGGCCGGCGGCCCTTACGGCAATCGGCATAGAGTGTAAACTGAGAGATCACCAGCGCCTCTCCGCCCACGTCCAGAATCGAGAGATTGGTCTTGCCCTCGGCGTCGGAAAAGATGCGCAGGTGGGCGATCTTTTGGGCCATCTGCTCGGCCTCGGCCTGGCCATCGCCCTGGCCCGCCCCCACCAGAATGACCAAGCCCGGACCGCACTGGCCCACCGTCTGCTCGGCGACGGTAACCCGGCCCTGGGTAACCCGTTGGATGACGACTTTCATGAGGATGAATACTCCTTGGCTGGATGCTGTCGCCTGCCATTCTAGCGACTGTCAGCCGAAAAGTCAAACCCTACCGTCGTCCGTTGCAGGAAAGCGAACAAGTACAACATTCGAGAGCGCGGGCCACGAGCCGCGGGTTTTTCGGCGCCAGGGCCGCCGCCAGGGCAATGCCTCCCAACCCGACAAGGGGCATCAGCAGGG
>CAZNQW010000179.1:0-8278 GCA_964575225.1 uncultured Anaerolineaceae bacterium | reverse complement strand
GCTCCTAGCCCCTGTCTCGGGGGCGTCTGGGCCGAGCAAGGGGCAGACACGGGCGCGGGCCGGGCCGATCTGTAATAGGACCTGTAATGTCCACCGGGTATACTGAACGTAGGAAAACTCGGCACTCTCATCAGGGCACGAATGAACCAGGAGGATAGCGTGAGGGAACTCGCCATGGAAAACCCCTATTATCGTCTGATGTGCTTGACGGTCATGGCCATGCTGGCGGTGGTGACGACGCTGGCCATGCTGACCTTGTTGCCCACACTCTAGTAGCCCTCGGCGCCCCTCGTGGGCGCCCAGACCTTGGGTTTCTGCCCTCCCGCGGCGGGCGAGGCATTCCGAGGCCCCCCCTGCCAGGGCGTCTCCGCGAACGCGGAGGCGCCCTTCTCTCAGGACGCATAGTCTGCCGGAATGCCTCGCCCCCACGCTTTGCCAACCCCTTTCCTCTATGCTACAATGTCCAAGAACTCGGCGCCTGGGCGCGCATTGGCCCGGGCCCAAACCGGCCGAGGAGGAGACCACCACCCATGACCACTACCGAACTACCGCTTCGTTGCTATGCCTCGGCAGGGGGCATTGTCGTCGACGCCCAAAAGGACCGGGTGCTGGTCCTGCTCCGACCCGGCCGGATGACGGCCGAAGGGCTGCCCGAGGTCCGGCTGCCCAAGGGCCACATCGAGCCGGGCGAGGACCGGGCCACCGCCGCCCTGCGCGAAGTGCAAGAGGAGGCTGGGTTGTGGGGGTTGGACGTGGTGGCCGATTTGGGCCACCAGATGGTTGAATTCGGCCAGGGAGGCCGCCATACCCTCCGCGACGAGAGCGCCTTCCTGATGATCCGACCCGAAGGCGCGCCCAGCGGTCCCCCCGAGAACCAGTTCCAGCCCCTGTGGCTGACCTGGGAGGAGGCCCAACACCACCTGAGCTACCAAGCGGAACGAGATTGGCTCCGGCGAGCCGAAAGGGCCTGGCGAGAGCTACAGAGCTAGGCCGGGCTAGACGAGCAGCGGTTGTGTCCGAGGTATAGAACTAGAGGATATCGCCGAGGAGCACGCCGAAAAGCCCCACCACGCACCCCAGGTGCAGCAGCAGATTGCCGTCGGTGAGCAAAAAGAGGATCAGCCCGGGGTCTGAGGAGTCGGCTCCCAGGGCCCAGATCACCAGCCGAATCACAAAATTCAAAACGATAAGCGCGATGCCGATCAGGACCGGCAGCCCGCGCAAGCGTTCCAGTTTGTCCAACAGTTGATTCATGATTTCGCGATCTCCTGCAGCCTCTCCGCCACGCCGCCTTTTGCCGTCCCCCCGCCTGCGCCGTCCCCCCGCGAACGCGGGGGTCCATGGGTTCTGGCCGCGGAAGCGAGCGTCTCATATGGAGTGCGGCACCTTGGTGCCGCAAATAGACTCCCACCGGCACGGCCCAGGGCGCCGATAGGCCTACCTTCTTTCACCGCAGGGGCTCGGCCGCCGCGCCCGCCCTTGTAGGGGCACCCCTCACGGGTGCCCAAATGCGGCCTTGCCCGCCCGGCCTGCACCCGACGCCCTTTTTATCATCCTCGCCGTACACGGGCATCCATGGACCCCCGTTTCCACGGGGGTGACGACATGTGCGGACGGGCCCCTCGTCTTCGCCTGCCTGCACGCCGCGCCCGGGCGAACCCTACACCAGATAGGGCCGAAACTGTTCCAGCCAGCGGCGGGGGATATACCCCTCCAGCGTCACGCCCTCGCCGGTGTGGGCCTGGCTCACCACGGTGCCCTGTTGATGAAACAGCGCCGAAAGCTCTCCCCGCTCAAAGGGAAGCTGAACCGTTATGTAAATTAGGCCTTCGAGAAGGACTTCCTCGATGCGCTCCAGCAGCGCCGGGAGCCCGATCCCCCGGATGGCTGAGATGGGCAGGCTATCGGGGAATTCGGCCAAAAGGCCTGGCGCCACCTCAGCGGTGGGCAGCCGGTCGATCTTGTTCAGCGCCACCACCACCGGCTGATCCTCCACCCCCAGATCGGCCAGGGTCTCCATCACCGTCTCGCTCTGCTGCAAGGCCTGAGGGTGAGAGGCATCGACCACGTGCAGGATCAGGTCGGCCTCGTTGATCTCTTCCAGGGTGGCCCGAAAGGCCGCCACCAGGTCGGTGGGCAGTTTTTGGATAAAGCCCACCGTGTCGGACAGAAGCACGTGGCGCCCCCCGGGCAACGTCACCTTGCGCGTCGTGGGATCGAGGGTGGCAAACAGCTTGTCTTCGACCAGCACATCGGCGCCGGTCAAGGCGTTGAGCAGCGTCGACTTGCCGGCGTTGGTATAGCCGACGATGGCTACCACCGGCACGGCGGTGCGCTTGCGCTGCTGGCGATGGAGCTGCCGGTGCCGGCGCACCTCCTCCAGCTCGGCCTTGAGCTGAGAGATGCGGTGGCTCACGTCGCGGCGGTCCACCTCGAGCTGGGTTTCGCCGGGACCGCGCAGGCCCACGCCCCCCGATCCGCCCCGGGCCGCCCCGCCGCCGGCCTGGCGCGCCAGGTGGGTCCAGGCGCGGGTCAGCCGGGGCAGGCGGTATTCATACTGGGCCAGCTCCACCTGAAGCTGGCCCTCCCGGGTGCGGGCATGTTGGGCAAAGACATCCAGGATCAGGCTGGTGCGGTCCAGAATCCGGAGATCGTCGCCCAAGGCGGCTTCCAGATTGCGCAGATGGCGCGGCGAAAGCTCATCGTCAAAGATGACCAGATCGCACCCCAGGTCGGTGCGCAGATCGAGCAGCTCTTGGAGTTTGCCCTTGCCGATCAGCGTCGACGAATTGTAGCGGTTCATCCGCTGCCAGGTTCGGCCCACCACCTCCAAACCGGCCGTCCGGGCCAGTTGGCCCAGCTCGACCAGCGATTCCTCCAGGTCCCAGCTTCCCCGCTGCTCTTTGAGTTGGACTCCGACCAGCAGCGCCCGTTCGGCAGGCCGTTCTGTTTCCAATCTTCCTCGCGTAATGATTCACCTCACTGATAGTGTATTCAGGTCGGTGGGATTCACTTGTGGGGGCCTGCCGAGGCCCCCACACCCCGCGGCCGGGGGCCTAAGCGCCCGCAGACGGGCGGCCCCGGAGCCCCCCGAATTCGGTGCGTTGCTCGCTTGGTGCAGCTGCTCGAGGGCGTTCAGGCGTCGCCGCCAGTCCCAAAGGGGCTTGGCCGTCTCTCCAAAGCATGGATGAAAGCCATCTCATCATCCCGTTAGGCTCGGCAGCGACGAAACATCTGGGTTCCAGATTCCCACCGAAATCGCCAAGCCCTCACCTCACTGCATAAATCGGACCAAGCGCTCCATGGCCTCTCGGACTCGGCCGGTATCCTGCCCCAGCGAAAAGCGGATAAAGCCCTCGCCGTGGTCGCCAAAGGCGGTGCCGGGGGCGCTGCTGATGCCCGCCTCTTCCAGCTGGCGGGTGGCAAACGACTCGGAGGTCTCGCCGGCTGGGATGCGGGACCAGACATACAGGCCCGCCTTGGCCGGAAACGCCTCCAGGCCCACCTGTTGGAGGGCGGGCATAATCAAGTTGCGGCGCTCCAGATAGATCTGGTTGCGCTCCTCCAGCCAGCTCTGATCGCCGGTGAGGGCCACGACAGCGGCATCCTGGATCGGCAGAAAGCTGCCCGAATCGATCTGGGTCTTGGTGCGGGCCAGGGCCTCGACGGCGGCGGTCGCGCCTACGGCCATCCCCACGCGCCAACCGGCCATATTGTAGGTCTTGCTCAACGAGTTGAACTCCAGGGCCACCTCCATGGCGCCCGGCGCCTCCAAGATGCTGGGCGGCCGGTAGCCGTCAAAGGTCACGTCGCAGTAGGGGTTGTCGTGGCAGATCAAGATGTCGTACTTTTGGGCAAAGGCCACCACGCGGTCAAAAAACTCGAGGGTCGCCACCGCCCCCGTGGGGTTGTTGGGGTAGTTGAGCCACAGCAGCCGCGCCGCCCGCGCCACATCCTCGGGGATCGCGTCCAGGTCGGGGAACATGTCGTTTTCGGGCAAGAGGGGCATGGTCACCGGCTTGCCGCCCGCCAGCAGCGCGCCCATCGAATAGGTGGGATAGCCCGGGTCGGGCACCAGGACCCGATCGCCGGGATCGACAAAGGCCAGGGCCGCATTGGCAATCCCCTCTTTCGATCCGATGAGGGGACAGACCTGCTTTTGCGGGTCCAGTTCGACGCCAAAGCGCTGCTGGTAGTAGGTGGCCATCGCCTTGCGCAAGGCGGGGGTGCCATAGTAACCGCCATAGCCGTGATTGGAGGGCTTTTGTGCCGATTGATACAGGGCCTCGATGATGAAATCGGGCGGCGGCAGGTCGGGGCTGCCGATGTCCAGGCGGATGACGTCGTGGCCCTCGGCGATCAGGGTCTGAATGCGGCGCCCCAATTTGGCGAATACATAAGGTGGCAAGTCGGCCACACGGTCTGCGATCTTCATGTCGTCCATGTGCTCCTTTTATCGTAAAAAAATGTGCGGTATGTTTGAATACTGTCAAACTGCCCTCAGGCTTCCGCCACGGGCAGGCTCTGGGACTCGGCCGCAAGCTCTCCCTGGAAATCGCCCCAGGCCGTGCGCGCCGGAAGCACCACGTGAAAGTGGCTTCCCGGACAAGTTTCCAGATCGTAGCCGGGACTCTCGACCCAAATGCGTCCACCGTGGGCCTCCACAATGCCCTTGGCGATGGTCAGTCCCAGGCCGGGACCGGCCCCCAGGAACTTGGTCTTGCTGCTGGAATGGAAATCAGGGCTTTCGATGCGATAGAACTTGTCAAAGATCCGTTCCTGCTCTTCCAGATCGATGCCCACGCCGGTATCAGCGATCACCACTTCGACATAGACGGTGTCGTCCCTGCCCTGCCACTCTCGGGCAGCAATTTCGATGCGGCCTCCATCAGGAGTGTATTTGACGGCGTTGCCAATGATGTTGCCAAACACCTGATGAAGGCGAAGAGCATCGGCCTCGATCAAGGGCAGATGGTCGAAATTGCTCAGGCTGAGGGTCTGGTCGCGCTCGGCGGCAGAATCTTGCCAATCGCGGCAGGCCAGCTCGACGATGCCGTACACAGAGCTGGGTTGAAAGTTGAGCGACAGCACTTCGGTGTCGATCAACGACACGTCGATTATGTCCTCGATGATCGTCTTTAGCCGGTTGGTGCCTTTGACGATGCCGGTGGCCAACCGATCCAACGCCTCGGCGGGCAGGTCCTGCACCCGCTCCTCGCACAGCATCTCGGCATAGCCCTGGATCAGGGTCAGGGGCGTTTTCAACTCGTGGGCGGCAATGGCGATAAAATCCGATTTCTTTTTGTTGAGGATGGCCAGGTCGCGGTTCAGGCGGCCCAGCTCCTCGGTGCGCTCTTGCACCCGTCGCTCGAGCTGCTGATTGAACTGGACCACCTCTTCGTACAACTGGGTGTTGCGCAAGGCCACCGCCGCCTGATCGGCCACAGCTTGCACCATGTCGATGACGGCCGTCTCAAAGGCGCGGTCCTGCCCCACCCGGTCGACAGTGATGACGCCCAAGGGGCGATCCTCCCCGGCGAGGGGCACCGCTAAGAGCATTCGCCGGGCAAAAAAGCGGAGCAGGTATTCCTCTTCCTCGTCCAGCCGGCTGGTCATCTGCATTTTGCCCGACGCAAAGGCGCGGGCGATGGCCGACCCATCCTCCTCCAGCACCAGGTAGGCGCCGCCAAGATTCTGGGCCTCAATGCCATGGGTCACAACCACCGACAACTCCAAGCCGCTTTGATCCACCAGCCACACGGCGCAGCGGTCGATCTGGGGGAGGGAACCCAGGTTTTCGACGACGGCCATCAGAATCTGCTTGAGATCCAACGTCGAACTGATGGCCCTCGAGATGTTGTAGAGGATGCGCAATCGCGACAGGGCCCGGTCTGCCTCTTCGGTGGCCAACGACAGGCGCCGTGTCATGAACTCGGCGTCGACCAGCCGCTCCGACAGTAGCTTGCGGCTGGCCCCCGTAAAATTCCGCCCCAGCAACGCCAGAGAGCGGTCAAAGAAAGGTTCCAGACAGGTGATCCAGCTCAGCGCCACGTCGGGCGCATGCTCCTCGGCCAGGCGCTGCCAGATCAGTTCCTTGAGCAGGAAAAAGATATGGAGGGTCTCTTCCAGGAGGAACTCTTGGCCCACGCGGGTCACCGCAATGCGCTCGATGACATCGGCCAACTGCGCCTCGTTTTCCGATTCGATGCCCTGCACCAAGGCAAAATAGAAATCGGTAAAGAACTGGCGTTCCAGCTCGCGGGTGGTCAGTTGCCGATCGCGCTCCCCACCCCGCGACCGGACCAGTTTGATCCAGGCGGGCACAATATGCTTTTCGTTCTCACGTAACCAACGGGCAATACTCGTTCTCACGAGAACGCACCCCTCGTCTCCAACGGTCTAGCCTACCTTTTCCCGCCTGGGAGACCCCAACAGGCGCTCCACGCTATCAATCAGCTCTTTGGGCCCAAAGGGTTTGGTGATATAGTCGTCGACGCCGGCAATGTGCAGGCCGAGCACGCGATCGATCCCCTGGGCCTTGGCCGTAATCACGATAACCGGGCAGGTTTTCATGGCCTCGTTGACCCTGATCTGGCGAAAGACCTCCCAACCATCCAGATCGGGCATCATGAGATCCAAAAGGACGAGGTCAGGCGGGTCCTGAGCAATGACCTCCAACCCCTCTTTGCCCCCCAGGGCGCCCTCCACCAGGTAGCCCCGCCGGCCGAGGATCAGTTTCACCAATTCGATCATCTCGGGATGATCTTCGATGCACAAGATCCGTTTCTTGGTCAACTCTCCTCCTCGTCTGGTTGTATATAAAAGTCGGTGGGATTCTTTGTGGGGGCCTAACGCCCCCGGAGCCCCCCGAATCTAGGGCGGTACTCGCTTGGTACAGATGTTCGAAGGCGTTCAGACATCACTGCGAGCCCAATAGGGACTTGGCCGTCTCTCCTAAACATGGGTGAAAGCCACTTCATCACCCCGAAAAACTCGGCGACGACAGAACAGCTGAATTCACGATTCCCACCGAAAGAAATGCACTATCCAGCATCTGTGTGGAACTGGCCATAGCAGCGCGGGCTTTCTTCGCCACGGAGGACGCGCAGCGCCCCCAGCGCCAGGGCGCCCATCTCGTCCTCTCCCGGGTAGAGCATCACCGGGGCGATCCAGGCCACTCGCTCGCGCACCCAGTCGACCACCCTCTGGGAATGGGCCAGGCCGCCCGTGAGGACCACGGCATCGACATCACCCATCAGCACCGTGGCCATCGCCCCGATCTCTTTGGCAATCTGATAGGCCATGGCCTCGTACACGAGCCGGGCATAGGCATCGCCGGCGTCGATGCGCCGTTCGACCTCCACGGCGCTGTTGGTGCCCAGGTGGGCCACCAGGCCGCCGCGCCCCGCCAGCTTTTTGAACATCTGGTCGTAGGTCAGCTCGAGCCCTTCGTAGGGCGCCACCCCAAAACACATGCGCACCACGTCGCCCACGGGCAATCCCCCCGACCGCTCGGGGGCAAAGGGGCCGGTGCCGTCGAGGGCCTGGTTCACGTCGACCATCCTGCCGCGGCGGTGAGCAGTCACCGAGATGCCTCCGCCCAGGTGGACCATCACCAGATTGAGTTCGGAATAGGGTCGCCCCAAATCGCCGGCGGCGCGCCGGGCCACCGCCTTCAGGTTGAGGGCGTGGGACAGGCTCTTGCGCTCGATTTCGGGCAGGCCCGAAATGCGGGCCACGTCGTCGAATTCGTCGACGCAGACCGGATCGACGATAAAGGCCGGAACCCCGATCTGGGCCGCGATCTCGTAGGCCAACAGGCCCCCCAGGTTGGAGGCGTGTTCCCGTTCTTTGTTGCGCCGGCTCAGCTCGCGGACCATGCTCTCATCGACTTGGTAGGTGCCGCTGGGAATGGGTCCCAGCAGCCCGCCGCGCCCCACGACGGCGGCCAAGGACGAGAGGGCGATCCCACGCTCCTGGAGCAAGGCCAGCACGGCCTCCCGACGAAAGGAACGCTGGTCGAGGATGTGAGCAAACTGGGCGATCTCCTGACTGCTGTGCCGCAGGCTCTCTACGAATAAAGGCTGCTCGTCTTCATAGACGGCAACCTTGGTGGATGTAGAACCAGGATTGATGACCAACAAGCGATGCATCGATTTCCTCTCCCCAAACTCAAGATCAGGGTGGTTTGGTTTGGCAAGCATTAGTTTACCATAGGATCAGGGGGTTGGAGATCGGAAGAGCACACGTCTGAACTCCAGTCACCGCTCATTATCTC
>CAZNQW010000178.1:0-8326 GCA_964575225.1 uncultured Anaerolineaceae bacterium | reverse complement strand
CCTAGTCGTGGATCCACAGGAAAACAAAAAGAGCCAGTCGCCTTCGCAGGCCCTGGCTTTTTTCATCCTTCCGCTCGGCCCGGACTTCTAGATCCCGCGTTCGATGGCAGAGGGCCATCAGGATTAGTTTTCGGGCAGGCGCCGCACCCTCAAGCGGAACCCGTCCATCGCCACGATAGTCACCTGTTCCCCTGCCTCGATGGGACCGTCCAGGGCTTGCGCTTGCCACAGCTCGCCCGAGATCAGCACCGTTCCGGTTGGATCGATGGGCGTTCGAGCGACGGCTGTGGCCCCGACCAGGCCTTCCTGGCCTGTAACGGAGGGCCTCTTCTGTGCCTGGATTACTTTGGCCACGGCAAAAGCAAAAAAGAGGCCGGTCACCAGGGCCACGGCGATGATCGAGGCGACCGACACCTGGTAAAGCGGCGAGTTAAAGAGCACAAGAGCTCCGACAACCAGAGACACGATCCCTCCTACAGTCAACACTCCCTGAGTGGCCGCTTTGATGTCGACAAAAAAGAGCACAAAGCCCAAGGCGATCAAAATCAGGCCGGCATAGTTGACCGGCAGCACCCCAAGGGCGTAAAAGGCCAACATCAAACAGATCACGCCGACGATGCCGGCGACATAGCCGCCGGGACTGGAAAGCTCGAACAGGATGGCATTGACCCCCAGGGTGAGCAGGATAAAGGCGATGGTCGGGTTAGTGATGATGTGCAGAACCTGTTCAAAAAAGGTCATGGGCTGGCGTTGGACGGCGGCCCCCTCGGTGTGCAGGACGATCTGCCGGTCGCGGACGGTTACCTCAAAGCCGTCCATTTGGGCGAGCAGATCCTCGAGGTCGCGCGCCACAAAGTCGATCACGCCCAGCTCCAGGGCCTCGTCGGCCGTGGCGGCGCGGGCCTCCTCAACGGCCGATTCGGCCCAGGCGATCGCCTCGTCCCCTCGTCGCGCGGCGAGCGCCCTGGCCTGGGCCTTGAGGTCCTCTTTGACCTTCTTTTCCATCGTCTCGCCCAGATCCTGGCCCTCGCTGCCGACCGGGCTGGCGGCGCCGATGGTGGTGCCGGGGGCCATGGCGGCGACGTGACCCGCCAGGGTGATCAGCGTACCCGCCGAGGCTGCATAGGCGCCGGGCGGATGGACATAGACGACCACGGGCACGTCGGCATCGAGCAGGGCCTGGATGATCTTGCCCATGAGGTCCGTCTGCCCGCCAGGGGTGTCCAGCATGATGATCAGGGCCTGGGCACCATCGCTTTCGGCGATGCGGATGCCGCGCTCGATGTAACTGAGCATCACCGGCGTCACGGGCCCCTCGATCTCCAGGGTATCGACAAAGGGCGCCTCCTGGGCGCGGACCAGGCCCAAGGGCAGGAGAAAGAGGCTCAGCCAAAGCAGACTGAGGCCCTTTTTCATCGAACTCGTTTTCCTTCTTTGCCGCCTTCCCATGTTCCGCATCCCCTGATTTCATTATACCTGAATTCCCGGCGAAAGACAACCCAAACCCGGAAGGGGCTGTGTAACCATTTCCGTGTGAAAATGCTCCAGATGAAAATTCTATCCGTGTTACTCTGAAACTTGCTCAGGGATGGGGGCACACCTGCCCCTGTTGCCTGTGTGTAGGGGTTGGTTTCAACCCGGCCCCTAAAAACCCACATCCATGCCCAGTTCTCGTTCAAGGACAAGTCCGTAAAACGGCCGGCTAGGCCCAAAAACGGGGCGCCCGCGAGGGGCGCCCCTACTTGCCCGAGACCGAGAGCCGTGAACGCTCCCTGCTATTCGGCGAGCAGCGCCTGGAATTCCTTGTCCAAAAGAGGCACGACGGTGAACAGGTCACCGACAATGCCATAGTTGGCGATCTTGAAAATGGGGGCTTCCGGATCCTTGTTGACAGCCACGATGACTTTGGAGGTTTTCATGCCCGCCAGATGCTGGATGGCCCCCGAGATGCCACAGGCCACATACAGGTTGGGTGTGACCGTTTTGCCGGTCTGGCCCACCTGGTGGATGTGCTCGATCCAGCCGGCATCCACCGCAGCTCGGGAGGCGCCCACGGCAGCTCCCAGGGTTTTGGCCAGTTGGACAATGGGTGCAAACCCTTCAGGGCCGCCCACGCCGCGCCCGCCGGACACGATAATCTCTGCTTCGGCCACATCGATCTCTCCTTCTCCCGCCGAAAGGATGTCGACCACTCGGGCGCGTGCCTGACCGGCCACAGGGATCGGCTCTACGACGGCGTTCAGGCTGAGATCGGGCTCGGGCGCCGGCAGGACGTTGGGGCGCACGGTCGCCAGTTGAGGATCGCCCTTGAAGGCGACGCGGGCCAGGGCCTTGCCGGCAAAGATGGGGCGGGTGGCCGTCAACCGCCCGCCCTCGATTTCCAGAGCCGTGCAGTCCGAAGCCACGCCCACTCCCAACCGGGCCGCCAGGCGGGGACCCAGATCTTTGCCCATGGCCGTGGCGCCGACCAGGACGATGGTTGGCTCGACCTGGGCGATACAGGAGGCCAGGGTGTGGGTGTACAGTTCGCTGGAATAGACGGCCAGAGTCGGGTCGTCGGCGACATAGACCTTGGTGGCACCATGTTGGGCCAGGGCGTTTGGCAGGGCGCCGAGGTCCGAGCCCAGGAGCGCGGCCTCTACCTTACCGCCCAGATCCGCTGCCAGTTTGGCGCCGATCCCCAGCATTTCCAGGCTGACCTTTTTGAGGACCCCATCTCGTTGTTCCGCAATCACCAGAACGTTGTTTGCCATGATTTGCCTCCTAGATGACCTTGGCTTCGTCGCGAAGCAGGCGCACGACTTCTTTGGCCGCGTCGGCGGGCTCGCCGGGGACGATGCGCCCTGCCGGACGATCGGGCGGGGGCAGAATCTCGAGGACCTCCAGGCGGGCGGCAGCCGCCCCCACCTCACCGGCATCGAGACCCACATCGGCTACCGTCCACTGGGTGAAGGGCTTGCTCCGAGCCTGGCGGATCCCGCGAAAGGAGGGATAGCGAGGTTCGTTCAACCCCTTTTGGGCGGTGATAACGGCAGGCAAGGGCAGTTCCACCACCTCTTTGCCTCCTTCGATATCCCGTTCGGCGCGGGCAGACTTGGCGTCCTGATCGATCTCCAGGCTGCTTACCACCGACACGTGGGGCAGATCGAGCATCTCGGCCAGCATAATGCCCACGGCGCTGTTGTCCTCATCCACCCCTTGTTTGCCGCAAAAGATGGCATCATAGTCGCCGAGCTTGGCGATGGCGGCGGCCAGAGCCTTGGCGGTGGCAAAGGCATCGCCGCCCAGAAAAGCTTCGTCAGACAGGTGAAATACTTCGTCGGCGCCCATGGCCAGGCCTTTAAGGATGCTTTCTCTCGCCCGCTCGGGGCCCAGGCTGACCAGGGTGACCTTGCCGCCGTATTTCTCCTGCCACTTGAGGGCCTCTTCCAGGGCGAATTCGTCGTAGGGATTGACCACGTACTGGATTCCCTCATCCACGACCTTGCCGCCCCGGACCTCGATCCGAGTTTCGGTGTCGGGTACTTCTTTGAGACAGACGATTGAGTTCATGCTTCCTCCTTCATGGAATCTGCTGTACGGAATCGATGGGCCGCACGCACCAGGCTGCCTAAATCAGCATGGCATCCAACAGGGCCAGGGTCTGCTTCTGGGTGAAATGTCCCAGGGTGATGGCTTTGGACGGGCAGGCCACCGAGCAGGCGCCGCACCCTTTGCACAATACTTCGTTCAGGGTCATGATCCCGCGCCAGGGGTGGAGGCTCAGGGCACCGTAGGTGCAGGCATCCTCGCACAGGCCGCAGCCCACACACAACACCGGATCGATGGTGCTGATGATGGCCTCGACCTTTGCTTTTCCCAGGGAGAGGGGGATGAGGGCCGATGAGGCTGCCGCCTTGGCGTGGGCCACGGTGTCGGGAATGTCCTTGGGCCCCTGACAGGTTCCGGCCAAAAAGACGCCATCGCTGGTGGTATCCACAGGGCGGAGCTTGGGGTGGGCTTCGGCCAAAAAGGCATCGCCGGTGCAGGCCAGTTTGAGCATCTGCGACATCTGTTGGCCCCCCGAACCGGGCTCCAAGCCCACAGCCAGGACCACCATGTCGGCCTCGACTTCGGTGGTGCGGCGCAGCAAGGTGTCCTCCGCGCGCACCACCAATTTGTCCCCCCGTCGATAGATTTCGGAGGGGTTGCCTCGCCGGTAGCGCGCTCCCCGCGCCCGGGCTCGATCGTAGAACTCTTCGCCGCCTTTGGTAAAGGTACGCACGTCCATGTAAAAGACCGTGACGCGGGCATCGGGAAGTTGGTCCAGGATGACGTTGGCCTGCTTGGCCGTATACATGCAGCAGACACGGGAACAGTAGGCGTTGCCCACTTGCTTGTCGCGGGAGCCGACGCAGTGGATCAGGACCACGTGTTCGGGCTGCCGGTCGGTGCCTGGGATGACGATGCGCCCGCCGGTTGGGCCGTTTTTGGCAGCCAGGCGCTCGAACTCGAGGGACGAGATCACTCCGGGGTATTGCCCATAGCCAAACTCGGGCTTGCGCCGGGGATCAAAGGGATCGTATCCAGTGGCGACGATGAGGACGCCCACCTGGATCTCGATCTCTTTCGGCTGTTGGCCGAAATCGATGGCCTCCTCGGGGCAGGCCAGGGCGCAGGGAGGGCCTTCCTGGCATTGGCCCTCCTGGAGCAGGAGACAGTGGGCCGGATCGACGGTGTAGCTGTGAGGCAACGCTTCGGGGTACATGCGGTAAATGGCGGCGCGCCGGCTCAGGCCCATCTGGAATTCGTCCTGGATCTGCCCCGACAGGACACACGCCTCCGCACAGTGGTTGCAGGCGGTGCATCGATCGGGGTTCACATAGCGGGGCTTGCGCTGGACTCGGACGGTGAAATTGCCGATGTACCCCTCCACGTCAACTACTTCACTGTAGGCCAGGACCTGAATGTGGGGATGGGCCAGGACCCGTTCCATTTCAGAAACGACGAGAGCGCCGGCGTCCTCCATATGGGGAAAGGTTCGGTTGAGCTGAGCCATGCGCCCGCCCAAGCTGGGTTGGCGCTCCACCACGTAGGTCTTGTATCCGGCGTCGGCAATGTCCAGCGCCGCCTCCAGCCCGGCGATGCCGCCGCCGATAATCAGCGCGGCCGGCACCACGTCGACCTCTCGCTCCTCCAACGGCTCGAGGAGGGCGGCCTTGGCCACCGTCCCGGCGACGATCTCCTTGGCTTTGCGGGTGCCGGTAGGGCGGTCGCTGTGCACCCACGAAACCTGTTCCCGGATGTTGGCCATTTCAAAAAAGTAGGGATTGACGCCCGTCTCCTGGAGGACGGTGCGAAAGGTGATCTCGTGCATTCTCGGCGAGCAGGAGGCCACCACAACCCGGTCGAGATCATAGTCGCGGATGTCCTGCTGGATCAATACTTGACCGGGGTCGGAGCACATGTAGATATAGTCGCGGGCCACGACCACGTGGGGCAGCGTCGCTGCATATTCAGCCACGGCCTCGGAATCCACCGTGGCTGCGATATTGGTCCCGCAGTGGCAAACGTATACGCCGATCCTCGGTGCCATATCCACTCCTTCAGATCGAGCCCGGTGCCCCGCCTCCGGGTCACAGAGCCTGGGCCATCAACTCCATGATGTCCAGGACCTGGATTTTGTCGTCGAGGCCCAAGGTCTTGACGGCATCTTCCAGGGTCAACAGGCAAAAGGGGCAGGCGACGGCCAATACCTCGGCCCCCAGATCCACCGCATCGCGCACGCGTTGGTGGGCCAGCCGCTCTTCGATGTTGGTGCCCTCGGCCCACATCCGACCCCCGCCCCCTTCGCAGCACACGCTACGCTCCCGCGAGCGATCCAGATCCTGAAACTCGATACCGGGAATGTGGCGAAGGATGTGGCGTGGTTCGTCATAGATCTGGTTGTGCTTGCCCAGGAAGCACGGGTCATGATAGGTCACCTTTTTGTGCACCTCGCGGGAGAAAGCGACCTTGCCCCCATCGATCAGTTCGGCCACGAGTTGGGTATAGTGCTGCACGGGGAAGGGCATCTCACCATATTCGTTCTTGAAGGTGTTATAACAGTGGGGCGAAACGGTGACCATGCGCTGAGCCGTAAACTCTTGGCGCATTTCGTGGAACCCTTCGACCATCGATTCGAACCCCTCGCTTTCTCCCATGCGCTTGATCTCGTTGCCGCAGCACATCTCGTCCATGCCCATGGTGCCAAACTCGATACCGACCCGCTGCAAGAGGGTGGCCAGGGTCCGCGTGACCGGTTGGACCCGAGGGTCGTACGCGGGGCTACAACCTACATACAAGAGAAGGTCGGTTTGGCCTGTGTCCAGGACATTGGGGATCTCGAAATCCAGGCCCTCGGCCCAGGCTTCACGGCCTTCGGTGGCAAAGCCCAGGGTGTTACCCCGGGTAAAGGCGCTCATCATGGCATCGCGCACGCGGGGCGGCACACCCTTGCCCTCGCCGACGATGTACCCGCGCAGGCCGATGATGACGTCGGCGGGATGGATGTCTTTGGGGCAGCGGAGGGAGCAGGTCAGGCAGTTGGTGCAGTCCCACAGCACTTCCAACCCTGCTGGATCGAAACTGTCTTCGATCAGCACCTCGTAGATGATGCTACGGACATTGAGGGCGGTCTTGAGGGAGACGGGGCACCCGCCCGTGCAGCGCCCGCACTGAATGCACTCCAACAATGTGAACTCTTGAGCGAAATCGTGGGTATTGATTTTCATGCCACCCCCTTGCTTAGTAGCATCCTCGCAATACAGTGCGTGTGGTCTCCCGGACGTCCGTCCCGCCTCTCACGTGCCGAGCGACTGGGTAGGATCGCTATCCCTTTTCCGAATCGGATGCCCATTGGCGTTTGAGCTTGGAAAGCTCCACGATGGTGCGCGAGGCCGCCGCTTTTGCCTGGGCCACGGTGTCGGGAATGTCTTTGGGCGCCTGGCAGGTGCCGGCCAAAAAGATGCCCGGACGCAGGGTGTCCACCGGCCGCAATTCAGGATGGGCCTCGGCAAAAAAGCCGTCTTCGGAGAATGTCAGGCCCAGCATATCGGCCACCTGGGTGGCGTCATGTCGTGGGCGGACACCGGTGGCGAGGACGACCAGGTCGGCCGGGACTTCGGCCGTTTTGCCGATCAGGGTGTCTTCGGCGCGCACGATCAGTTTTTCGCCGCGCCGATAGACTTCCGAAGGGTTGCCACGGCGGTAGGTGACACCCTCGGCGCGCACCCGGTCATAGAACTCTTCAAAGCCCTTGCCAAAAGCCCGCACGTCCATATAGAAAACCGTGATCTTGGCCCCGGGGATTCGGTCGTGGGCCAGGTGCGCCTGTTTGGCTGTGTACATGCAGCAGATGCGAGAGCAGTATTCGACGCCCTGTTGTTTATCGCGCGAGCCCACGCAGTGGATGAATACGATCTCTTGGGGCACCACGCCGTTTAGCTCGATCTGGCCCCCTGTGGGGCCCGAGGCAGAGGCCAGCCGCTCGAACTGGAGGCCAGAGATCACGTTTGGATATTGCCCATAGCCGAACTCGGGCTTTTTTCGGGCATCGAACTCGTCAAAGCCGGTGGCGACCACGATGGCGCCTACGTCCACGTCGAGGAATTCCTCTTTTTGCTCAAAGTCAATGGCGTTGGCTTCGCATGCAGCGACGCATTTCTGAGCGCATTTGCCGCGGGTGAGCAGCAGGCAGGAATTAGGGTCAATGACCGCCTTCATCGGCACCGCCTGGGCGAAGGGGATATAGGCCGCGCTGCGCATGCCCATGCCCACCTCGTGTTCGCTTACGACTCGCTTTTGCCAGACGCAAGCCACCGTGCAGGCACCGCAGCCTGTACACCGCTCCACATTCACGTACCGCGGGTTGCGCTTGATCCGGGCGGCAAAGTGGCCCACCTGACCGCGGACGTCTACCACTTCGCTGTAGCTGAGTAACTCGATGTTGGGATGCCGTCCGACGTCCACCATCTTGGGCGTCAAAATGCAGGATGAGCAATCCAAGGTGGGAAAGGTCTTGTCCAGTTGACACATGTGGCCGCCGATGCTGGGTTGCCGTTCCACCAGATAGGCGCGAAACCCTGCATCGGCAACGTCCAAGGCGGCTTGCATGCCTGCAATTCCGGCGCCGATGATCAGTGCGGCTGGCTGTGGGACAATTTTGCTCATAGGCTGTTCCCTCGATCTAGCCTTTGGTTGCCTTTTGCAGCCCAACTTAGGGCGCCAACGACGGATTAGGCATGGGGCCGTGTGCCCAGGGTGGTCAGTTCGTCCTCGCGGAACTCTTGGACCGGGGCCGCTTCGT
>CAZNQW010000177.1:0-8414 GCA_964575225.1 uncultured Anaerolineaceae bacterium | reverse complement strand
GACCGAGAGGTGGAACTGACCGCCACCGAGTTCGAGCTGCTGGTCGTCCTTGCCCGTCACCCAGGCCGGGTTTTCACCCGCCTGGAACTTTTGGATCGGGTACAGGGCTATGCTTTTGAGGGCTATGAGCGCACCGTGGATGCCCATATCAAGAACCTGCGGCAAAAGCTCGAACCCGATCCCAAAAATCCGCGTTATGTGCTCACCGTCTATGGCGTGGGCTATCGGTTTAGCGAGTCCTAGCCATGACAGAATCCCAGCCGCCCTCCCCGCCCGAGCTCGATCCTGAAGAACCAAAACCCCGTTTTCTGACGCGCCCACTGTGGGTGCGATTGCTCGTCGCCTTTACCGTGGTGACAGCCGTCGCCGTCGGCGTCGTGGCAATCCTGGCCAATCGCACCACCACCCAGCAGTTCCAGAGCTATATCAGCCAGGGCAGACAGGCTCGCGCCGAAGCGCTGGCGCCCGAACTGGCCGACTACTACCTCGATCATGGCGGGTGGGACGGCGTCCAGACCTGGCTGACGGAGCAGGCCGCTCTGCTGAACCAGAGTTTGGGAATGGGGCAAGGTCGCGGTCGAGGAAGAACGACAGACATGAACCGCCTGGTGCTAACCGATTCCCGGGGGCTTGTTCTGGCCGATTCGCAAGGCAACCTACAAGGGGACCAGTTCAGTTCGGCCGATCTGGCCTGGGGCGCTCCCATCCAGGTACGCGATCAGACGGTCGGCATCCTCTTGGTACCGACCATGATGCCCTCCATGACCTCCGTCCACGAATCGCTGGAAAGCCAATTTCTGAGCCAGGTCAATCGGTCGATCCTGGTGGCGGGCCTCATCGCCGGCGCCGTGGCCCTCATCTTGGGCCTGCTGCTGGCCCGCCAGCTCACGGCGCCCCTTCGCTCCTTGACGCTGGCCGCGCAGCAGTTGGCCAACGGACAGGTGCCTCAGGTTCCCGCCCGCAGCGGCGACGAAATCGGTGAGTTGGCCCATGCTTTCAATCAGATGGCCCGCTCGTTGGCCCATCAGGAGACCCTGCGTCGCAACTTGATGGCCAACATTGCCCACGAACTGCGCACGCCCCTCACCGTCATGCGCGGCGACCTGGAAGCGCTGCTGGACGGCGTCTATGAACCCACGCCCGGCGCCCTGGCCTCGTTGCAGGAGGAGGCCCTTCTTCTCACGCGACTCGTCGACGATCTCCGCGCCCTGGCCCAGGCCGAAGCCGGGCAATTGCAGCTCAGCCTCCAGCCCACCAATCTGGAGGACCTATTGCGCAGCGTGATCGACGCTTTTGATTTGCAGGCCGAGAGCCAGGGACAGATCCTGAACCTCGACATTCCTCACCCGCTGCCCACTGTGGACGCCGATGCCCAGCGGGTGCGCCAGGTGTTTGCCAACCTCATCTCCAATGCTCTGCGACACGCCCCACAAAGCGGCCACGTGCTCATTTCCGCCACAGTGGAAGGCAGCGAGGTTCGGATTTCGGTCTCCGACAACGGACCTGGAATCCCTGCCGATGATCTGCCGTTCATCTTTGACCGCTTTTGGCGCGGCCACCAGGCGCGCAGTGGGGGCAGCGGCTTGGGGTTGACCATCGCCCGCGAACTGGTCCGCGCCCATGGCGGCCGTATTTGGGCTGAGAGCGAACCCGGCGCGGGCACCACCTTCTCCGTCACTCTTCCTTTCCACCGCTAGCTCTTCCAAGTCGCACGCACCAAAATCCACGCGATCCCAGCAGCGAAAAGCACGGCTTGCATTGTTCCTCGACATGTCTGAAAAGACATGGACCCCCGCCGCGAGTACCCTTGCGCATAGGCAGGGGGTCCATACGCCTTGTGTCCAAGAATGGATGCTGCCTGCGGGTACGCAGGCGCTTCCGCGGGCATGACGTTAGGGGGAACTCTTACGAGTTGCGGTGTGCTCCCGTGGAAGAGCAACCGGAGCCAGCACGCGACTTTGCAACAGCCCTGCAGCGAAAAGGCTCAGGTTTGACAGGGTCTTCCTAATGTGTTATACTTGCACACGTGTGCAAAGGTCCTCCTGAATCAGACGCTGCTGGAGGTTTGTCTTTCACACGTAGGCATGAGGTCAGGTTAGGATGCGCATCTCGATCAAAGATATCGCACGAGAAGCTCAGGTCTCTCATTCCACGGTCTCCCGTGCCCTGAGCGATAGCCCGCTGGTCAGCACTGGCACCAAGGCCCGCATCCAACAACTGGCCCGCGAGATGGGCTACTCGCCCGATGCCCAAGCGCGCAGCCTGGTCATGGGCCGGACACAGACCGTGGGCGTAGTCGTCACGACCATCACCGACCCCTTTATCGCCGAGGTCGTGCAAAGCATTGAAAGCACGGCGTATGACTATGGCTACAGCGTGATCCTGACCAGTTCGGGTTCCCAGTCCAAACGGGAAATTGCCGCCGTAGAGATGCTCCAATCAAAACGTGTGGATGGAGTGATTGTGACGTCGTCACGTGTGGGAGCCCTCTATCAGGGGCTCCTGGAGCGGCTCGGGGTTCCAATCGTGCTCATTAACAGCCATCGCCGTCAGACCAGCCCATCCACCTTTTCGGTAAACGTCGACAATCGGCATGGGGCCTATATCGCCACCAAATACCTCATTGGCTTGCAGCACCGGCGCATTGGCTACGTGGGCGGCAGGACCCACCACAGCGACGACCAGGAACGCCAGGCCGGTTACTGCGAAGCACTGGCCCGCGCCGGCATCGACTTTGATCCTCAACTGATGGTGCCTGGCAACGGACGCGCATCGGGTGGAGAGCGGGCTCTACCTCACCTGCGGGCGTTGGCCGATCCCCCCACAGCCGTTCTGTGCTATAATGATATGACCGCCGTGGGACTCATGCGGGCGGCGCGAGAGATAGGAATTGTTGTACCCGACGAGCTGTCGGTCGTCGGGTTCGATGATATCCCCTTTGCCTCGTACGTCATGCCGTCGCTGACTACCCTGGCCCAGCCCAAAGCCGAGATGGGTCGGACGGCGATGCGGATGGTGCTGTCGCTCATTGGCGATGAGCGGGCAGAGCACATCGACAAGGCCAATGTCGTCGTCAAAGGACGGTTGATTGTTCGAGAGTCGTCAGGGGTGCTGACGCACAGCGGCGCGCACGAGCGTGCCGTGGCGCGCAATACATAGTATCAAGAAAATCTTGGAGGTGGACAATGAGAGGTCTAGTTCTAGACGCAAAGTGGGATCCCAGGCCCGATTATGTCGTGTCGGACTGGGAAAAGGAAACTGGCAAAGCCATCACCGGCAACGCCGTATGGCGACACCCGACCCTTTCGGTGCGGGAATGGCCCGAGCCCAAGATGGGGCCCAAGGACGTACTGCTGGAAGTGCAGGCTTGTGGCGTGTGCGGCTCGGATATGCATTTCTACGAGACCGACAAGGACGGGTATATCCTGTATCCCGGCCTGACCAAGTTCCCGACCATCCTGGGCCACGAGTTTTCGGCCAAGGTCGTCGAGGTGGGACCCGAAGTCACATCGCTGAAAGTGGGCGCTCCCGTGACAGTTGAAGAGATGAACTGGTGCGGACGTTGTATTCCCTGTCGCAACGGCTTTCCCAACCACTGCACGAACCTGGAAGAACTCGGGTTCACCATCGAAGGCGCCTTTGCCAACTATATCGCCGTCGACGAAAAATTCTGCTGGCCCATCAATGACATTCTGGAGCGCTACGGCGACGAGACCAAGGGCTTTGAAGTAGCCGCCATGACCGAGCCGACCACCGTGGCCTACAATGGCATGATAGAGCGCGCCGGCGGTTTTCGGCCAGGTCACTATGTCAGTGTCTTTGGCGCTGGCTCCATCGGCCTGGCGGCCATCGGCATCGCCCGAGCAGGAGGCGCCGGCCGGATCGTGGCCTTTGAGGTTTCTCCTCAGCGCCAGGAACTCGCCAAGACCGTGGGCGCCGATTATGTCTTTGATCCGCGCGAAGTAACCCCCAGCGAAGTGCTGATGGACTTGAGCAAGGGCGCCGGCTTTGACTTTTTCGTCGAAGCCGCGGGCGCCCCGCATCTGACCATTCCCGAGATGGAAAAGGCATTGGCCATCAACGCCAAGGTCGTCCAGATCGGCCGCGCCGCGCAAAAAGTACCGATGTATCTCGAATCGTTCCAGGTTCGGCGCGCCCAAGCCTTTGGCGCCCAGGGACACTCGGGGCACGAAACCTTCCCCAACGTGATCCGCCTGGTAGCCAGCGGCCGGCTGGACCTGAGCCCGATCATCACAGCCCGGTATGGCCTGGAAGACACCGTCGCTGCCATCGCCAAGTCGACCAAGCGCACCGATGGAAAGATCATCGTCAAGCCGAATGCCTAGCGTTTTTGTACGCGCGAGGCCCTGACCTCGTGAACCTGCGACACGGGATGGAACGGCCATACGGCACCCATCCCGTGTCGCCCGGACTTGGAACTGTGAATAGGACGAGCAAGGGAGGCCGGTCGTCCCTGCTTGAGGTCGGCAGACCCGAGCCAGCCATACCCACGAGGAGGAAAAACGATGTTTGAAAAACTGCTTGTGCCGGTGGATGGATCGTCGTGCAGTTTGCGTGCCGTCGAGACGGCCATCGAAATGGCCCTCTGTCATCAGTCGTCAATCCATTTGGTCCACGTAATCCGAGATCTATCGTTGCCCAAAGAGATTCTGGATATGATGGCGGCGGGAGAGGTCACGGCCTCGCGGATGCAGATCCTGAACGATTCGGCCGAGCTCATTTTATCGCGGGCTCGAGAGAAATGTAACAAGGCGGGCGTCGATCGGACAAGTTCCGAGTGCATCATGGGAGATCCCACAACCAAAATCCTGGAAGTGGGAGAAGCTCAGGAGGTCGACCTGATTGTGCTCGGGCAGAGGGGCCTCGCACCCCACGACAACCTGCTGGGCGGTGTAGCCCGCAAAATTCTGAACATGACCAAAATTTCGTGCCTGGTCGTCGCCGGACCACCAGGGTAGAACGCAAGGGAGGGCATTTCGTGAATTCGCAACAAAGGGTTCTGGAAGCGTTGGCTCACCGGGAACCGGATCGGGTGCCGTTTGACTTGGGCGGAACCGGCCTGAGTTCCATTCACGTCACAGCCTATGCCAATCTTCGCCAGTACCTCGGCTTGCCCGAGGTGCCGGTTCGGGTGGGGGCGCTGGCCGAGCAATTGGCCATTGTGGATTCGGATCTGGCCGACCAATTGCAAACCGACCTGCGCTGGGTGATCCCCGACTTTCCCTCCAGTTATCAACTCACCTTTCACGATCAGGGCGACTATGAAGCCTATTATGACGAGTGGGGCATAGGCTGGCGCAAGCCAAAGGTGGGTGGCTTTTACTACGACATGTTCCACCATCCCCTCGCCGGCGCCGACTCGCTGGACGAGTTCCGGGCCTTTCCGATTCCTAACCCAGTGGACGACCAGCGATTTGCCAAGCTGCGGGAACAAGCCGAGGCAGCGCGAGCTGAGGGCAAGGCGGTAGTTCTGGCAGGTCCTTGCGCCGGAATTACCGAGGTCTACTCCTGGGCGCGGGGCTTTGAACAGTTTTATGTAGACCTGGCACTCAATCAGAAGTACGTGGCCCTGATGCTCGACCGGATGGTCGAGTTCAAGAGCGCCTTTTGGGAGCGGGCGTTGCGCGAGGTCGGCGACCTGGTCGATGTCGTGATCGAGGCCGACGACCTGGGTGGGCAGAACGCGCCCCTCATGTCGCCGCGCACCTACCATGAGCTGATCCAACCGCGGCACAAGGAGCTCTTTGGCTTTATCAAAACCCAGGCACCGGTCAAGGTATTCTATCACACCTGCGGCTCGGTGAAAAAGCTGCTCCCCGATCTGATCGACGCCGGGATCGACATTTTGAACCCTGTGCAGATCAGCGCCAAGGGAATGGATCTGGCAGAGCTTAAACGGGAATATGGCCGCGACCTGGTGTTTTGGGGCGGCGGCATCGATACCCAGTGGATGCTCGGTTCGGGCACGCCCGAGCAGATCCGGGATCATGTCCAGTGCAACATCGACATCTTGGCGCCTGGAGGCGGCTTTGTCTTTGCCGCCGTGCACGATATTCAAGCCAATGTGCCCCCGGAAAACATCATGGCCATGTGGGAAGCCTGGCGGGATTTTGGTGAATATCACTGACATCCCCGCGGGATACATCGGGCGAGGTTGGTAGCGCGCTGTGGCGACTGCAGCACACACGCCCACGAGATCAATGTCAGCGGCCGGCAGGGCGCACCCGCCGGGTACCACTCATATCCGAGAGAGGAATCGATGAAAAAAGCACTCAATATTGGTCTGATAGGCGCCGGCCGGATTGGCCGGGCCCATGCCCAGAACCTGGCCTATCGGATGCCCGAGGCCAACCTGGTGGCTGTGGCGGATGTCTTTGTCGATGCAGCCCAAAAACTGGCAGCCGAGTTGGGAATCCCGGCGGCCTACGGGGATCACCGCCAGATTCTGGACGATCCGAACATCGACGCCGTCCTGATCTGCTCCAGCACCGACACTCATGCCCAATTTATGATGGATGCCGCCCGCGCCGGAAAGCAGATCTTTTGTGAAAAGCCCATCGCCCTGGACCTGGCCAAGATCGACGAGGCGCTGGACGTCGTCAAACAGTCCGGGGTCAAGCTACAGATCGGCTTTAACCGTCGCTTTGACCCCAACTTTCGGCGGGTTCAAGAGCTAGTCACCGCCGGAAACATCGGGGACGTACATCTGCTGCGCATCACCAGCCGCGACCCAGCGCCGCCCCCCATAGATTATGTCAAAATATCGGGCGGGATCTTTATGGACATGATGATCCACGACTTTGACATGGCTCGTTTCCTCGTGGGCAGCGAACCTGAAGCCGTGTTTGCTGCGGGCAACGTGTTGGTGGATCCGGCCATCGGCGAGGCAGGCGACATTGATACAGCCATCGTGACGATCTACTTTGCCAACGGGGCCATGGGCGCCATCGACAACAGCCGACAGGCCGTCTACGGCTACGACCAGCGCGTCGAGGTGTTCGGCTCCAAAGGCATGGTCAACTGCGATAACAACAAGCCCGATTCAGCCATTGTGTACAACACCCAGGGAACCCACGGAGCGCTGCCGCTGTTCTTTTTCATGGAGCGCTACATGGACTCGTATCTGAATGAAGTCAAGGCCTTTATCGACGCCATTCTAAACGACACACCCATCACGGTCACGGGTCGCGATGGGCTCATCCCCGTGGTGATGGGCTATGCCGCCAAGAAATCGTTCCAGGAAAAGCGTCTGGTCAAACTGAGCGAGATCGATCCGAATCTCTAGAAACAGAAGGGCATCGGAGACGTGCCATGGGTGACAAGCGAGTGGCCGTGGTGGGCTATGGACGCATTGGAGCCACCCACGCAGAGAATCTAGCGCGGAGGGTTCGCGGCGTCCAGTTGGTGGCCGTCACCACGTCGAATGAGGAGCGGGCCACCGAGGCCCGGCGACTCTTCGGTGATGTAGCCGTCTATGCCGATCTCGACACCCTTCTGGCCCGCGAGGAATTGGACGCCGTGGTGATCGCCAGCAGTACCTCGGCCCACGTCGACAATGTGGTCCGGTGCGCTGCTGCCGGACTGCCGATCTTTTGTGAAAAGCCCCTGGCGCTGAACCTGTCCGATTGCGACCGGGCCATCGACGCCGTCGAACAAGCAGTCGTCCCCTTGATGATGGGCCACGTGCGCCAGTTCGATGCAGGCCACGTGGAGGCCAAACGCGCCATCGAAGCGGGGGCCATCGGGCAGCCGCTGGTCATCCGGGCCATCAGTGGAGACGTCGATCCGCCGCCGCCTAGTTTTGCCAATCCAGCCGTCAGCGGCGGGTTGCTCCTGGACGCCATGTACCACGATCTGTACATCTCGCGCTGGCTCATGGCCGACGAGGTCATTCGAGTCTATACCGAGGGCGACGCCCTGGTCGACGCAGCTGTCGGCGCGGTGGGGGATGTGGACAATGCGGTGGTCAGCTTGCGTTTCTCGCGCGGGATGATGGGCACGCTCTTCGCCAGCCGGACCACCCGCTATGGACACGACCTGCGCATCGAGGTGATCGGCGATGAGGGCGCCGTGCAGATCGGTCACTTTCGGCATACACCGGTGCGCATGCTGGACCGAAAGGGCGTGCACCACGACATGGCCCGGACGACGCCGGAGCGACTGGGCGAGGCCTTGTTCACCGAGTTGCAGGTGTTTGCCGACTGCCTGATGGAAGATGCCGATCCGCCGGTCACGGGGCGCGATAGCCGGGCAACCGTGGCGGTGGGCCTGGCTGCCACCCAGTCGATGCACCGGCCAACACCGGGGGACCGATATCCCACCACAGTGGGGCGCCCCCCCCAGATCGGGAGAGCACACCTCTGAACAACACTCACCGCGCACAATCGCGGGTG
>CAZNQW010000176.1:0-8435 GCA_964575225.1 uncultured Anaerolineaceae bacterium | reverse complement strand
TAAAGTCAATGTGCCCCGGAGTATCTACAATGTTGATCTGGCAATCTCGCCAGAAGCAGGTCACGGCCGCCGAGGTGATCGTGATCCCGCGCTCCCGCTCCTGCTCCATCCAATCGGTTACAGTTGTCCCATCATCAACGTTGCCCAGGCGATGCGTGCGTCCCGTGTAAAAGAGAATTCGCTCGGTCGTCGTGGTCTTGCCCGCATCGATGTGCGCGATGATTCCGATGTTCCGTGTCCGCTCCAGCGAATAGGCCCTCGGCATGGGACAATCCTCAAAATGGCTGGGATGAAAAACCAACTACTCCCCCGATCATCAGGGGACGTTGGTCATCTCCTCACAACAGACAATCGCCGACGCTTACCAGCGATAATGTGCAAACGCGCGATTGGCCTCTGCCATCTTGTGGGTATCTTCACGCCGCTTGACTGGGGCGCCGGTGTTGTTGGCCGCATCCAAAAACTCGCTGGCGAGCTTTTCGGCCATGCTCTTACCGGAGCGGTTGCGGGCTGTGCGGATGAGCCACCGGATGGCCAGCGAGAGCCGGCGACCAGGCTCTACTTCCACCGGCACCTGATAGGTCGCACCACCCACGCGGCGGGGCTTGACTTCCAGGATCGGCGTTGCGTTCTTGATCGCCTGCTCAAACACATCCAGGCCAGGCCGCTTGGCTCGCGATTCGGCAAGGTCCAATGCGCTGTAAAAGATGTGCTGGGCGGTGCTCTTTTTCCCGTCCACCATCAACCGGTTGATGAACTGCTGCACCAACACGCTGTTGTACTTGTAGTCAGGCTCGATCTCCCGTACGGGAGGGCGATTCCGTCTCGACATAGTTAACTCCCCACTCCACTCGCAGGCAACCCGTCACGCCTCCATTCGGCGCGAACAGGTCCTTGCGGTATTTACCCTTTCTTGGGCATCTTGGCTCCGTATTTGGAGCGACCACGCCGGCGACTGTTCACGCCACCCGAGTCCAACGCACCGCGGACAATATGGTACCGCACGCCGGGCAAGTCCTTGACCCTGCCACCGCGCACCAATACCACCGAGTGTTCCTGCAACCCATGGCCTTCGCCAGGAATATAGGCAGTCACTTCGGCGCCGTTGCTCAGACGCACACGAGCGATCTTGCGCAGGGCCGAGTTCGGTTTCTTGGGGGTCATGGTGCGCACCTGGGTACACACACCCCGCCGCTGTGGATTGCCCTTGGGTTGCTGGGTGGTTCGGCCCTTGAGGGCATTCAAGCTGTACAGCAACGCGGGCGCCTTGGCTTTTTGCGATTTGGGCTTTCGCCCCTTTCTCACCAACTGATTGATCGTAGGCAACTCGATCCTCCCTTACACTGACTTTCCGTATCGGACACTCGTTTTAGGCATACAGACGGCCACCGCAAACGGGCCGCGATGGCCTTCTGTAGTTGTTACATCGGTTATGAGCCCGAAATTCACTACATCGATTGGCGGCACTTGGCCCACGAACACTAAATTTAGCATAACTCCTGGCAAAAGTCAAATCCACTTTGGCGCCGGACCAGGGCGTGGCCCGCGCCCACTGGCACGACCTGATCCCCGGGCTGCGTGAGGGCGCCCACAAGCGCTAGGCAAAAAACATCGCGTCTCTCCCCCGGGCATTGGGCTCTCTACCGACGATTTGACAAAAGCAGGGCTATGCGCTACCATGATCTCATCTCGCCTGGGGGTTGCGGTGCTGCGCCACCTCACGCGCAGCGCCGACCGCTCCGGTGGTCGTTCGCCGGCCTGCTGTTCCCCGGGTCTGGCGCTCTCTTTTCGCGAATCTTGTTGGAGGAGGCGACACGATGTTCTATCAACCCAAAGCGTTCACGTTTGTAGCTCCGCCCCGCATCGTTGCCGGTCCCGGCGTGTCTCTCAAAGCCGGCGAAGAACTCCAGAGGCTCGGCGTAAGAACAGCCCTGCTCGTCAGCGACCAGGGGCTCGGCGAAACCGGCATTCTGGATGGCGTCCTTGCCCAGTTGGCAAAGGATGGCATCGGCGTGGTGTCGTTTGACCGGGTGGAATCCGACCCCTCCATCGAAACGGTGGAATCTGCCCGCGATGTCTATGTCGCGGGAGGGTGCGACGGGCTGCTGGCCGTGGGCGGTGGCAGTTGCCTGGACGCGTGCAAAGCCATCGGCCTGCTCGTGTCTCATGGCGGCAAGCTGATGGACTATGCGGCCCCCCAGAGCATTGTCAAGCCACTGCCGCCGACGGTCGCCGTGCCGACGACCTGCGGCACAGGCAGCGAGATGACCATCTATGCGGTGATCTCGGATCGAACCGTCAATTTCAAGATGACCTTCATCAGCCCTCACTTTTTGCCGCGGAGCATTCTCCTCGACCCCGATCTCCTCCGCACGCTGCCCGCTCACCTGGTGGCAGCCACCGGCTTTGATGCCCTGACCCATGCCGTGGAGTCCTTTACCAACCTCCAGACCGAACCGTTTGCCGATGCCCTCGATCTGCACGCCATCGGCATGATCTCGGAGGCGCTGCGCCCTGCCGTGGCCCATCACGACGAGACGGCCCTCTACACCCTGGCTGTGGCCAGCACCATGGCCGGGATGGCGTTTTGCAACACGCGGCTGGGCCTGGTCCACGCCATGGCCCATCCCCTGAGCGCCCACGCCCGGATTCATCACGGCCTGGCCAACGCCATCCTACTACCGTATGTGACCGAGTTCAATCTGATCGGCGCCGCTCCGCGCTACGCCCAGATCGCGCAGGCGATGGGCGAACCGGCCTATGATGCCCCCGTGATGGAACGGGCGCGCGACGCCGTGCGGGCCATCCGCGCTCTGGCCTCCGATGTCGGCCTGAACGTCACACTGCGCGAATGCGGCGTGACTGAGGCGCTGCTGCCGGCTCTGGTCGACGACAGCATGAAGAGCGGCAACGTTCTGATCAACCCTCGCCGCGTTTCCCGGCAGGACGTTCATCGTCTCTTTGAACAGGCGATGGGATGAACCGAAAAGGTCACAAAGTGACCACGCCTTGGGCTGCCCATTGCTCCAGGTCTTCCTCGCCATAGCCCAGCAGCTCGCCCAGGATGGATCGGGTGTGCTGCCCGAGGCGAGGAGCAGGATCGGCGAGAATCTCTGGGCAAGCGGAGAGATGAAGGGGCGAGCGAGCGTACTCTCGCTTTCCGGCCACCGGATCGTCTACCGTGACGAGCATGTGACGGGCGCTGATCTGCGGGTCTTCAAAGATATCTTGCGCGGTATAGACGGGCCCAGAAGGCACGCCCTTTTCTTCGAGCAGGGCCTGAGCCTCGCTCCTTGTCTTTCCGGCCAATGCGGCCTCAAGGACCTCCTGGACAAAGGGGGCATGGGCGGCACGCGCGCTGCCATCTGCCGTCCGCGGGTCGTTGATCAACTCGGGGCAGCCAAGAGCCTCACACAGTCGTTTCCATTGAATATCGTCTGGGATGTTCAGCGCCAGGTAGCCATCCTGGCATTTCACAGCCCCTCGAGGGTAGATATGCTCGGGACGACCGCGCATGGGTGACTGGCCGGTATAGGAGTAGAGCGCCACGGCTCGCTCGTTCAAGGACAACATGTTGTCCAGCATAGCACTGTCGACAAACTGGCCCTGGCCGGTCCGTTCCCGGGCGAAAAGGGCCAGCATGATCCCATAGGCAGTGACCATTCCGGTATAGATATCCGCCATGCCGTAGATGGTCCAGGAAGGCGGTTTGTCGTCAAAGCCCACCAGGTGCATGATCCCACTCATGGCCTCGGCAACGATGTCGAACGCAGGCCGGTCGCCGTAGGGTCCTTCGTACCCGGGCAATCGCCCAAACCCAGAGATAGCGGCATACACCAACGAGGGATTCCCCTTCTTCAGGTCCTCGTAGCCTAACCCCAGCCGATCCATGGCGCCGGGACGCAGGTTGTCGACCACCACATCAGATATGGCTGCCAGCTCTTCGAAAATCTGCCGGCCGGCTTTCGACCGAAGGTCCAGGGCCAGGCTCTTCTTGTTGCGGTTGTAGGCCACGAAACCGGCAGCCACTCGCTCGCCTTTGTCGTTTGTGGCAAAGGGAGGAATGAACCGGCGGGGATCGCCCCCATCCGGCCGCTCGATCTTGATGACCTCAGCGCCCATGTCTGCCAGGAGCATGGTACAGTAGGGTGCGCTCATATACTGCTCTACGCCTAGTACGCGGACGCCTTCGAGGGGATATTTCATCATTGGAAACCATCCTTTCGATATCGCAGTGGGCTCTGTGGCCCAGTCACAAGAACCTAATCGAGCCACTCGACCACTGTGGAGACGCCCATTCCAACCCCCACACAGAGCGTGGCAAGTCCGTAGAACGGCCTCTTTTCCTGGGCCGCACGCTTTTCCATCTCGTGGAGAAGCGTCGTGAGGATACGCGCGCCAGAACAGCCGAGGGGATGGCCCAGGGCTATGGCACCGCCGTTGACATTGGTGATATCGGACGACAGCCCCAGTTTCCGCATGACGCCAATGGCCTGGGCCGCGAATGCCTCATTCAGCTCCACAAGGCCGAGATCTTTAATCTGGAGGCCCAACCGCCCCAGGAGCTTTTGCGTTGCCGGCACAGGGCCATAGCCCATCACACCCGGGTCTACACCCGCGACGGCCGAACCCAGCCAGCGAGCCTTGGGCTTGAGGCCCAATTCTTTGGCCCGCTCCGCACTCGTCAAAAGCAACGCAGCGGCTCCATCGTTAATGCCGCTGGAGTTGCCCGCCGTTACCGTTCCATTTTTCCGAAAGGCGGGCCTGAGCCTGCCCAAATCCTCCAGGGAGGTGGTCAGCACGTACTCGTCGCCCCTCTTTTCACAACGCGGGTGCTCGTCAATCTCGACGAAACTCGGCATGCCCTTTCGATCTCGCACCTCAATCGGGGCAATTTCGTCGCGGAATCTGCCCTGCGCGATGGCCTCCACCGCCCGGCGATGGCTCTCGACCGCGAAAGCATCTTGCTCCTCGCGAGTGATGCCCATCTCATCGGCAATATTCTCGGCCGTTTCGCCCAAGCTGATAATGGGGTACAGCTTGTCCAATTGGGCATTGTTGTACCGCCATCCAACGGTCGTGTCCCAAATCTGTGGGTGACCGACAGGGTAAGCACGTTCCGACTTGGGAATGGACCAGGGTGCCCGGCTCATGCTTTCCACCCCGCCGGCTATGAACACATCGGCCTCGCCCACCAGGATCGCTTTGGCCGCCTGGTTAACCGCCTCCAGACCCGAGGAGCAGTTTCGATTGACCGTGACACCGCTCACCGTCACCGGAAAGCCCGCCAACAGAGCGGCCATCCGCGCCACATCCCGATTGTCCTCGCCGGCCTGGTTTCCGCAGCCGGCATACACATCTTCAACCCACTCTGGATTGACGCCGGTACGATCCACCAGCGCCTTTAACACTTGGGCCAACAGGTCGTCCGGCCGAACCGACGCTAGCCCGCCGCCGTGCCGGCCAATCGGCGATCGGACGGCCTCGATAATCACTGCCTCATTCATGGCTTCAAAGAATCCTCCTTACATAGGTGATCGAACGAACCGCGGCGTATTCCACCAAGGACGCTTTCTCACAGCGGCGTCTCCCGAGGGTTGTTCTGGCCGAGTCCTATCATCCTCCCCGGCTTGAGCCCGCTGCGACCTTGATTTGCCATCCATGGGGCGAACGCGAAGCAGAGAATCTGCAAGCTTTGCCTGGCCCCTCTTCGCCTACCTCAATTCGTGCACCCGATTATACACCAGTTCCCGATCCTGGTGAATTTGCCGGCATATCAAAGCAGCAGTTCTCGATGTGGTTCGAACTGACCCAAGAATGCTCCCCCGGGCCGAGCGTGTGAGCAGGGTCAGACTTTCTCACCAACAAATTGAATTGCTCGGCCCCAAGTGCGGCGATTTGACAAAAGCAAGGCTGTGCGCTACCATGCTCTCATCTCGCCTGGGGGAACCGATGGAACCCTATTCGATCCAACACTCGGCCTACCGCCACGTCATCCGGGCCGTTCAACAGGCAGCGCTGGCAGCCGTCGATCCAGAGGGCGCGGTGCTGCGCCACGTCGTGCGCAGGGGCGACCGGCTCACCGTGGGCGGACGGGCGTACGATCTGGCCGACCTCGACCGGGTATGGATCGTTGGCGGCGGCAAGGCTGCCCCGGCAATGGTTGCCGCCCTCCATAGCCTGCTGGGCGAGCGCCTGAGCGGTGGGTTGGTGGTGACCAAATACGGCCACGCCGACCTCCAACATCCCACCGGCCCGGTGGACGCGATCGAAGCCGGGCATCCCATCCCCGACCAGGCGGGGGTCGATGGTACACAGCGCATGGCCGATTTGCTGGCCGGGGCGACGGAGCGGGACCTGGTGCTCGCGGTGCTCTCCGGAGGTGGTTCGGCGCTCCTGGTGTTGCCGGCGCCGGGACTGACCCTGGCCGACCTCCAGGACACCACCGACCTGCTCCTGCGCTCGGGCGCCACCATCGTCGAGTTGAATGCCGTGCGCAAGCACCTCTCTCAGATCAAGGGCGGGGGGCTGGCCCGGTTGGCAGGGCGGGCGCCTGTGATCAGCCTGATCCTGTCGGACGTGGTGGGCGACCCGCTGGATGTGATCGCCTCAGGTCCCACCGCACCCGACCCGACGACCTTTGCCGAGGCCTGGGCCGTACTGGAGCGCTACGGGCTGGTCGAGCGCCTGCCGGAGGGAGTGCGCCGTCACCTGCAAGCGGGCCTTGACGGCGATCTACCCGACACGCCCAAGCCCGACGATCCGCTGTTTGAGCGGGTACACAACCTGTTGGTGGGCAACAACCGCCTGGCTGCCGAGGCCGCCGTTGGAGCGGCCCGGGCCAACGGCCTGAATGCCCTGCTGCTTTCCACCTACGTGGAAGGCGAAGCCCGGCAGGTGGCCCGGGTGGCAGCCGCGTTGGCCAAAGAGATGGTGGCCCACGGGCGGCCCGTACCCCGGCCGGCGTGCATGGTGTGGGGTGGCGAGACGACAGTGACCGTACGCGGGCAGGGAAAAGGGGGGCGCAACCAGGAACTGGCGCTGGCCGCCGCCCTGGCCATGGAGGGCCTGCCCCAAGTTCTGTTGGTAGCTCTGGGCACCGATGGCACCGACGGTCCCACCGACGCGGCGGGCGCCGTGGCTACCGGCGAGACCGTCGCCCGGGCCCGCTCGCTGGGGCTCGATCCGCTGGCCCATCTGGAGAACAACGACGCCTATCCCTTTTTCCATGCCCTGAACGATCTGATCCTCACCGGGCCCACGGGGACCAACGTCAACGATCTCATGTTCCTGTTCGCCTTTCCGGGCCAGGACTTGGCCCATCTTGAGTGAGCGAGGAGAACTTATGGACAAGCCAAAAGTCTTTGTCAGCCGCGCCCTGCCCGACGAAGGGCTGGCTCTGATGGCCGATGTGTGCCATGTCGAGGTGTGGCCCCAAGAGACTCCCCCGCCTCGCGAGATGCTCCTGGAAAAGGTGCGGGGTATCGACGGCTTGCTTTCGTTGCTCGAAGACCAGGTCGATGGGCCGCTGCTGGACGCTGCCGGTCCCCAACTCAAGGTCATCAGCAACTATGCCGTGGGCTTTGACAATGTGGATGTGGCCGCGGCGACGGCGCGGGGCATCCCCGTGGGCAACACGCCCGGCGTGCTTACCGAGACGACGGCCGATCTGGCCTTTGCCCTGCTGATGGCCGGCGCCCGCCGCCTTGTGGAAGCAGCCGCCTACGTACAGGCCGGCAAGTGGCGATCGTGGCACCCCACCCTTTTGCTGGGCCACGATGTACATGGAGCTACGTTGGGCATCGTCGGCATGGGCCGCATCGGCCAGGCGCTGGCCCGCCGGGCATCCGGCTTTGGTATGAAGGTCCTCTACTACGATCCCTTTTGCGATGCAAACAAAGGGCTCGACGTCCAGGCCGAGGTGTGCTGCTCGCTCCCGGACCTCCTGGCCAAATCCGATTTCGTCAGCCTGCACGTCCCCCTGACCGATCAAACCCGGCACCTGATCGACGCCGAGGCGTTGGGGCAGATGAAGCCGACGGCCGTGCTGGTCAATACCTCTCGCGGACCGGTGATCGATATGGAGGCCCTGTACGATGCGCTCTCCAAGGATCAGATCGCCTATGCGGCCCTGGATGTGACCGAACCCGAGCCCCTGCCTGCTGACCACAAACTCTTGAGCCTGCCTAATTGCCTGGTGGTGCCCCACATTGGCAGCGCCAGCGTAGCCACACGACGCCGGATGGCGGTCATGGCGGCGGAGAACCTGCTGGCGGGGTTGAAGGGCGAGCGATTGCCCCATTGCGTCAACCCCCAGGTCTATCGGTGACTGGGCCACGCTGCGGGGGTCAAGTTCATCAATGGACGCACCATCATGCCTGCCGCGAGTACGCTCGTAGGCAGCATCCATCCTGCGCCGCGCCACGGCTTGGCCG
>CAZNQW010000175.1:0-8447 GCA_964575225.1 uncultured Anaerolineaceae bacterium | reverse complement strand
GGGTCTGCCCGCGCTTGAGCCGGGGGCCCTACGAAATCACCGTTTTGACTCGTTCCCACGCTCTGCGTGGGAACGAGTCACTCTGCGTCGGAACGAGGTGAATACACCCATTGGTCGGGGCTTGGGGGCGGCGCTTGCGAAAACGGGCCCTTTGTGGCACAATGAACCCGGCAAGCCCATTGGATAGGAGGTGAGGATGGCAACCATGACCAAGCGCGAGCGGTTGGAGGCCGCCATCGGCGGCGAGGCGGTTGACCGGCCGCCAGTGGCCCTGTGGCGCCATTTCCCCGGCGACGATCAGAACCCGCTGCACCTGGCCCAGTCAACGGTGGCCTTTCAGCGCGCCTACGATTTCGACCTGATCAAGGTCACCCCGGCCAGCAGCTTTTGCGTCCGCGACTGGGGGGTCGAGGACCGGTGGGTGGGCAACCAGGAGGGGACGCGAGAACTGACCGCCCATCCGGTTCGGACCGCCCAAGACTGGGAACGACTGCCGGTGCTGGACCCCGAAGCGGGCGCCTTGGGCGCCCAACTCGGTTGCCTGGACGCCATCGTCGAATCGGTCGGCCACCAGGTGCCATACATTCAGACCATTTTCAATCCCCTCTCGCAGGCCAAGAGCCTGGTGGGCAAGCAGCATCTGGCAGCCCACCTGCGGGAATACCCCGAGGCGGTGCGCGCCGGGCTGGAGACCATCACCGCCACCACCGTGCGTTTCATCGAGGCGGCCCGGCGGCGGGGCATCGCCGGCATCTTTTTGGCGGTGCAGCACGCCAGCTATGCCCTGCTCACCGAGGAGGAATACCGGGAATTTGGCCTGGCGCTGGACCTGAGGTTGCTGGAGGCTGCGGCAGGCCTGTGGCTGAACGTGGTGCACCTCCACGGCGAGCGAGTGATGTTCGACTTGCTGGCCGACTATCCGGTCCAGGTGTGGAACTGGCACGACCGCGAGACGCCGCCGACGCTCCGCGAGGGGCAAAAGCGGGTGCCGGGCGCTGTGTTGGGGGGGCTGCGCCAATGGGAAACGATGCTGCGCGGCACGCCCCAAGAGGTGGAACGAGAGGCGGCCGATGCCCTCGAGCAGACCGGCGGCAGGCGGTTCATTCTGGGCACCGGGTGCGTGACCCCCATCACCGCGCCCTGGGCCAATCTCCGCGCGGCGCGCCGGGCCGTGGAGGTCGGCTGGCAGGCATAAGCAGGAGCCAAGGGCGCCTATCGTAGGGACCGGTTTCAAACCGGCCCCATCCGCATCAAGTCAAGCAGATAGATCGGGCTCTACGGAGATCGACCGAGTCGCATCGTCTCCCACGAAACCGGATTTCGACCGGGCAACGCCTTACATGCGGGGACCGCGAGCATCAGGTGGGAACGCCGACGCGCCCATCTTTTGTAACCACCCTGCCGCATGGGACCAGGGCTTTTGTCATCCCCAGGCTTTTTGGGTATAATGGGCGCCAGAGCCAGGTCTTGACCTTGGCCATATCCTTTATGGAGTTGAGTATTCATGATTCCTGTGGAAGAGGCATTGGCCGAAATCTTGTGCCATGTGCAGCCGCTGGAGCCCGAGCGGCTGCCGATTTTGGAAACCCTGGGTTGTGTTCTGGCAGAGACCATCACCTCCGACATCAACATCCCACCCTTTGACAACTCGGGCATGGACGGCTTTGCCGTGCGCTCGGCCGACGTGGCCGGTGCGTCGGCCGCCACGCCGGTACGTCTCCGCGTGATCGACAGTGTGGCGGCAGGCTATGTGGCCGGCGCGACGGTGGAACCGGGGACGGCGATCCGCATCATGACCGGCGCGCCCCTGCCCGAGGGCGCTGATGCCGTCGTGCCCTACGAGGACACCAGCGACTTTAGCCGGGCCAAGGAGGAGCGGCTGCAATCGCCGTCCACCGAGGTGGAGGTGCTGTGTCCGGCCGGGCCTCAGGACAACGTGCGCCCTGCGGGCGAAGACATCCATGCCGGCGAGCGGGTCCTGGAAGAGGGCCGGCTGATCCGTCCCCAGGAGATTGGGGTGCTGGCCTCGCTGGGTCACCCCACGGCCCTGGTGCACCGCCGGCCGCGGGTGGCCATTTTGGCCACCGGCGACGAACTGCTGGAGGTCCACGAGCCGCTGGCGCCGGGCAAAATCCGAAATTCCAACGAGTACACCAACGCGGCGCTGGTGCTGCGCACCGGCGGTATTCCCATCCGGTTGGGGATTGCCCGCGATACCAAGGCCGAATTGACGGCCAAGATCCGCGAGGGGTTGAGCCAGGGCGCCGACCTGTTTTTGACCTCGGGCGGCGTGTCGGTAGGCGATTACGACGTGGTCAAAGACGTCCTCGGCACCGAAGGGCAGATGCAGTTCTGGCAGGTCATGATGAAACCGGGCAAGCCCCTGGCCTTTGGGTTGTTGCGCGGCGGCGTGCCCCTCATCGGGCTGCCGGGCAACCCGGTGTCGGCCATGGTCTCCTTCGAGCAGTTTGCCCGCCCGGCCATCCTCAAAATGATGGGCCGCAGCCACCTGGGCAAGCCGGCGGTCCAGGCCGTGCTCGGCGAGGACGTCCGCAACAGCGGGCGGCGCGGCTTTGTGCGGGTGATTGTGACCCGAGAGGGGGATACCTATCGAGCGCGGACCACCGGCGAGCAGGGCTCGGGCGTGTTGACCAGCATGTCCAAGGCCAACGGCTTGGCCGTGATTCCCGAAGGTGCGCGGTTGGCCGCAGCCGGGACTGTGGTCACCGTCCAGATGCTCGATTGGCCGGAGGGGATGGAACTGTGAGCGCTCGCCGCCCCGTGCCGGTGATCTCGGTGGTGGGCCGGTCGGGCGTGGGCAAAACCACGGTCCTGGTGCCCATCATCGCCGAGATCAAGCGGCGGGGGTATCGCCTCGGCGTGGTCAAACATCACGTCCACGACTTTGAGATCGACCAGCCGGGCAAAGATTCCTGGCGGCACGCCCAGGCCGGGGCCGATGCCGTGGCCCTCTCGGCGCCCAACAAAATGGCCCTCAGCCGCAAGCTCGACCAAGAACTTCCCCTGGACGAGATCGTCAATATGATGGGCGAGGTGGATCTGGTCATCACCGAGGGGTACAAGCACGGCGACAGACCCAAGATCGAAGTGTCGCGCCGGGAGCATAGCACCGAACTGGTCAGCCGCCCGGAAGAGTTGATCGCCCTGATGACCGACCATCCGGTGGGTTGGGCTGTGCCGCAGTTTGCCCTCGACGACGCTGCCGGCGTGGTCGACCTGTTGGAAGAACTCTTATTTGGGCGGCAAGAGGCGCCGCCGGTCGAGGAGGGAGGCCCGCCGTCTGGTGGGCCGGATCGGTAAAGGCCGATTTCCGGTTCTATGCGCGAACCCCAGCCCATTCGGGCCCATTGTGCGTGTTGGGGAATCGCGCGCAGCAGTCCAGGTGTCGAAATTACGCGGGAGTTTGGAGAATGACCCACATTATCTGTCGAGCCACCACGTGCATATTCTGGGAACAGGGAGTTTGCAGCGCCGAAGAGATCGAGTACGATCCCGATGATGGCTGCCAGACCTATCAGGACCTCGTCGACGTGGATGCCGACGAAGAGGTCGATGAGGACGATGACCTGTATTGGAATGCCAAGGGGGCTGGATCGTCCTATGAGGAAGAGGACGACGATTGGGACGACGACTGGGAAGAGGACGAGGACGACGAGGATGAAGACGACGACAAGGATTTTGTCTTTTAGCCCAGGCTCCCAGCCCCTGCGGAGGGACTGTCGGCCACCTCTGCATCAAAAGGGCGGGCTATGGGGGTTCAATTCCCGATTCGCCCCTGAATCGCAGGTCGTCTGTCATGGAATGTTGACATAAAGGAGGAACCACTCATGGAGTTGGTGGACGTGCTGTTGACCAACGGTACGGTGGTTACGATGAACGCCCTGGGGGATCTGATCTTCCAGGGCGCTGTTGCTATTGACAAAGGGGCCATTGTGGCTGTGGGGCCCACGGCCGAGATCCAGACCGCCTACCAGGGGGCGGAGGTGGTGGACTGCCGGGGCGCGGCCCTCTTGCCGGGCCTGGTCAACACCCACACCCACACCCCCATGAGCCTGCTGCGAGGCCTGGTCGACGATCAGCGCCTGGATGTGTGGCTGTTTGGCTACATGCTGCCGGTGGAGCGTGAGTTTGTCAGCCCCGAATTCTGCCGCTGGGGCACGTTGCTGTCGTGCGCCGAGATGATCCGTTCGGGGGTGACCTGTTTCGCCGACATGTACTACTATGAGCACGAGGTGGCCCAGGCCGCAGCCGATGCCGGCATGCGCGCCATCTGTGCCGAGACCATCATGAAGTGGCCGACGCCCGACGCCGAGAGCTATGACCTGGCCCTGGCCCTGTGCCGGCGGTTCATCGAGCAGTGGCACGGGCACCCCCTGGTCACTCCGGCGGTGGGGCCCCACGGCACCGAGACCAGCACGCCCGAGCTGCTGCGCGAGTCGGCGGCGCTGGCTGCCGAATTTGGGGTGCCACTGCTGATCCACATCGCCGAGACGACCGGCAACGTGGACGAGACCCGCGCCCTGTACGGCCTTTCGCCGGTGGAGGTGTTGGAGGCCCATGGCGTGCTCGACGTCCCCGTGCTGGCCGCCCACTGTGTACACCTCAACGAGTCCGATTGGCGTATCCTGGCCGAGCGGGGGGTGGGGGTGGCCCACAACCCCACCAGCAACCTGAAGCTGGGCAGCGGTCTGGCCGACGTGGCGGGCATGATGGGCGAGGGCGTGGTGGTGGGCATTGGCACCGACGGCCAGGCCTCGAACAACGACCAGGACATGATCGAAGAGATGCGGTTGGCCGCCTTGTTGCCCAAGGGCCTCAGCGGCGATCCCACCGCCGTCCCCGCCCGCCAGGCCCTGGCCATGGCGACCATCGACGGCGCCCGAGCCCTGGGTCTGGGGTCGATCATCGGCTCGCTGGAGGTGGGCAAGCGGGCCGACCTCGCCGTGTTGGAGCTGGATCGGGTCCACAACGTGCCCCATTTTGACCTCTCGCCCGACAATGTCTATTCGCGGCTCGTCTATGCAGCCAAGTCGTCGGACGTGCGGCACGTGCTGATCGAGGGCCGCTGGGTGATGCGCGATTGGGCGCTGCTCACCCTGGACGAAGAGCAGGTGCGCGCCGAGGCGCAGCGGATCGCGGGCCAGGTGGGCGCCTTCCTGGCCCGCCGCGAGCAAAGCCTGCTGGACAAGCTGGTGGCTTTGGGCACCCTGCAATGGGGCGAGACCTACGAAGTGCAGGTCAAGGTCTGGGTTCCCGACGCCGAGGCCCTGGTGGACCGCCTGGCGGCTACCCCCGAGATCATGGTCATCAAGCCCAGCGAGCGCAAGCAGTACGACACCTACTTTTTCTTTGACGATCCCCAGGCCGACGCCGACGAATCCCGCGTCGACATTATCCGCTACCGGGAGGATTATCTCCTGGACCGGGGGCTGGAGGTCAAGCCGATCTACAACCTGACCTTCCACGGCCCCACCAAGGAGCGGGAGTATGCCGATTCGGTGGTCCTTTCCCGGTCGCGCTTTACGGCGGTGGCCGACCGCAGCCTGCGCTTCTACCGCGAATATTTCCAGCCCCGGGAAGAGCGCCGGGTGGACAAGATCCGGCGGCGGTGGCGCGTCAAGTACCAGGGCGTCGACTTTGCCCTGAACCTGGATCGGCTTAGCCAACCGGCCTCGGACAAGGTCTATCTGGAGATCAAGGCCCGCACATGGAGCAAGCAGGACGCCGTGCAAAAGGCCGGCATGATCTCCGAGCTGCTGGATCTGCTGGGCGTCGACAAGGCGGGCCTGGTCCAAGACGAGTACGTATCCTTTTAGGCGAGAACAGGGATGGAAAGAGGGAGGAAGGACATGAAGCATCGCACAAGACTCTGGCTGCCCGCTGTGCTGGTGATGGTTCTGTGTATGGGCGCCGGCTTGGCCTGCGGTACCCCGTCGACGCCAGAAGTCGAGGTGCTGGTGGTTACCGCCACTTTTACCCCGGAGGCGGTCGGACCGGGCGGGGTGGGGGAGCCGACGGTCACCCTGGCCCCCAGCTCTGCGGTGGATGTCCTTCCCGAAGCTACGCCGGTGGACGTCCTTCCTGAGGCCACGCCCGAACCTACGCCTGCACCCCAGGTGGGCATCCTCAGCGGCGCGTTGTGCTATCCCTCCGAGTATATCCCGCCCATGACGATCTATGCCCGCAACGCCGACACGGGCGAGACCTGGTCGATGCACGTGCCGGTGGACACGATGTCCTATGAGATCGAGGTGCCGGCGGGGAACTATTGGGTTTTTTCCTGGACCGACGAAGGGGTGGGGGCCAGCTATTCCGAGTTTGTGGTGTGCGGCCTGAGCGTGGAATGCCCCGATCACACCGTGGTGACGGTGCCGGTAGCCGTCGGCCAGCGGGTGACGGGCGTGGACATCTGCGATTACTATATGGAAGAGGCCGTACCCCGGCCTTAGCGCCGCTTTCCCCTGCTCGTCGCTCCTGCCTGCACAGGCAGGCACAAGTAGGAGCCAAGGGCACCTATCGTAGGGGCGGTTTCAAACCCGCCCGTACCAAGACCGCCGCCGAAAAGGGGGCGTTTTGCGCAAAGGTCCCCCAGGGGTTTGAGATATCCCGGCCCTGAGGCGAACAGGGCTGTTGCATTGTCTCTTGACCGATGTGATTTGGTTGGGCTCCGCGCCCCGTCCTCGGGGCGCGGTGGTCTGCCAGGTGTGCAGGCCGCCCCCGAGACGGGGGCGGCGAGCTCCAAACTAGATTGACTGGCCGACTTTGCAACAGCCCTACTGAGGCGAAATTTCCCTCTGGACAAAGGAATGGGTTTCGTGCTATACTGAGACATTCTACATCAAAGGAGCAAGACTGCGATGCGCGACTTGCTGATGGACATTATCGCCCCCATGCGCCCAGCCTTCCTCATGTCCGATCCCTCGTCGGTGGCCCTGGCTGTGGGCGTCGCCCTGTGGTCGGGGTACGACATCAATCTCTTGCATCTCCTGCTGGTCCTCATCGGCGCCCTCGCCTCTCAAGCGAGCGTCAACGCGTTCAACATCTATATCGACTTTCGCAGCGGCCTGGACCTGACTACCATTCAGACGCCTTTTAGCGGCGGGCTGCCCCGGCTGCGAGAGAGGCCCCACGCGGCGCCCCTGGCCTTGGCCGCCGGTTTGGGCACGCTGGCCATTGTCATCCTGGTAGGCATCTATTTCATCACCGTCTGGGGGTGGGCTTTGTTGCCCCTGGGATTGCTGGGCATCCTGCTGATCGTGGCCTATACCCCCTGGATTACCCACATGCCTGCCGTCTCTCTCGTCGCCCCGGGCCTGGGCGTGGGCATTTTGATGGTCCTGGGCAGCCATTTCTGCCTCACCGGCGAATACACCTGGCCGGCCTTTTGGGCCTCGCTGGTGAACACCTGGTTGGTCAGCGAGATCCTGCTCCTTAACCAATTCCCCGACATGGAGCCCGACCGGGCCCACGGGCGGCGCAACCTGGTGATCGTCGCGGGTCGCAAGCGGGCCAGCATCGTCCACAGCATCATGCTGTGGGCCACCTACGTGTCCATCGTCGCCGGGTGGGCCCTGGGACAGTTGCCTGCGGGCGCGCTGTTGGGCCTGCTGACCATGCCCATGGCCTACCAGGTCAGTCGTGGCACCTACCGCTATGCCGACGACCTGGAACGGCTCTTTCCCATCCAGGCCAAGAACATCAACGTGGCCATGCTCACCCCCGCGCTGATGGCCATCGGCATTTTCCTCTCCGTCTGGCTGGGGTAACTGCCCCTGCCCGCGAGGGTCGCCCGCGCCGCCGTCGTCGTTGCCGCGCAAGCGGGAACCCATGGATTCGCCCGCAAAGGTTTCCGCCCCACCTGGATGGTCACCCCGCGAACGCGGGAGTCCATGGCAGGGGTAGCGGAGGCCTTTTTGGTCTAACGCAGAAAGATCCAGGCTCTTGAAGGTGGTGTACGGTATTCGTCTAACTGGTACAGGCTTGGCTCGAATTCACGACAAAAAATCTCCAAATTTCACGATTGACAAAGGCCGATCCCTGTGCTATACTGGTTGTATCTGAATAATCGATTGTCGGCGTCTCCGCTTCTGAGCCCACGAGTTTGTGCCGGTGGCCTGAGGATGGAAAGGTGTGGCGGCTTCGGCTACGCCCCCTCTTCAGGAGGGAGATGCGCCGCTAGGTGACTGACGGGCCCACTGGTGCTTCGTCCGCCTTCTGAATACGAGCCACCCCAACGGCGTCTCTCTTGAGGCGCCTTTTTCTTTGCAGCGTCCATCCCACTCGGGGAGTACCCATCACCGGGTGAGGGGGAAAGGGGCAACAACTGGATACGGATGGAGCGACTATCCCGGGACCGTTTTTTCATACGAAAAGGAGAGAAGAGCATGAGTATCGAAGAGGAGAAGAAAGGAATATCGCGCAGGCAG
>CAZNQW010000174.1:5579-8451 GCA_964575225.1 uncultured Anaerolineaceae bacterium | reverse complement strand
CTAAATGAAGTGGATTGCTTTCGGCGGTCGACGCTGAGCACCCCCAACATCGCGCCACCGATCTGGAGCGGAGCCTGGCATACGACCTGAACACAGGCCCCGGTTTGGATTTCAATGGTAGCCCCGCCCTTTCCACAGAGCTGCACGACGGTTCCCTTCTGCAAAACCGGCAACAGGCGCTCATCTCCGGCAGTAACCGTCTGCCCTTCCGTCGGATCTTGGAGGCCACGGGAACTGACCACCCGCAAACCGCCATCTTCTTGATCGACCCCAAGGAGAAAGCCTGCCTCGGCCCGCGTGACCAAGACCGCCGCTTCGACAATCCGCTGCAAGAGCTGGGAGGCATCCATGTCCTCGCCCATGGACTGGGCGACGGCAGCGAACAACTTGAACCGCCGCCCATAATCGGCCAAAAGCGCATTCTGTTGATCCTTTTCGCGGCGTAGGCGGCTCTCGGACAGCGCGCGCTCGATGCTGGAAAGAACCTCCTCCGTGGTAAACGGTTTGATCAAATAGTCGCGCACGCCAAGCCGTAGGGCGCGAGCCGCGCTACCTTCCGAGCCATAGCCGGTCATCATGATCGTGGGAATGGTAAACCCACGACGGCTCAACTCCTCAAGGACCTTGAGGCCGGTTGTATCGGGGAGTTCGAGATCGATCAGGATCAAGTCGGGCTGAATTGCAGGCACCAGTTCCAGACCTTCTTGGCCCGATCCAGCGCTATAGGGATCATAACCGCCGTAAGGTAGCAGCGATGCGAGCAAGGACCTGAGTTCGTCACTGTCGTCTATGACCAGTACTTTTTCGCCTGCCATCCTTTTCTTCCATTTCCCACCGGTTTCGGTGTGCACTTGAGTTCCCAGCTATCTGGCACCGTAGCAGTATAGCACAACTGTCAGTTCTTGCCAATCCAGACAGTAGCACCCTCAAGTCTGCACACCTCCATCGCTCATCTGTTTGCTCCGGTCGATCTTTTCCGGTATAATAACCTCGTCGGAGCTGCGCCCATGCCGGGTGGCTCTGCATCCACGATCAGCTCACAAACATGGGAGGCGTTTTGACGCTGCGAAATGGATTGTTGTTCTTGACCATCGGGATGGTGCTTTCCGGGCTGTTCGGCCTGGGCCACCCTCCCGAGGCACAGGCCCAGGGCGAGCGCCTGGTATTGGCCTTTTATTACACCTGGTTCGACAAAAACACCTGGAACTCGGGCACAGTCCCCGACCTACCCGAGATCCCTTACAACTCGGACAACGCCGAGGCCATGATTCGCCACATCGAACAGGCCAAGGGCGCCGGGATCGATGCCTTTGTACTCAACTGGTGGGGTCAGGGCAACCGCACGGAAAAGAACCTGAAGGCCCTTTTGAACCTTTCGGCAGAGAGAGGCTTTCGGGTGGCGGTAGACTTTGACCTTAACTCGCCGGTCATGCAGGGTGCCGCAAGTTATGTAAATAATCTCCGCCACCTGCTTCAGGTACACGCGGCTCATCCGGCCTATCTTCGGGTAGGAGGGCGGCCCGTAGTCTTCTTTTACAACGTCTCAAGGCTATCGGTCGATACCTGGAGGAGCATTCGCGATCAGGCCGATCCCAATCGCCAGGCTCTCTGGATCGCAGAGGGGACGAACATCAACTACCAAGCAGCCTTTGACGGGCATCACCTGTACAGCATTACCTGGCCCAACCGCATTCCCCCATCCAATACGCTCTCTTCCTGGGCAGGCCGTGTCCAAAAATACAACCAACAGCATGGCACGGCCAAGATTTGGGTGGCTACGGTGATGCCCGGCTATGACGATCGCAAGGTACGGCCGGGCAGTGGGTTTGCCCGCTCCCGCGATGATGGCGCCTACTATCGGGCCTGCTGGCAGGCAGCCATCGCCAGTAAACCCCAATGGGTGATCATCAATTCGTTCAACGAATGGCCCGAAGGTTCCTACATCGAACCCAGCAAGGCCTATGGACACCGATATCTCGATCTGACTCGCGAACTCGCCGCCCAATTCAAGGGAGCCGACTTTGCCGCCCAGGCAGTGCCACCCGCACCGACCGCTTTGCCCCCCACAGCGACGCCCCTACCGCCAACGCCCATGCCCCCAACCCCCACACCCACGCCGCAGGTCTGGCCTACCCTCATCCAAAACGCCCCCTTTCCGAGCGAGCTCGAGCCCCAATGCGGCTATCTCCTGTCTAACGTGGGGAAGAGCCCGGTGTGGGAAGTTCACTGCCGCTACGCTGCGCCCACCAACGCCTTCCCTTTGCTGTACTAACGGCAGCGCCCTGCGCCAAGGAGGCCGGGGGAAACCAAACCATAGCTGGGCATCGTCCTCTGTCACAGGCTCTGCGGTCACTTGCCGTCAGATAATTTGTGTGCGATACTGGTCAAAATCCCTCAGCATCCACGGACAAGGAGGCAACCATGCAGCCAAAGGTAGTGGGTCGGATCTTGGTCGATGAAGAGACGCTGAAATCGCGCATTCAAGAGCTGGGAGAAAGCATCTCCAGGGATTATGAAGGCAAGGATCTCCTCCTGGTCTGTGTGCTCAAAGGGGGCGTGACCTTTCTGACCGATCTGATGCGCCAGATCACCATCCCCCACGCCATCGACTTTATGGCCATCTCCAGCTATGGCCTGGGCGCCCGCGAAAGCAGCGGCGCCGTGCGGATCCAAATGGATCTGGAGACCAATATCGAAGGCCGTGAGGTGTTGATCGTCGAAGACATCGTCGACAGCGGCCAGACCATCCAGTACCTGACGCGCACCCTGGAACAGCGGCATCCCGCCAGCCTGCGGATTTGCGTCCTGCTCAACAAGCCCAGTCGACGGGTCGTCAACGTGCCTTTGCACTATGTGGGCTTTGACATTCCCG
>CAZNQW010000174.1:0-5569 GCA_964575225.1 uncultured Anaerolineaceae bacterium | reverse complement strand
TATGGGCTGGATCTCGACGAAAAGTATCGCAATCTGCCCTACGTAGCTGTGTTTGGGGGCTATCCCGAATAACCCACAGCAAATAGCCACTCGGCCTTCTTTCATTCCCAATCGCTCTATCTTGATAGAGTCTTGAAGTATACGCGAGAAATATTGCAAAACAACCATAAATCGTGTATACTATATTCATCAAGAGGGAGGTAGCGGATGATGGAGGAAGCGCCCTTTGACCTGACACCCATCTATGACTCGGAGCCGATCCGCGGGCTGAGCCGACCAATCAGCGGCACCTACGTGGGCCAGCGGGGTTTTCAACGCCTGGAACTGCGCCTGGACCTGCGCGAGCCCCATACCCCGAACCTGTACCAACCGCTGAATCTCGTCAGCGGCGATATCTTGCGAGATGTGGGCGGCGGTTGGGACTATCACCGCTCCTTCATTATCGAGCATCCAGAGGTCACTTGGGAAGAAACACAAGTGACGGTTCAGGGTGCCGTGACCTATTACGGAAGCGGGCAACTGGCCCAGACCTACAACTATGCCACCCGCCAACAACTCCGAGTCACTGTTCCCATCCAATCCCCCACAGATCCGCCGCCCACGGCAAACGTTCAGATCATCTTTTGGGGATGCTATCACCTGACCTATCTGTGCGACAAAACATCCGATTATCTGCGGACCATCGACCTGGAGATTGACCGCATCAAAGGCACTCAACTGCCCCGACCCTTTAACACCCATACGATCGCCTCGCGGCCTTCCGATCTCCCCCGGCTGGACCTGGACATCGCCGCATCGTATCGGCGAGCCGGCCTTGACATGCGGATCGTCTCCAACAATCAGGTCCTGGATCAAGCCGGCGCCGGAGCTGACCTCAAGTGGAACGAGGATGAGCTGCATAATTCCATGGCTCATCATTTTTCCCAATGGAAAGATGTACCCCAGTGGCAAGTCTACCTCATCATCGCCACCCACTTTCGGCTGTATCCCCAGAACCTGGTCACCGGCATCATGTACGATAGCCAGGCTCGAGACCCCAATGATCCCTGTCCCCGCCAGGGAGCGGCTGCCTTTTATTCGACCATCAAATCACCAGAGGTTTGGGGAAACCTGTCGCAAGCGGATTTTGACCGGAGTTATCTGCGCACCTGCGTCCACGAGCTGGGTCATACCTTTAACCTGCTGCACCCATTTGACTGCGGGCGACCCGCGTCGACCTCATGGATGAACTACCCCTGGCGGTACCCCTATGGCTACGACCTGCCGCCCGGCTGGCAGGGCACCCAGCAATACTGGCGCGACTGCCGCTATGAATTCGATCTCGACGAACTTCGCCACCTGCGCCACGAGGCCCTGCTGGACGTGATCCCGGGTGGGACAGCCTTTGGTGCATCGAGCCATAGCGAGGTAGCCGCAGCCCCGGCCCCGATGGATCAGGTGAAAAGCGCGCCCGTAGGCCTGTACATGCGCACCCGGCCCGAACGCAGCCTCTACCAATTTGCCGAGCCGATCACCGTAGAGATCAAGCTGGAAAACCAGACCGAAGCGGCGATGATCGTACCCCATATGCTGAAACCGGAATTTGGCCTGATGGAGATTTGGATCCGCAATCCGCGTGGTCAGGTGCAGCCCTATGCCCCCCTGTTCAAACTGTGTAGCGAGGCGCGCCATCAGGAGCTTCCGCCCGGCGAAAAGCTGTTCGAAAGCGTCTTTTTGGGATACGGCGCCCAGGGGTTTTACTTCCAGGAGCCGGGCGAATACCAGATCTGGGCCATCTACACCGCCGGAGGCTTGCGGCTCCGATCCAACGTCCTGCGCATCCGTGTGGCCTATCCCCAATCACGCGAAGAAGAACAAATGGCCGTCTATACCTTTGGCGATGAACAGGGCCACCTGCTGTATATGCGGGGCGGCGACCATCTGCGCCGCGGTACCGACGAATTGCTCGAGGTCACCGATCGCTTTCCCACCACTCACCTGGCGCACTACATCCATTATTGCCTGGGTAGCAGTCAGGCCCGCGAGTTCAAAGACACGGTGAGCGGCCGGGTGCGCTCTCCCCAGATCGACAGGGCCATCCGGCAACTTACCCAAGCCACCACCCTGCTGCGCGAGACCCAGCAATCGGCTCTTGACAACATCACCCACGGCCGGGTCGTTGACCTCTTGTACGAGTGCTACCAGAAAATCGACGCCCTGGAAGAAGCCGAGGCACTGCTGACCCGCACGGTGGGCTATTTCCAGCGCATGCAGGTGAAAAAGAGCGTGATCGCCGACTATCAGATGCGGATCGACCACATCCGGAAAGCATAGGAGGCTGTGCAGCCATGAGCGATGAACCAATCCAGATCAGCCTAGAGCCCGAACAGAAACCGGAGGGCCTCCCTTCTGAGCCGCCGCGATTCTCCATCCAGATCACCAACAGGTCGGACAAGCCGGTATGGATGGTGGGCGTGTTGCCCGGTTCCGATGGGTTGCGCTATCCCCAATACACCGTCGAAATCGAGGGGCCCTCCGGCCCGGTGGAGACCCGTTTGCCCGAGGGCCTCGATATAGCGCGCGGGTTGCAAGTTGAAGACTTTGTCGAGCTGGGACCGGGCGAAAGCTTTGATCCTCAGGCCGGCGAGCGATTTATTCCCGTGCAACCCCTGGCCTGGTTCCAACCTGCTGAGCCGGGGCGCTACCGGCTACGGCTCCGGTTTGATGCCACGGCTCAAGATCCACGCCAGTGGCTGGGCAACACGCCGGTCCGCAATAGGTCTCAGGTGGAAAGCCTGATCCAACGGGTGCCGGCGGTTGAGATCTGGTCCAACAGCGTCGAGATCGAATGGCCAGACGTGGGTCGGCAAGACACCAAGCGACACTGGAATCAGGTTTGATCGCCGCCGCTCTGCACTCGCTGCAAAGCCTGGCAATATACGTCAAAAGCACGCTGACCGTAGAGCACAAAACGAACCAATTCGATGCCTGACGCAGGCTGCGCTTGCAGAAACTCGACCACGGTATGCAGCGCCACGTCAGCCGCCTCAGCCAGGGGATAGCCATAAGCCCCTGTGCTAATCGAGGGAAAGGCCACGCTGCGCACACCGTTCTCGACGGCCACCTCCAGGCTGCGGCGATAGGCGCTGGCCAATTGCTCGGCAGCGCGCTCGGCCCCTTCGCGCCTGTACACCGGCCCCACTGTGTGGATCACATAGCGCGCAGAAAGGCGCCCCCCCGTCGTGATCTTGGCATCACCCGTTGCACAGCCACCCAGCTTACGGCACACTTCCAAGATCGCTGGCCCTCCGGCGCGGTGGATGGCGCCATCTACGCCGCCCCCGCCCAACAGCGAATTATTGGCCGCATTGACGATAGCCTCCGTATCCTGTTGGGTGATGTCTCCTTCTACCAGTTCGAGATATGCACGATCTATTTGAACTCGCACAGCCGCACCTCCCGTCTCGATTTGGCCGGGCCTCACCAGGGGGACCCGATGGGTCTTGGCTTTTATTGTAGCACATCCCCCCAACCACGACAAAAGTCTATGCCTTCCCAAGCCGGGAATTTGCTTCCAACTGGAATTCAGGGTATAGTACCCACCATGATGGCATCCTCCGGTAGCGATGACAAACCCAGCGATCTGGCAAGCCTCGGTCAGCGACTTTTGGACTGGTACGCGCGTCATCAGCGCGACCTGCCCTGGCGGCACACCCAGGACCCCTACGCCATCTGGGTAGCCGAGATCATGTTACAGCAAACGCGCGTAGAGACGGTCATCGCCTACTATGAGCGCTTTATGGCCCAATTCCCCACTCTAGAGTCTTTGGCCGCGGCCCCCCAGCACCAAGTACTCAAGGCGTGGGAGGGCTTGGGGTATTACGCCCGGGCCCGCAACCTGCACAAAGCAGCCCAAGTGGTGATGGACGAGTTGGACGGCCAATTGCCCCCCAGCACCGACGCCCTCATCTACCTACCCGGCGTGGGGCGGTACACGGCGGCTGCGGTGGCTAGCATCGCCTTTGGTGCCGACGTGGTGGCCCTGGATGGCAATCTGCATCGAGTGCTCTGCCGCATCTTTTCCATCGATGATGATCCGGGCCGCCCCAACACACAGCGCAAGCTAGAGCGCCTGGCCCGATGGATGTTGCCCCCCGGACGCGCCGGTGACTTTAATCAGGCCCTGATGGACCTGGGTGCTACCATTTGCACCCCATCCAATCCCAGTTGTCTGATCTGCCCCATTGTCAACCAGTGTCTGGCGCAATGCGAGGGCATTCAGAAAGAGCTCCCCATCCGAGCCACCCGAACCAAACGCCCCAGCCGCGACGTCACAGCCGGCATTATCTGGGACTCGAACGGCAGCTTTCTCATCACCCAACGTCCCCAGGACGCGATGCTGGGGGGGATGTGGGAATTTCCGGGAGGCAAACGCCGCCCAGGCGAGGGATTGACCGACTGCCTTCACCGAGAGATCGACGAGGAACTGGCCATCAAGATCGATGTAGGCGATCTGCTCTGCGTCATAGAGCACAGCTTTTCCCATTTCCACATGACCCTGTATGCCTTTGACTGCCGCTGGCTGAGCGGCGCCCCCCAATGCCTAGGTTGCAGTGATCTGCGCTGGGTAACCATCGATGGGCTCGATGCGTTTGCCTTTCCCGTTGCCGATCAAAAGATCATCGCCCACCTAAAACAGGCGCATACAACCGAGTAACCCTTACCTCCACCTACCCAAATCACTACCATTGCCCCACGTCACAGATTGCCTCCAGTTTGACAGACCTTTCCTTTCGAATATAATTATAGAGTTATAATTCAATCCTGAGGAAGCCGATGCCCGCCCTGTTGCAAGGGGAAGCTCTGCCGAAAATCCAGTTTGTCGTCTCGCTGCCCCACAGCCTATTGGCGACAGCTTCACTGCTGTGCGCCATCCCCCGATTTGAGGGACTGGGCGCCTGGCTGCACAAGACGCGGGATCACATCGATCCCGATCTATTGAGGGAGCTGTGCCTGATCGTCAATATCCCAGGGCGCTTTCCTCACTTTGCCACCACTCTGGGCGCTCAACTGCCCGACCATGCTCCCGATATGGAATTCGACCAGTTCCGTGAGCACCTGGAATCCCTACCCGGCGTGGAATACCAACGCATCGCGCTGCAAACCCTCGCGCATGGCATGGACCCGGTCCGCTGCCCAGGGGATCTCATCGAACTCGTGGAAAACCCCGAAAAATGGTCCCACTGCCTGGCAGCTATCGAATCGGACATGCCGGTTGAACTGGTCGCGGCCCTGATTCGAGATGGGGAAACGCTCAAGGAACGCTTCATCCAGGCCCTGACCTGCTTCTGGCGGGAGAACTATGCCCAGGAGTACAACGCCACACGTCCGGCAATGGAGCGGAGCGTTCGTTATCAGCAGTCACGCCTCCAGAGCGTGGACTTTCGGGATCTCTTTGCCTCTGTCACAGGGCGCATGCTCCCCGAAGCCATCACCAACCTTCTTCCGTCCATCACTGAGGTGATCTTTGTGCCCTCTTGCTAAGATCGGAAGAGCACACGTCTGAACTCCAGTCACGAGATTCCATCTC
>CAZNQW010000173.1:0-8478 GCA_964575225.1 uncultured Anaerolineaceae bacterium | reverse complement strand
TTGCCAGAGAAAGTCCTTTTTGTCGACCTTACGTTGATGCCTATTGGGCGGGTTTGAAACCCGCCCCTACCGCAGGCGCCACTCGGCCCCGCCCCGTGCGCATCAGGGCAATCGACGACGACAGGAAAAAAGGGCCCGCCCGCTTCCATCATGCCCGCGAAGGCGGGCATCCATCCTTTGTCGGAAGTGCGTGGGCCCCCGCTTCCGCGGGGGCGACGGGACAGAGGTGCCCCTACCATGCGCGTCGGTGATTTCGTGGCCAGAGAATCCCTCCCGCGCGTGCCCGCGGGCCGTTCACCCCGTTGGACCCGCAGCACCTCAATCCAGCTTGAGCGGCAGCCAATGCTCGCCGGCCCACTCGACCACGGCAATGGGCCGGCTCCTTCGCCGCGCCGGACGCAGCTTGTCCGTCTGCACCAGGCCCTCGGTCACCGGCCGGCCGTCGGGCGTCTGCACCGCTTCGACGCCCGCTGCCAGCAGCGCCGCCACCGGCTGCAAGCCGGTCAACTCCCGCGACCGCCCCACCTGGACATAGCGGCCATCCTCGCCACTGGCCGCCAGCCCCACCGCGGCGAGCGCGCCAATGACCCCGTCCTCGTCGCCGCCCAAGCCCAACAGCCCTATGCCGTGGGCGGCCGCCAGTGTCCGGGCATCGGCCTGGCGCACCAATTCACGCTGGGCGCGGCGGCCAAACTCGGTCACAGCCGGGGGGACGTCCCGCGCCACGCACAGGCCCGGATCGCTGCCCGCCTGAAAGTCGTCCACCATCATCGTGCGCACCCGCTCCATCACGCCGTCCAGATTCACATCGCCGTCGACATCCAGCGCAATGGCGGCGCAACTGTTGTTCCGGGTGCAGGGCACGCGGGGATCCACCAGCAACTGGTGGCGCGTCACGCCCAACAGCGGATAGTCGGCCGCCAAGGCAGAGGCAATGGCGCGGGCCAGATGGCCCGTGCCGCGGGATTCCAGATTGTCGGTATCGTCCATGCCAATCAAAATCATATCTTGACAAACCTCTCAACCTGATGTATACTAGTTTTGGGCAATTGCCCAAAACTATCGATATGCTACAAGGGGCGGTCCCAAAAGCAGGAAATGGGAGATCCTTTTGGGACCGCCTCCAGAAAGGAAAAAGTCCATGAGCAAGATTTTCGTTCGCGAGCGACGCGACGCCGGGCCCGGCACAGGCCGGCCCCGCTTTGTCATCGTCGCCGTCCAGGGTTCGGACCTCAAGGTGTTCCAGCCCCGCATACGCCGCAGAGAGTTGGAGGCGCTAGCCGCCGCCGTCGGCGCCGAAATCGTCTACCTGCCCCGTGGCGAACAGAGCGGCGAGCCAGGAGGCGAGGGCGGCCGGGGCCGTCGCCGCCGCCGAGAGCAGGACGAGGGCTAGCGTGCCCCGTCCCCGCAAGCGTCGCCTCCTCACCCGGGCGCCCCAGGCCGCGATCTATAAACCGGCCGGGGTGCCGTTGGAGGGGCTGCGCCTTATCCAACTCTTCCAAGAGGAGCTGGAGGCGCTGCGCCTGGCCGATCTCGAGGGCCTGACTCAGGAAGCGGCCGCCGAGCACATGGGCGTCTCCCGCTCCACCTTCCAACGCACCCTGGCCCAGGCCCATCGCCAGGTGGCCCTGGCACTGGCTGAAGGCCAGGCCCTCCAGATCGAAGGCGGGACCTTTGAGGTGGCCGCACCCCCTCATCCGCGCCGTCACCGGCGCTGAGAGCGACCCCGCACACTAGCGGCAATAGATCCGCGTGCCCGGATTCTCACCGGCCAACGCCCGCGTCAGGCTGCCCGGTTCCCGGCCGTTCACCAGCAGCACCTCGCGCACGCTCCGCGCGCGGGTCATCGCCTGCAACATGGCCCGCTCCACCGCCAGATCCTCCAGGTCCAAGTCCAACAACTCGTGGACCTCGATCTCGGGGATGAAATCGGCCTTGGGGTCCTTTTTCGGATCGGCTGTGAACAGGCCGCGCTCGTCCTTGACCAGGATGCAGCGCTTGGCGCCGACCACCTCGGCGGTCAAATAGGCGCCACTGTCGGTGCGGTGGGGCGGGATGCGCCCCTCGGCCGCGGGCAACTCCCACAGGCTGTAGGGCGGCATGGCGTGCATCACCGGGATGGCGCCCAGGGCCAGATAGGCCGGCAGCTTGACCACGTCGTCGTGGCCGATTTTCACCCCACCGTGGGGCGCCAGCAGCAGCGAGATCATGAGCGCATTCTGCTCGCTGATGCTATCGCCCAGTTTGGCCAGCACGCCCGTGGGCATGCCCAGGTCGAGGGCGATGGCATAGGCGTGACGGCTGCGGGTGCCGCCGCCGGTCATCACCAGCAGCGGGTAGGTCGGCCTTGCCGCCACAATCTCGTCCAGCAGGGGCAGCACCAAGCTGCGCCCCCGGTCGATGATGCTCTGCCCACCCAGCTTGATCACGTTCAGCTCGGGCAGGGGCCGGAACACCGTATCGGTTTCGGTGCTTTGCAGCAAGCCCTTGTCCATCAACGACTCGGCCATCAGCGGCGTCTCGATGTGCAGCCGGCCGCTTTCATCTCGTTTCAAGCTCATTGACGTACACCTTTCTCGCATAGAGGTAGCGCGCCCCTCCGGCGCTGTCCCAGTATAGCCGGGATCAGGTCCTCCGTCAAGCCGGGCAGAATCCCCCTGGGGGCCCTGTCAAAGTCCTTTTGCACCAAGCCAGAGCACTCGCAACTGATGCGTCCTTTGAAGAATATCACCCCCGCGAATGCGGGGGTCCATACGCTTTGTGCCCAAGAATGGATGCTGCCTGCGAGTGCGCAGGCGATTGTGCGCAGGCGATTGTGCGCGAGCGGACTCGCGGCGGGGGCGACGGCCCTGTTTGGTCGGCCGCGAGGAGCGCTTTTACTTTGATATCGTAGGGGCACGGCATGCCGTGCCCCATGATTCACTATCAGGCCCGAGGCCCCAGGTCAGGCCCGAACCACGCACAGCGCTCCGCCGCCCATCCATCGGGGCGACGGCTCCCTCTGCCTGTTTACTTGACCTGGATCTCAATCACACCCTTGACCTGGACCGCGCCCGGGAACTCGGGCAGCACCGTGCTGAATCCCCCGTTGGTGCGGAACGACGCGATGCAGTTTTCGCAGGCCATCAGGTCGGCCAGCGGCACCTCGGCCGTATAGCCGTCGTCGGCCACAAAGGTGACGGTGGTGGCATCGGCCGCCGGACCCGCCATCTCCAACAGCGTGCTCAGCAGAACGCCGGTGTAGGTATCGGTCACGCCCTTGCTGTTGGTGGACTCGACTTCGATGGCGTCCATGGCCCGCACATCCTCTTCGAGCCAGCCGATCTCCTGGTCCACCTTGCCCGTGATTTTGAGCGCGGCCCCTTCGGGGATGCCGCCAGCAGGCGCCTCGGCGGCCGCGCCGCCCACGATCTGGATCTCGACCAGATTCTTCACCTGGACCTTGCCCGACTGCTCTGGCATGACCGAGCGCAGGCCGCCCTCAGGATCAAAGGCCACGATGCAGGTCTCGCAGGCCTGCACGTCGGCCAGGGCGATTTCGGCGCTGTAGCCATCGCCCGCCACCAGCATCAGAGTGGCCCCTTCGCCGGCAGACGTGAGCGCCAGCAGCGCGCTAAAGGGAACGCCGGTGTAGGTGGTGGTCACACCATCCTTGTCGGTATAATCGACGTCGATGGTGCCCAGGGCCTTCAGTTCCTCTTCCGTCCAAGAGATCTCTTCCGCAGGGCCCGTCATCTTGAGCGCGGCGCCCGCGCCGGCCTCTTCGGCAGGATGAGCTTCCCGCCAGGCGGTGGAATCAGGCGTAAAGAGGGGCGCGCCGAACTCGGGTACGCCGAATTCGCTGATCAGCTCCTGGGTGGGCAGCGACACCAGCCAGTCGATGAATTCGTTGGCTAGGTCATTCTTGATGTTTTCGTTCTTGTCCGGGTTGACGGCGATCACCCCGTAGGGGTTGAACAGCACCGGATCGCCCTCAGTTGCGATCTCCAGACCAAGCCCTTCCAACAGCATGGCCAGATACGTGGCCCGGTCGGTCAGGGTGTAGCCTTCCATCTCGTCGGCCATGGTCAGCACATCGCCCATCCCCTGCCCGGCCGAGATGTACCAATCGCCCGCCGGTTCGATGCCGGCCGCCGTCCACAACGATTTCTCCTTGGTGTGCGTGCCCGACTCGTCGCCTCGCGACACAAAGGGCGCCTCCGCCTCGGCAATGGCCGTCAAGGCCGCCGCAGCGTCCGACCCACCTTTGATCCCTGCCGGGTCGCTGGCAGGACCCGCAATGATGAAATCGTTATACATCACATCTTCGCGCCGGACGCCGTGGCCCTCATCCATGAAGGCATCTTCCAGGGCCCGGGCGTGGACCAGCAGCACATCGGCGTTGCCGTCCTCACCCAATTGCAGGGCCTGGCCCGTGCCCACGGCGATCACGTCCACCTCGACCCCGGTCTTGTCTGTGAAATCGGGCAGGATCACGTCCAACAGGCCCGAGTCCTGCGTGCTGGTCGTCGTCGCCAGGATGATCTTTTCTCCAACCGCTTCAGGCTCGGCCGTGGGCTCGGCCGGGACGGCGGTCGGTTCCGGCGGCACCTCGGTGGGCTCGGGCGGGGCAGCCGTAGGCTCGGCCGGCACCGCCGTCGGCTCGGGCGGGGCTGCCGTGGGTTCAGGCGTGGGGCCACAACCCACCACCAGGCTCATCACCAGGATGAGCAAGCTCAACAGCGAAACAATCTTTTTCATCATACTCCTCCTATTTTCCTTCTATTTGATCTGTACGGCCCTTGCCGCACTCTATCGGACAAACAGCGTCTAGTACACCATCTCCCCCCGCGCAAAAGCCGCCGTGCGCGAGTCTCGCGGCGCGTCAAAAAAGGTAGCCACGTCGGCCACTTCGATCAGGTGGCCCTCCAACATCAAGCCCACCCGATGGGCCAATCGCTTGGCCTGAAACACGTTGTGGGTGACCAACACCAGCGTCGTGCCGTGCTCCTGGTTCAGATCGCTCACAATGTCCTCGATCAGGCCAATGTTGTAGGGGTCCAGGTTGGCCGTCGGTTCATCCAGGAGCAGCACCTCGGGTTGCAACACGATGGCCCGCGCCAGGGCCACCCGCTGCGCCTCGCCGCCCGAAAGGGTCTTGGCCCGCTGCCGGGCCAGGTGCAACAGGCCCACCTGCTCCAGGGCTGCTTCAACCTGGTGGTCCGAGTTGCGCTGGCTTCGCAGTTGCAGGCCATACAGCACGTTCGCCCGCACCGTTCGATTGAGAAGCAGAGGCCGTTGAAAGACCGTCGTCACTTTGCGGCGATGGTCCATGGGCATAGGATGATCGGCGTCAAACTCGGCCTCGAAAAAGCGGATTCGCCCTTCCGTCGGCGCCTCCAGGAAATTAAGCAGGCGCAGGAGCGTGCTCTTGCCCGCGCCGCTGGGGCCCACCAAAGCAAAGATCTCGCCCCGCTGCACCTTGAGATGGTCCACCTGCAACACACACCGGCCTTCGTAGCACTTGGTCACGTTCTGCAGCCGGTAGATAAACTCGCTCATTCGTCAAAGGTCCTTCCCTGCAGCATCAACATGGCCACGTTGGTCACAAAGGAAATGCCCAGCAGGATGACGCCGATGGCGATGGCCAGATCCCAGTTGCCTTTGCGCGTTTCGAGCACGATGGCCGTGGTCAGCACCCGCGTGCGATTCTCGATGTTGCCGCCGACCATCATCACCGCGCCCACCTCGGAAATGATGCTGCCAAACCCGGCGATGACCGACACGATGACCCCCACCTGGGCCTCGCGCAGGATGGCCACCGAGGTCTGCCAGCCAGTGGCTCCCAGCGACTCGACCTGCAGGCGCAACTGGGGTTCCACGCCCATGACGGCCGCCATGGTAAAGCCCGCCACCAGCGGAAACGAAATAATGGTTTGGGCCACCACCATCGCCCCCGGCGTAAATAGCTCGGGGATCGCCGTCCAGTTGAGCTGGCCTAAAGGCCCGCTGCGCGACAGCATCAGATAGACGAACAGGCCCACCACCACCGGCGGAAAGCCCATGCCCGTGTACAAGAGGGCGATGACCAGGCGCCGTCCTACAAAGCGGTTCAGCCCCATGGCCGCCCCCAGGGGGATGCCCACCAGGGTGGCAAAGACCAGGGCAATGCCCGACACTTGCAGCGACAGGCTCACAATCTCGAACAGCGCCGGATCGCGAACGGCGATTAAACGAAAGGCCTCCATCAGGCCACGCCAGATCTCGTCTATGAGGGCCTCCTTGTTCTGAGCGTCAAAGGCACCGAGGCGCGCCCCGTGCAAGCGCAACCCGCAGGCGGTCTCGACGCTGGCTGGTGGGTCGCAGCATCCTTCAAACTCTACCCCAAAAACGAAAACAGCACCCTGGAAAGAAGGCGCTGCCTTACCGAACCTGAGTGGGGAGGGAATAGAAAAGGCGTCTCAAGGAGACGCCTATCCACCACACTCATCGGCACATCCCCTTTCCTATCCTGGGAGGCATGGCCGTTTCCAGCCACACCCTACCGGTCACGCGCCATAAGCTCGTTGGGCTCCCACATAGCACCGTATAACAAACCCTTAGGCCACGAAACTCGGAGATGCAGTATCATGCTGTTCAAGTACTGGGGTGAGTATAGCACAGCCTTGGTGTATTGTCAAAAGCATCCCAAGCGAGAATGGAGCCTGTCCAGGCGACAACCAGCAGGAGCACGGCATGCCGCACCCGATTCCATGAACCCGCTTCTGGAGATGGCGCGGCAGCGGCCCGATCCTGTGCGGGCAGGTTTGAAACCTGCCCGTACCATACCCGCGCTACGTCCATGGGCCCCACTTTCCGCGTGAGAGACGACCGGGGCTCGGGCGACCACCTGCAGGGGCGACGCATGCGTCGCTCGATTCCATAGCGGCGCCAAGGCGCCGCACTCCAAAACGCGCGCTCCGAGGCCAGATCCTGTAAGGGCGACGCATGCGTCGCCCTTACCCTATACGTGCCTTGATGCCCAACGGCGTCCGGTGGGGCATTTGATCTTTTATGCCAGGTGGGGTAGAATGGTGCACCCGTTGGCGATGGGCCACCGGAAGAGCAGAGGCATACCGCGTCTGAACACACAGGCGAGCATCGCCAGTGGAGCGGGCTGATTGGGCCCTGGAAGGAGACGAGTCCCTTGCCCTATCAAGACGATTTTGCGCGCACCATCAACTATTTGCGCGTGTCGGTGACCGACCGCTGCAATTTGCGCTGCGTCTACTGCATGCCCCCCCAGGGCGTGGAAAAGCAAGCCCACGAGGCCATGCTGCGGTACGAGGAACTGGCGCTGGTCATCCGCGCCGCCACCGAGATCGGGATCAGCAAAGTGCGGTTGACCGGCGGCGAGCCCCTCACCCGGCTGGGGCTGAGCGAGTTTGTGGGAATGATGGCCGCCATCCCCGGCATCGAAGAAATCTCGATGACGACCAACGCCACCCTGCTGGCCCGCCACGCCCAGACGCTAGCCGATGCCGGCCTTCACCGCGTCAACATCAGCCTCGATACTTTTGACCCCAATCGCTATGCCACCATCACGCGCTGCGGCCACCTGGACGACGTCTGGGCCGGAATCGCCGCAGCCCAGGCCGCCGGCCTCACGCCCATCAAGTTCAACGTCGTGGTCGTCCGTGGCTTGAACGAAGACGAGGTCGTCGATTTTGCCCGCAAAACGCAGACCGACGGATGGCATGTGCGTTTTATCGAGTTGATGCCCATCGGCGCCAACGCCGACTGGGCTCGGGAGCGAATCGTGCCCCTCCCCGAGGTGCGAGCCCGGATCGAAAGCGAATGGGGTCCACTTCAAGCGGTTCACGGCCCCCGGGGAAACGGCCCCGCCCGCTACTATCAGACGCCGGGCGCCCAGGGCACCATCGGCTTTATCGGCGCCTTGAGCGACCATTTCTGTCCCACCTGCAATCGCTTGCGCCTGACCGCCGACGGCCGCCTGCGCCCCTGCCTGCTCAGCGATCGGGAAATCGATCTAATGGAACCGCTGCGAGCGGGTGCGGGTATGGAGACGATCAAGGATCTGCTGATTCAGGCCATCCACAGCAAGCCGCAACACCACCACCTGGAAGAGGCCCTCTCTCCCCACGATCGCAACATGTCCCAGATCGGAGGATAGGGCCAAGGGTACCCGGAGGATTCGATGGAACTGTCGCACACAGACGAACAGGGACGGGCGCGCATGGTGGACGTGGGCGCCAAAGCCGACACCGAGCGGGTGGCCATCGCCCGGGGGCGCGTGACCATGCAGCCCCAAACCCTGGCCCTCATCCAGGCCAACGCCCTGAAAAAGGGCGACGTGCTGACCGTGGCCCAGATCGCCGGCATCCAGGCCGCCAAGCGCACCCACGAGCTGATCCCCATGTGCCATCCCCTCCTGCTCACCCATCTATCGGTAGATCGGAAGAGCGTCGTGTAGGGAAAGAGTGTAGGATAGGGTGGTGG
>CAZNQW010000172.1:0-8498 GCA_964575225.1 uncultured Anaerolineaceae bacterium | reverse complement strand
GGTACTGCGACGCTTGCTGGCCAATCCCCTCATGGAGACGGCCCTGGTGAAGCACGCGGAGGCCGCCCGCGACGAGGTACAACACCTGATCGGCGAATTCATGGCCCTGGCCCGCACCACGCCGGTGCCCACACCCACCATCGACTTCCTGCTCGGCTATTACGAGCCGGGCGCCCCAAAAGTCCCCGACGGCAGCGCCGAGCTTCCCTTGCACTGGGGTGGCATGGTCGCTGCCCTGGGCGGATTGACCGCGATTCTGGGAGTCGGTGCGCTTTTGGCAGGACGGCTGTGCCGCCCCAGGCGCCGAGACTAGAGCGACACAGCGGGTGCAAGCACTTTGGCCCAGAACGGCCTGTGACTCAAGATCGATCGTACCCAAAGGCCGTTCCCTGGTCGGCTGTGTCGTGCTCCCCTGCAGAATCAAAGGAGGCCCCATCCAATGAACGTCAAAGAGCTGCAACCACAACACCATGAAGCAGCCGCCGAATTGGCAGCGGCGCGCTACCGGGCTTTGCGCCGCCAATGTCCATCCCTGCCAAGCCGCTGCGAGGATGCCGGTCTTTTTTGGCATATGCTGGAAGAGCAAACCGTTCCATCGGGCGTCGCGGCCTTTCAAGCGGGTCGACTGGTTGGGTTTCTCACCGGATTCCAAATCTCGGACTTTTTCGGCAAACGCGCCTTTTACAGCCCCGAGTGGGCCCAGGGCGCCGAGGAACCCGGCACCCGGGAGATCGTTGAGGAACTGTATCAAGCCGCTTCGGCCCGGTGGCTCGCAGATGGATGCGCCATCCATGCGGTGACGATCATGGCTCACGATCGTGCAGCCATCGAGGCCTGGCAGTGGCTTGGCTTTGGCCTGTGCGCGGCCGATGGCCTGAGGGACCTGGAACCGGTGCCGGGGGGGTCAGGTCACATCCACGTGCGGCGAGCCGAACCGCAGGAGGTCGCCGAGGTAACGGCCTTTGGCCGGGCGCTCGAAAAACACATGACAGATCCTCCCGTGTTCCGGATCTCGGGCAGCGAGGACTATGTCGAATGGTTGCAGCAACGGGATCATGCCGCCTGGCTGGCATACGACAATTCAGGGGCCGTCGGCTGCCTGACCATAGAAAAGGGCCGCGCGGACGGCTGCGACATCGTCCAGGACCCCCACACAGCCGGCATCATGATGGCCTACACCCGAAAAGAGGCCCGGGGACTGGGCGTTGGCACGACGCTTTTGAACCAGGCGCTGGACTGGGCCAGACTCCAAGGTTGCCGGCGCTGCGCGGTCGATTGGGAACCCATGAACCCCCCGGCAAACCGCTTTTGGCATAGATGGTTCAGCCCGGTGTGCTATTCGCTGATGCGCTGGATTGACGAGCGACTGGTCGCCCATGGCGCCGAGAGCCCCGGCTAGAGTCGCCCGCCCCGGCACAGGGCCCATTTGGCCTGGAAAGCGCCGCATGGTATACTGACCGGTGCGGTTATCCGCGCAGACAGGCGCTGCCGGGCCGCGACGCCGCAACCAATTCGAGAGGAGCGACGCCAAAACATGCCACGACAACCCATCAAAGAGCCGAGCCGGGCGACCGCGATCTTGCTGCTCATCGCCCTGGCCATCGGCCTGGGGATGGGCTTGCTCATCACCCGTGTAATCCGCCCGCCGGGTGGGATCAACGCCGCCTTTGGCCAACTGGACCCCGATGCCCGAGAGGAATATACCATTCTGGTGGCTGCCGCCTATGGTCAGGATCGCGATCTGGCCCAGGCCCAGGCTCAACTGGAGGAACTGGGCCTTCCCAATATTCAATTGTGGATCGCCAGCCTGGTCGATCAACGCCTGGGCGACGATCCGGATTCCGCCGATACCCGGGCCTTGGTGACCCTGGCCCACAGTATGGGCGTAAACAGCAGGCCGGTGTTGGCCTACCTGGCCACGTTGACACCCCAGCCCACCCAAACGCTATTGCCCACCGAGACATTGGCGCCCACCCTCACGCCGAGTCCCACCCCGGTCCCGCCTACCGAGGAGCCCACAGCCGTCGAACCGACCGCCACCGCGCCGCCGGCACCCACAGACACGGCGCCCTTGCCGACCGACACGCCCGCACCACAACCCACGCAGACACCCCGGCCCCAGCCCACGCAGACGCCGCGATCCCAGCCGACCGTCACACCCAAGCCGACCAACCCACCGGCTGCCAGATGGACCTATACCGCGAGCCTCGTCAGTCCGGGCGTGGATGGCCAGTCCTGCGCCGAGGGGCACAAGATGATCCGCGTCACCGTGCTGAATGCCGCCGGCCAGCAGATCCCGGGGCTGTGGGTTCACGAAAAGTACACCGGTGTTTTCCAGGTAACGGGTCACAAGGGGGACGATCCCTTCTGGGGACCGGGTGAGGTCGAGTTCAGCAACCTGGACGGCGGCCAGGTATGCATCGCCAGCGGCCAGGACGGCGCCTGCGAGAGCGAATTCACCCGCAACCTGCCCTGCCACGACCCACCCCCCTTTGAGGATCTGTGGGCGGCCGGCTACTGCGACTGCCGCGAAGCGGGCATCACCAAGGAACAGTGCCGGGAGCTTTTTGACTCGGGCCAGTGGCAGCCCATTTCCCACTATTACTGGCGCGTCGAGTTCAGGCGATCCGGGTAGCGGGTTGACATCCCCCTTTCCCCTTTACACGAAAGCAGAACGCCCCCAGGCCGAGACAGCCGGGAAAAGACAACCTGAATCGGCTCGGCAAAGGGCCGGAAGAGGGCCGATGTGATGGACGGCATGGATAGGAGACCGTGTATGAGGATGACGCGAAAACGAGGGACTGATGTAGCCGTTACATGGGCGGTCCTGGCTCTGATAATCGGCAGTCTGGGCGTGGCCTGTGGGGGCCAGGCCGGCCCTGCCACTCCCAGCCAGACCCCCACCCAACAGTCCAAAATCACCGGGCTGCTATCTACAGCCACCCTGACGGCTACGCCCACCCAGGCTGCGACCGAGGTTCCGCCGACGGTCACCCAAACCCCGACCGCTGCGCCGCGGCCCACCTACACGCCCCGGCCAAAAGTCACCTTGATCGTGACGCCTACCTGCACGGCCACGCTCACGGCCACATGGACGGTGACTCCCACACTGGCGACGCCCACCCCCACCCGACCAGCCCCCACTCCCACCCCGCGCCCCCAGTGGATCGCCTTCGAAACCGAACGGGGCGCCAACGGCGACTATGAGATCGCCGTCATGGCACCCGATGGCACGCGACAGACCGTGGTCGTCAACTCCTGGGCCGACGACGTGGCCCCGGCTTGGGCGCCGGGCGGGCGGCAGATCGCCTTTCTCACCTTCCGCGACACGGAAAAGGGCAAGTGGGGTAAGGGCGACGGCTCCATTTATGTGGTAGGGTTTGACCCAGCTACCGGCCAAAAGACCGAACCGGCGCACCGGGTGACCGACGATGGCGGAAACGACGATTGGCCCGCCTGGTCGCCCGACGGAAAGCGGATCGTTTTTCAAAGTGACCGCAGCGGGAATGAGGATATCTGGATCATAAACGCCGATGCCACAGGATTGGTTCAGTTGACCCACAATCCCAAAGCAGATCGCCATCCCAACTGGTCGCCCGACGGCAAAAAAATCGCGTTTTCCTCCAACCGCTCAGGCAATGAGGAGGTGTGGGTCATCGACGTGGCCGCGGCGCTGGCCAGCAGCGACGACTCGATGGCCGTCAACCTCACCCAGTCACCGGGCCGCGACCGCTACCCCTTCTGGTCACCCGATGGCAAGCAGCTCACGTTCAACACCCACCGAGACGACGATTACGAAATTTACGTCATGAACGCCGATGGATCCCAGCAGCGCAACCTCTCCCAGTCACCCCAGAGCACCGAAGGACTGGCCGACTGGTCGCCCGATGGTAAACGCGTGGTGTTTTACAGCAATCGCACCGGGAACAAAGAGGTCTATATCATGGATCTGGCGACGCTGGCCTGGACCAACATCAGCAACCATCCGGCCAACGACGAATTCTGCACCTGGGCCCGCTAAGGGTAGGACCCACCCCCATCTCAAAGGAACCCAAAACTCTGGAGAGACGAAGGACGATGGCCAAATGCGGAATCTGGATTCTCGGTTGCTCGATTTTGCTGGCGATGGGCGCGACCCAGTGCGGGTCCGCCGACCTGCCGGTCACGTCCCCTGCTGCCGGGACTCCGCTGTCCCTTTTGTTGCCCACCGGCACCCTGACGCCGACGCCCACGGTCCCGCCCGTTCATAGCGCCACACCACTGCCCACCGAGTCGCCCACCCACACCCAGACCGCGCCGCCATCCACGAACACACCTGAACCCACGGAGGCCACGCCTGCGGTGCTGCCCACCCAGGCGCCGCCCACCGAAGGGGCGCCCCTGCCGCCGACAGCCACTGCACAACCGCCACAGCCCACGTCGGCACCACAGCCTACAGCCCGCCCGCCGCTACCAGCCCAACAGGGCGGCGAGTGGGACATGGAAGCCGGCTTTGCACCCGGGTTTTCCCCCTTGGGCGAGACCTGCCCCGGTTGGGCCGTGGCCAACGGTTGGCAGGCTTTTGTCGCCCCCGGCGATCCGGCCTCCTCCTGCCTCAACGAGAACAAGAACCCGGACAACGTCCACAGTGGCCAGCGTTCCCAAGAACTCACCTTTGATTTCATCCACGCCGAGGCCGGCATTTTTCGCCAGGCCCAGACCGTCCCTGGTCACCGCTATCGAATCGAGGCCTGGGGCAAACATATCCGCAGCGCGTCGCAGGTTGAGCTCTTTTTGGGCCTAGATCCCACCGGTGGCCAGAATTGGCAAGCGGGTTCAGTGACCTGGCACCCCTGGGACGAGACTCAAGAGGATGCATGGGTTCACACCCAGGTCGTCGTTCAAGCGCAGGCCGAGGCCCTCACCCTGTTCCTGAAGGGATACCACCCGCTGGCCGTGCAGGGTGGCGCCACCCTATTCGACGATGTGCGCGTCATCGACCTGGGTCCCTGATCGCTGTCCTGGCACAGGACCAATGGATGGTTGACGTCCGAGCCGCGTCGGGGTATAATCGGAATCAGGGACGTTGCCACACAGAGCGCCCCAGAGGAGAAAGCCTTGTCTCAGAATCTGTTCTTCGCCGATCGGGCGCCGGCGTCGGCTGTGGAGGCGCGCATCGAAGGGGTGGGCGTGGGCCCGCTGGACGCGCGGCGTGTGGACGTAGCCGTGGACGTGACACCCTGCCTGGAGGCGCTGCGCGTCGAATTTGCCATTGTGGGTCCCGACGGCGCCGAGTGGGCCAGCGCCACCATGTTGGACAACCGCGATTGGGCGCTGGACAAGATGTTGCACCTGCGGCGCGATGCCGAACCAGGCGCCTACACTCTACACGTGGGCCTGTTCCATGGCGAGCAGCTCATCCACCACCTGATCAAAACCTATACCTACCCGCCCGAGCCGGTGGACTAGCGGGGCATCGATAGGGATGGAGAATCTACCGCTGTGGCCGCCCAGTTGGACCACCTTGCTGCTGTTGCCGGCGTTGTTGGTGGGCTTTACCGTCCACGAGCTTGCCCATGCCCTGGTGGCCTTTTTGTTGGGCGATACCAGCCAGGTGGAGCGCAAGCGGCTGAGCTTTAACCCTTTGCGCCACGTCTCGTGGCTGGGCATGATCACCTTTCTGCTACTGGGCTTTGGCTGGGCCAAGCCCGTGTGGGTGGATTATGGACAACTGCGCATCCGCAACCGGCCTCTGGGTATGTTCCTGGTGTCGATTGCCGGAGCCGCCGCCAATCTGACGGTCGCCGTGGTCGCCATCTTCGGCGTGTCGGTTTCGGCCTTTATCGCCTCTGCTGTGACGGGCCGATCAGCTTGGGACCTGGCGATGGGCATGGTGAGCATCTCGCCGGGGCTGACGCCGGAGGGGATGGCCCTGGCCCTGAGCAGCTACATGATCACCGTAAACCTGCTTTTGGCGCTGTTTAACCTCCTGCCCTTGCCGCCTCTGGATGGTTTTCGGGCGCTGATGAGCCTGTTCACCATGGCGCGCAACGCTCTGCAACATCGCTCCGACGATGTACCCCTGGCAAGGCTGGATACCCCGGTGCTGACGACCCGCCCGCGACCAGCCAACGCCCCATCCCCTGTCCATGGCGAGGCCGGCGAGCTGAACGGGGATGATGAATCGCCGTTGAGCCCCGCCCAGATCCATTTCAACATCGGCCTGGACTATCATCGCGAGGGACAATACGATGAGGCCATTGCTCGCTATCGCCAGGCAACGGTCCACGACGACCAGATGGCCCTCGCCTATTATAACCAGGGGCTGGCCTACTGGGCCAAGGGACGGTTGCCGTTGGCCCAGGGCGCCTTTCGGGCAGCCAGCCAGAGCGGCGACGACATTAGCTTGCAGGTCCAGGCCGGCCTGCGCCTCAGCGAACTGGTCCGCGCCGAACAGGATTCCACCTACGAACTACCTCCGGTCCCCCCGCCCATGGAATCGGATCAGGTGCCGGTCTTGGTCTCCGTGACCCCAGCCCCTCTGGACCCCGGCATCCAGCGCCGGGTGTGGCTGCGATTGGCCCTGGGCGGGCTGGGGATGGGCGCCCTGGCCCTGTCCATGTGGCTGTACGTCACCGCGGTCATGATCGGCCTGTGAGGCGCGGGGCGCCAACCCTACGCCCAAAGTTGACGCACGGGCCAAACTTTGGTATAATCCCTGCCACGATGCGGGGTGGAGCAGTGGCAGCTCGTTGGGCTCATAACCCAAAGGTCGCAGGTTCGAATCCTGCCCCCGCTACCTGAGAGGCACACCCCCTGGCAGATAGCCAACCGCTATCTGCCATTGGTTGTCAAGCGCGGCGAGGTAGCTCAATGGCAGAGCAGGGGACTCATAAGCCCTTGGTTGGGAGTTCAAATCTCCCCTTCGCCACTACGGGGACCACGGTGGTCCCCAGAGAAAGCATAGACCGACCAAAGCAAACAGGCTCCCTGTCATAAGGGAGCCTGTTTGTGTATGGGCGACAAAAACCGGATGGCTCATTTCGCCGATGTCTTACACCTCGCCGCGCTGATGACAGCGCGCCCGCAGCGACAACGTTTGGAGTGCGGCAGCTTGCTTCCGCGGAGGCAACAGCCGGCGCCCCAAAATGCCAGAACCGGCCCGGTCGGCGCATGGCTCCCAAAACAGCGTTCCTGCAGAAGCGAGAACCCACGGGCATCTGCGCTCGCGGAGGTGACGAGAGAGCGGTGGCTGGCAACTACGCCGTCGTTCCCGAGGGAGGGTGATGGGTCACCTGGAAGAATGCGCAGGCAATTACCCCCCACAGGCTCGGCCTCTCAACCGTAAGGCACGGGCCCTTCTGTGATTTCCTGAATTTGATCTTTGGGCGCGTGTGTGATACGATGCTAGCTGGCGTATCGGCTAAACCACGAACCGGGCGCGGGATGGCGCCGTCGACAGGTCCTGCTACCGCCACAACCTGTCCACGCTCACCGGCACAACCTTGAACTGCAAACATGAATAGAGGAGTTCGGCCATGACAGATCTTGCGCACACTCCACGGTACCTTGCAGGGCTTTCTCTGTTGCTGGCTACCCTGACTCTGGCATGGATGGGCCTGGGCTTCTGGCGCTGGCCGATGCGTAGGGCACGGTATCGCTATGCGCGGATTGCGATTCCGTTTCTGTTCGCTGCCGGCACCTTGGTCGGGCTCGCGGGCTGCGCCCCGGCCGATGAACCGGGGGAAGTCATCACCGTGGTGGTGACCTCAGCGGCTGCCAACACACCCACCATCCGGCCCTCCAGCACTCCCCTGCCCACCCCAATTGCCCCAACGAGCACGCCGGAGAATGTGGCGGAAGATTCGATCGACTTTATGATTCCCAACACCCATCTGTGGCAGAAACTCGCCGACAACGCCTACTCGATCTCGGGTCAGGAGGACACGTTTGCCTGGTCCAGGCAGGTGGTCCAGGGCGATTTTGAGTTCAGCGCCGACGTCGAAAGCGACTTTGGCAACTATGGTGAGGCCATGGTCGTGGTCTATGGCGATGGCAAGGGCTGGTCGCGAGGTTGCCTCATCTTTAACGTCTCTGGCTACTGGCAAGGCATCCGGGCCCACGACATCTATGACCCCAACGTGGAATGGCTGGTAGAAAACAAGGAACCACTGGACCTTTCTCGCAACAGGTACCGGATGACCATCCGCGTCGCCGACAGGAAAGCCAGCCTGTTTGTCGATGACCGATTGGTGGCATCGATCCCCATGTATTCTCACTTTAACCGGGAGGGGTACATCGCCCTGATGAAATACTGGGAGAGTGCCCCGGTCACCTTCTCTAACATCCGGTTTGCAGCCGGCTCGGCCTTTGAGGCCACTGCATCCGCCCCCACCCACACTCCGCCGCCCACCGACCCGCCCCTGCAGCCCGACACACCGGCGCCCACCGAACCACCCGTGCCACCCGACACCCCGCAGCCCCCCAACACCCCGGGGCCCACGCCCCGGCCACCCCCC
>CAZNQW010000171.1:8232-8508 GCA_964575225.1 uncultured Anaerolineaceae bacterium | reverse complement strand
CCCGCTTCCGCGGGCATGACGACGAGATCATCACTCTCGCCGCTGTCCGTCACCCCCGTGAAAACGGGGGCCCATCGGTTCTGGCTGCGGAGGGCGAGGGTACTCGCGGCGGGAACTTGCCTGCTCGCCGCGTCCGCCCGCAGGGCCCCCGCCTTGGCAGGGCATGCCTTCGTACAGCGCGGCGCATTTGTGGGGGCTCGGCCGAGCCCCCACAAACCCAGCCCCGGGGGGCGACGGGCCCCGCACCCCCCCCAAACAAGTAGTCGCCGAACGGAT
>CAZNQW010000171.1:0-8222 GCA_964575225.1 uncultured Anaerolineaceae bacterium | reverse complement strand
CACAACCCCAGCCCGGGGTCCTGCGGCCCCCGGACCCCCGCAATTCAGGCGTTGCCCTGTCGCGATCCGGTTGCACAGGAGTCAACCTGACCCGGTCGGCCCCAGCAGGCCTGGCTCCATAGGCTGGCCCTGAATTCGTGCAATTCGTGGCCGATCTGCCGCCCGCGGCGGCTTTACCTCAGAGCCTCGACGATGCGGCGGACGTCGTAGCGGATCAGCTCGACGTAGGTTTCGGCGCCGCTGCCCGGCTCGCCCAAGGATCCAGTATACAGGGCGATCAGTTGGACGCCCGTGTCATCGGCGATCTGTTGGGCCAGTTTGGGGTTCACCGTGCTCTCGGAAAAGATGGCGGGCACCCCCTGCTGGCGGAGGAAATCCTCCAGCGCGGCGATGTCCTGGGCCGAGGGCTCGGCCGAGGGATTGACGGGGTAAATGGCGCCCACCTGCTCCAGGCCGTAACGGGCCGCCAGATAGCCAAAGACCGGGTGATTGGTCACCAGCACACGGTTGGCCTCGGGGAGGGTTGCCAGTTCCTGGGCCACCCAGGCATCGAGTTCGGCCAGAGTGGCCGAATAGCTCTCGGCGTTGGCGCGATAGACGGCAGCGCCCTCGGGGTCCAGGGCGCTCAGGGTGGCGGCGATGGTCTCGACCCAGCGCATCACGTTCTGCACGTCGAACCAGACGTGAGGGTCCATGTCGCCGTGGTCCTCATCGGCGTGCTCGTCCTCGTCTCCGTGATCGGCGCCGGCAAAGGGCCGTAGCTCCAGGCCCTCAGCCAGCGAGATCACCACGGCCTCGCCGCCGGCGCTGTCCAGCATCTCTTCGATCCCGGCCTCCAGCCCGGCGCCGTTGATAAAGAGCACGTGGGCGTCGTGGACCCGGGCCACGTCGGCGGGCGCCGCCACATAGCTGTGGGGGTCCACGCCGGTGCCCATCAGCACCGTCAGGTCGATCCGGTCATCGCCCACGTGGCGCACCACGTCGCCGACGATGTTGGTGGTGGCCATCACCCGCAGCGTTTGTCCTTCCTCCAGGGCGATGGGCGAGAGCGAAGCCTGGTCGGCAAACCCGCGCGACTCGGCGCCGCAGGCCAAGAGGGAAAGCATCAAGAGACCAAGGATAAAAACGGATACGATCGTTCGGTTCACAAGCCTCATCCTTTTCTTTCATTCCAACGATTGGTTGCGGCGGTCAGTGACGGTGCCAGTGCAAAGACGGGCCCGGGGTACGCGCGAGACACTGGGGACAGGATAACGGCGAATGGGACGAATGTCAAGTGGCGGGGATTTCGGTGCGGCTCGGGGGTGCCAGGCCTCCGGATGGTTTTTGTGCGGGCGGGTTTCAAACCCGCCCGTTCGGTTCACAGATACAAGTGGCCGGTGGTGGGCAGTTTGGGCGCGTCGATGGCGACGCACATCCGCCCGTACCACACCCGCCCCTACCCTAATGGCACAGGGTGCCCCAACTTCCCCCCGGGGTGACGGGGTAGGAGGAAAAGTCAAAAGCTCGGTTTCTCCCAGAAACCGAGCTTTTCAAGGTCACGGTCGTGCGGGGGTCCTATCCCCGGTTGCCCCGCTGCTGGATGGCCTCCAGGTAGGCGATATCGCCGTTGTTCACCTGAGCGGCGTTGGCCTCGTCGGTGTCCAGGTGGAACTCGAGCTTGAACTTGGGCGACACGCGCACGGCCACGTCGCCAAAGATCAGCTCGCGGTCGCCTTCGACTCGGACCCGCACAATGTCGCCGTTTTGCAGCCCCAGATGGTAGGCATCGGTGGGCGTCATGTGCATGTGGCGCAAGGCATAGATCACGCCGTCCTTGAGTTCGATCTGGCCGGCGGGACCTTCGAGGATTAGGCCGGGTGTGCCTTCCAGGTCGCCCGACATGCGCACCGGCGCGTTGATGCCCAGGGCATAGCCCTCGGTGCGGGCGATCTCGACCTGGCTCTCGTCGCGGGCGGGCCCCAAAACGCGGACGCGGTCGATGCTGCCCCGCGGCCCGATGAGCTTGACCTGCTCCTCGCAGGCAAACTGGCCCGGCTGCGCCAGGGGCGACCGGGGCGTCAGTTGGTGTCCTTCGCCAAACAGCCGCTCGACGTCCTCCTGGCTCAGGTGGACGTGGTGGGCCGACACGCCGATGGGGATGGGGATCTGACTGGCCTGGAGCCGCCGGGTCAGGTCCTGGTAGCCCAGAATGCGGATCGTCTCGCGGGCAATCATCCGCGAGGCGTCCGAGTGGACGACCAAGATCTTGACCTTGGAATCGGGGTGGGAGAGATCGACGACTCCCTGGTCGGCCTTGTACACGGCCCGGTTCTTGACCGCATCGAGCAGAATGCCCAGGCTCCACAGGTCCTGGCAGGCCATGGAACGCAGGCCCGGCGTGTTCTCGCCGACGCCGCCGGTGAAGACCAGCACGTCCAGCCCGCCCAGGGCGGCATAGTAGGCGCCCAGGTACTTGCGCACGCTGTAGGTAAAGACTTCGGCCGCCAGCATGGCATTGGGATCGCCGGCGTTGGCCGCCTCGGGGATCTCGCGGGTGTCGCCCGACAGGCCCGAGATGCCTTTCATGCCGCTTTCGCGGTTGAGCAGGTGGTCGATCTCGTCGGCCGACATACCCTTGCGCATCAAGTAGGTCACAATCGAGGGGTCAATGTCGCCCGAGCGGGTGACCATCGGCAGCCCGGCGGTGGGCGTCATGCCCATGCTGGTGTCGATGGAGCGGCCGTGGTCGATGGCGCAGACCGAGGCGCCCTCGCCCAGGTGGCAGGTGATCATTTTCAGGCGGCTGAATCGCTGCTTGAGATAGGTGGCGGCCATCAGGCCGACGTATTGATGAGAGGGTCCGTGAAAGCCGTACCGGCGCAGGCCGTCCTCGGTGTAGAGCGATTCGGGCAGGGCGTAGCGATAGGCATAGTCGGGCATGGTCTGGTGGAAAGCGGTGTCAAAGACGGCCACCTGGGGCACGTCGGGCATCACCTCTCGGACCCATTCGATGGCCATGGCGTGCAGGGGCATGTGCCAGGGGGCCATGCCTGCATGGTCATGGATGTGCTGCAACACCTCATCATCGATCAGAGCCGCTGTGGAATACTTGTCGCCACCGTACAGCACCCGGTGTCCCACCGCCGTGATCTCGGCGGCACTGCCCATGACGCCGACTTTGGGATCGGTCAGCCGCTCCATCGCGATCTCGAGGGCTTGCCGGTGATCGATCTCGCCCAGGTCGTAGGCCGTCTCTCCCCGGGTGGTGGCGTGGGTCTGGATGGCATTGGGCCGGCCGATCCATTCCACATGCCCCTCGACGTTGTTGCTTTCGTCGTCGGTGTCGAAAAAGCGATACTTGAGCGATCCGCTGCGCAGGTTGATGACCAGGATCTTTTGCGGCCTCTCAGGGTGAAGGTTCAGGCCGTAGGGGTCGCTCTCCATGTCGTCGCTCAGGGCCGTGCCGCTGTGGGCTACGCGGTCCTGTTCGATGCGCATGCTGCGCAGAGCGATCCGCTTGGAGAATTTCTGCAGAGCCACCGGATCGAGCTGGATCCAGCGCTGAAAGACCTCTTCGGGGATCAACAACACCCGGCAGGGCTTCGTGGCGATAATATCCACGGGCGACACCAGCCCCGTCATGAGGGCCATCTCGCCGATGGTGCTGCCGGCGCGCAGGTCTTCGATGCAGCGCGGCTCGCCATCGGCCTCACCCGCGTAGGCGCCGGCCTCCCCTTCGAGAAAGACCCCAAAAAAGGTAAAGGGCTGGCCGATGGGCACAATGATCTCACCCGGCGCATAGGGCGCGATTTGCGCCTGTTTGACAATGGTGCGCACAATCTCGCCCGGGGCCGTCTCGAAAATGCCAAACCGATTCAATAGTTCTGCTGTTACCACTCGTCTGTCCTTCCCAAACCTGTAATCCTGCCTGTGGGGGCGGTGTGCCCTGCGCCTCACAGAACCGTGGGGCTTGTGAGTAAATTCACCATACCATAAACTCGGCCTTGTGTCAAAGATGGATTTCGCATAAGCGTCCCTCTGTCGCGCCGCACGGGCGTCACCCCCGCGAGCAGAAAAACCAGCGCGATGGAGAACGACCAGGCCGGGTCGCCTCCCACGCAACCGGATCGCGACAGGGCAACGCCTGAATTGCGGGGGTCCGGGGGCCGCAGACCCCCGGCGTGGGGGTGTGGGGTGTGCGGGCACCCCCACAAATGCCCGTGCGACGTACAGAGGTACGCATCGCAGCAGTTTGGGCCCCGCGGGCAGCCTGCGGAGGACCTCCAGCCGCAGGGCCCAGCCCTCCCTCTGCGCACGCGAGTACCCTCGCGCATGGGCAGGCAGTCATGGACCCCCGGTTTCACGGGGGTGACGACCGGGGTGGCGGTGACGACAGGGTGGCGGTGACGGGGTAGGGGCGGGTTTCAAACCCGCCCGTACAACCGCTCTCGCCCTGGATCGTGGCGATGCCGTGCCCCTACAGGTTCCGGCCGCACAGCAACCCATTCGTGAAATTCGTGCCATTCGTGGCCAGCCCATCGGCCTATCCCTCTTCCAGCGACAGGTGGATCTCGGCCTGTACCTGGGGGTCGGTCTCGGCAGTCCGAGCCACCCCCAGCGCCTGCCGCGCCCTGCCTCCACCGATGCGGCCCAGGGCCCAGGCCGCGTGCTCGCGGACCAGGGGGTGGGGATCGCTCAGGGCCTGAGCCAGTGCCGGGAGGGCTGCCGGGTCGCCCCAGTTGCCCAGGGCCACGGCCACGTTCCGCAGCAATCCGTGGCGTTTGGCGCGCAAAATGGGGTTGCCCCGGTAGCGGAGCCGAAAGTCCTTGTCGTCCAGGGCCATCAGGTCCAGCAGGAGGGGGGCGGCGGCGCCCTCGCGGGGCTGGAAAGCCGGGTCGGACGTGGGCCGGGCGAATCGCTGGTTCCAGGGGCACACATCCTGGCAGAGGTCGCAGCCGAACACCCGATGGCCGATCAGGGGCCGCAGGTCGCGGGGGATCGACCCTTTCAATTCGATGGTCAGATACGAGATGCACCGTTGCGCGTCCAGAAAATAGGGGGCCGTCAGGGCGCCGGTGGGGCAGGCGTCCAGACAGCGGGTGCAGGTGCCGCAGCCCGCGGCGCGGACCTTGGCGGTGCCTGGATTCGGCGGGAGGGTCACGGGCGGCAGATCGACATCCAGCAATAGCTCGCCCAAAAAGAGCCACGAACCCAACCCGGGATGGATCAACAGGGTGTTCTTGCCCACAAAGCCCAGGCCGCCGTCGGCAGCCTGGGCCTTCTCCAGGATGGGGCCGTCGCCGGCATAGGCGCGGGCCACCACAGGCTGTCCCAATCGGGCCTCCAGGACCTCGGCCAGGGCGCGCAGCCGGGGGGCCAGCACGTGGTAATAATTGTCGGCCCAGGCATAGCGGGACATCAGGCCGCGGGCCGGGTCGTCGCGTAGCTCTTCGGGTAGGGGGTGGGTGTAATAGTTCATGGCCACCGTCAGGACGGTGCGGCAGGTAGGCAGGATGTGGCGGGGATCGGCCCGTTTGTGGACCGAATCGGGCCGGGCCAGGTAGGCCATGGCGCCGTGGTGACCGCCCTGCAGCCAGGTCTGGAAGGCGCCGATGGTCGCCGCCGGGCGCGGCGAGGCGACGTGGGCCAGGTCGAATCCCTGGGCCCGGATCTGCGCGGCGAGCCAGTCTGCGTCGATGGGGGCTTTGGGAGTGGTGCGATTGTCCTGGGTTGTGCTCATGTGGGTTCGATCCTTTCCCGATTCAGGCCCATTGTACTCGAAAAGGGGCGCGACGGCAAGGCATGCCGCGCCCTCTGGAGTGCGGCGCCGACACTGCAGGAGCCTCTGGAGTGCGGCGTCTTGGCGCCGCGTGGGCGTTCTACACTGCTCCGCGCCCCGTCTCGGGGCGCGCAAAGGCCACCCCCGTCCTCGGGGGCGGCGAGCAGGAGCCTCTCTGGAGTGGGGGGCCTTGGCGCCGCGAATGGGTTCTGCCTGCGAGTACGCAAGCGCGTTCGCGGGAACGACGGGCCTTGTAGGGGCGACGCATGCGCATGTATTCCAACTAATTCCGCCTCACCAGGCAAAATCGGCCACAGTTGGGGTAAAAGGACCATACAAAACTGCGCTGTGCCCCAGTTACAGACTGGACCAGTCGTCCCAGAGAAAATCAGCGGCATCTGCTCGGCGAGATCGAGCAGGTTCTATGCAATTCTGTTGCGCAGTTCGAGCCAGAACCCTTTGATTCTCGCCCGCACACCCTGTTACGCATGCCCAAATGCGGGCGAGAGGCGGCCTGAAGGCAATTAGTTGGAACAGATGACGCATGCGTCGCCCCTACGGTACACGCCTATGCAATCCACGGGAACGACAGTCGCTGCAATGAGGCGAGAGAGATTTGCATTGCGATCGCGGATGTGCTATAATGCTGCTGGTTATAGAGGCTGGATGGCGGAAAAGTGGGCAACCCCCACTTTTCTTGCTATAGGGGTTCCGACCCCAAGGATCTCATCTTCGTCCCGGCAGCCCCGGGACGCTGTTTTGCCAAGTGGGGGAAAGAAAACAAGGCGGGTTGAAATGAAAAGCGATTTCATGTTGGCGATCAACCAATTGTGCGCGGAGCGCAAACTCTCGCGCGAAGTGGTGATGGAGGCCGTAGAGGCGGCGCTGATCTCGGCCTACAAGCGCAACTTCGGAGTAGTGGCCGATATCGAGGTGCAGATCGAATCGAGCACCGGCGCAGCGCGCGTCTTTGCCGTCAAAGAGATTGTCGAGGCGGTGGAGGATTCCAAAGCGCAGATCACCTTGGAGGACGCGCGCGAGGTGGACCCTGAAGCCGAGCTGGGGGGTACCGTGCTGATCGAGAGCACGCCCCGGGACTTTGGGCGAATTGCCGCCCAGACGGCCAAGCAGGTCATCCTGCAGCGCATTCGCGAGGCCGAGCGCGACGTCCTGTATTCCTCCTACGTCGATAGGACGGGCGAAATCGCTACGGGCACGATCCAGAGCGTCGACTTTAACTCGGGCGACGTGATCATCAGCCTGGAGGGTGGGGCCGAAGCGCTGCTGCCCTCGCGGGAACAGGTGCCCACCGAGCGCTATCGCCGGGGGGCGCGCCTGCGGGTGTATGTGCTGGATGTGCGGCGCGGCAACCGGGGACCCCAGATTACGGTGTCGCGGCGCAGTTCGGCGCTATTGCGCCGCCTGATGGAACTGGAAGTGCCCGAGATCTTTAACGGTTCGGTCGAGATCAAGGGCATTGCCCGCGAGGCCGGGTCCCGCTCCAAAGTGGCGGTCCACGCCACCCAGGAGGGCGTCGACCCGGTGGGTTCTTGTGTGGGCGTGCGCGGCGGGCGCATCCAGAACATTGTCAACGAGTTGGGCGGCGAAAAGATCGACGTGGTGCAATGGGATTCCAGCATCGCCGTCTTTATTGCCAACTCGCTGAGCCCGGCCAAAGTGATGAATGTGCTGTTGGAGGACAACCCCGAGCTGGGCAAGACCGGCACGGTCATTGTCCCCGACCGGCAGTTGTCGCTGGCCATTGGCAAAGAGGGCCAGAATGCCCGCCTGGCGGCCAAGCTGACCGGCTGGCGCATCGACATCAAGAGCGCGTCCGAGGCCGCGGAAGAGACGCTGGGCCACTTTGAAGAGGCCGAGATTCCGCCGGAGGATATGGACCTGCTGTCGCTGGCCGAGGCCCTGCTGCGCAAGCGGGATCTGGGCGGACTGACCATGGAAAAGGCCGAGCCGGCGACGGCGGGGGCCGAAGATGCGGTTGATCTCGAGTGGCCCGAGTTGGAACCCGAGGCCGCACAGGCGTCCGGACCGGGACAATTGGAAAAAGCCCTCGAGTCGGTGGGACCGAGCTTGTACAAAGACGAGGAAGCCGACCAGGCCTGGGCAAAAGAGGACGAGGACGAGTTGGATCTGGAAGCCGAGTCGGGCTTGGCTGAGGTCGATGAGGAGGCCGAAGCGGAGGACGAACCTCCCTTTGAAGGCGCCCCCATCGTCGACTCGTTGGGCTGGGTCGACACCAGTGGCCAGGAAGAACTGTACGAAGGCTGGAACGATCTGGAACTGGGCGAGGAACTCTGGGACGCCGAGGCTCTGTGGGAGCAGGAGGACCTGGAGACTCCCGAAAAAGAGGCCAAGGAATCCAAAAAGAAAAAGAAACGGAAGGGCCGCCAAAAGTTTAGATCGGAAGAGCACACGTCTGAACTCCAGTCACCGCTCATTATCT
>CAZNQW010000170.1:0-8517 GCA_964575225.1 uncultured Anaerolineaceae bacterium | reverse complement strand
CTTAGGAGGCCGTATGCCGATCACGACCCGCACCTTCATCCGAGCCTCCATTGTGTACCTCTGTCTGGGCGCCCTGTTGGGGCTTACCCTTTACCTTCAACGCTGGCTGGTCTGGGATCCTCGAATCATCCTGTTCAAGGCGAGCCATGTGCAGTTCACCCTCGTGGGCTGGCTCACTCAGATCATCATGGGGGTGGGGTGGTGGCTCTTTCCCCCGCTGCCATCCGGCCCGCGTCCCGGCGCTCATCATCCCATCCGCAAAGGGCAGCAACAGCGGGGCAGCGAGCCCCTGTTCTGGGTCACTTTTGGCTTTCTGAACGCGGGGATTCTCTTGGGGGCCATCGGCGATCCCCTTTTCAATTGGACTCAGGCCCCCATCTACCGGACGTTGGCCGGGCTTGCCAGCCTTTTCCTCCTGGCAGCGGCTGTCTGCTTTGTGGCGAATGTGTGGGGGCGCATCCGCGAGTTGGGCCGTCCCCGCTAGCCCCGCGACGGGTCCTGTCGATCCACATCTGCTGTTCACACACAACGCCGGCCCCAAAGGCCGGCGCTGATGTGCTCACCTCGAACACGTGACGGGTCTGCGTCTAGTTTTGGTATTCGAGCAGCAAATCTCCGTGGGCCACGTGATGCCCCTCGATAGCATGGACAGCGCGGACCACTCCATCCCGCGAGGCGCGGAGGGCGTTGGCCATTTTCATGGCCTCGATCACCAATAGCTCGTCGCCGACGGTCACTATTTGGCCGGCGCTCACAGCCACAGACTTGATCACGCCCGGCAAGGGCGCCGTCACCCGGTTGCCGGTCGGCAGACCTGCCGCGGCGCGCCCCGGTCCAGCAGCCACTGGAGTCGATGCCACTGGAGCCGACATGGGAGCCCTCTCAGGGGTGACTACTTCTTCGGCGTCGAGCACAGGGGTGACCTGCACCGTCAGGGTTCTTCCATCCACTTCCACATCCACCTGCTCCTGCATCGGGTCGCTGAGCAGGCGGACGTCAAAGGTCCGTCCATCGAGGCTGATCTGATATCGTTTCATTGGGTTCTCCATGCACTGCGTCCAAGATTCCGGTTGCGTTGTTGATTCTGCGTCCACCAGGCGCTGGGCAACATCGAGGGGCTATCCATAACGGGCGACCCCGTCGGCGAGGCGCTTCTCTCCCCTTGGGCGCGGGCCAACGACACGGCCAATGCAGCCGCCAGCAGTGCCGCCTCCTGCTCGCTGGCTCCCTCTTCCTCCACAGCCGCGCCCGGCTCAGGGGCGCGATCCTGGAACACGCGCGTAGCCAGCGTAAGCAGGCCGTAAAAGAAGGTGAGCGCCAAAAACAGCAGCGTCATGCCGATGGCGGTGATGATCAGGGCAATGACAAGGACATTTTCCACAGTTTGTTGTATCCTCCCTGCGAATCGGCGCCAGAGTTACAGGGGCATGCTGCCATGTTTCTTGGGCAGCGATGTAGCCTGTTTGTCGCGCAAAAAATCCAGTGCCGCGATCAGCTTGGCCCGTGTTTCGCTAGGCAAGATCAGATCGTCGACGTGACCGCTGGCCGCAGCCGTGTAGGCGCTGCCAAACTCGCGGCGATACTCTTCAATGAGACGAGTCCGAGCCTCCTCCGGGTTCTCCTGCTGGGCCAATTGTTTGCCGTAGAGGATGCTGACCGCTCCTTCTGCCCCCAGGACGGCGATTTCGGCTGTGGGCCAGGCATACACCAGGTCGGTGCGCACATATTTGCTGCTCATGACGATATAGGCCCCGCCGTAAGCCTTGCGGGTGACCACCGAGATCTTGGGCACGGTCGCCTCTGAATAGGCATACACGATCTTGGCGCCATGCCGGATGATGCCACCGTGCTCCTGCACAGTGCCGGGCATAAAGCCGGGGCAATCGACAAAGGTGACCAGCGGGATGTTGAACGCATCGCAAAAGCGGACAAAGCGCGCGATTTTGTCCGAGGCATCAATGTCCAATACCCCGGCCAGCCAAGCGGGTTGGTTGGCCACCACTCCCACAACCTCGCCATGCAGGCGGGCAAAACCGACGACGGCATTGGGCGCAAAGTGGGTATGGACCTCAAAGAAGCTGTCCCGATCAAAGATCTGGGTGATGGCCTCTCGAATATCGTAGGGCTGGGTGCCTTCGGCAGGCACCAGGGAATCCAGCATCGAATCGGCGCGGTTCGGTTCGTCCGTCGGTGGGATGCGAGCGGGGGGCGCCGCATTGTTGGAGGGAAGATAGCTGAGCAGCCGGCGGGTGATCGTAAAGGCATCGTCTTCATCGGTCGCCACAAAGTGGGCGACCCCGCTGGTGGAGGCATGGACCTGGGCGCCGCCCAATGCCTCGAAGGTCACCTCTTCTCCGGTAACCGTCTTGATCACCTCGGGGCCAGTGATGAACATGTGGCTCAGGCCCTCGGTCATGATGATAAAGTCGGTCAGGCCCGGAGAATAGACCGAGCCCCCGGCACAGGGGCCGAGCATGACGCTGATCTGGGGGATCACCCCGCTGGCCTGGGTGTTGCGCCAGAACAATTCGCTGTACCCCGCCAGGCTCCAGACGCCCTCCTGAATGCGCGCGCCTACCGAATCGTTCAGCGAGACAAAGGGAGTACCAGCCGCCAGGGCCAGATCCAGCACTTTGCACACCTTCTGAGCGTGGGCTTCGGAAAAAGAGCCGCCAATGACGGTGAAATCCTGGGCAGCGATGGCGATCTTTTGCCCGTTGACGCGGCCAAATCCCACCACCACACTGTCGCCCGGCACCCGTTTTTCATCGAGCCCAAAGGCCGTGTGCCGGTGGGTAAGGTAGGGATCCACCTCCTGAAAGGTGCCGGGATCGAGCAGTCGTTCGATCCGCTCCCGCGCCGTCAGCTTGCCTTTGGCATGCTGACGTTCTATCGATGGGGAGCCTCCTCCCTGGATCAGTGCCTCTCGTCGCCGGAGCACCTCGGCGTTTACGTCGTCTCTTTCCATGAATCCCTCCAAGAGCCGGAGAATGGGTCCGATGATTTTGCCACAGTGTAAGGAGAGCCTTTCATACGGCGCCGTCCGTAGCCCGCCGAGTATACCATCCCTGAGTCTACCTGTCCAGCCCATGCCGGCCCAAGACCAGAGCAAGTCGGTCATTCCACCTGATTTCTCGAGTGGTAAAGCTTGAGTAAATTACACAAATATGGTAAAATTAACAAGCAAAAAGAGCAAAGGATTTTCGTTGGATGTGTGGGATGGACTACAGATTGAGTAGTCTGTGAGGGAGTATGATGGTACGGTATTCACCAGAAATGGTTGCGGGCATGGAACGAGATCAGTTGGAGATGATGGGTATATTGAGAGAGCCGACGTCAAACCGTGGCTGGGTATTGACCCGGCAACGCAAAATCTGGCGCCCTCCAACCGATATCTACGAGACCGATACCTGTATCGTGGTCCGGGTCGAGATTGCCGGTATGCAAGAGGACGATTTCACTATCTCTCTGGACTCCCGGCGGCTGGTGATCAGTGGCGTTCGGCGCGATCCGGTGGCCAAAGTGGGCTACCAGCAGATGGAGATCCTTTACGGACAGTTCGAGACAGATGCCCACATTCCCCGGCCCATTGACGAGCGCCAGATCGAGGCCACCTATCAAGAGGGCTTTTTGAGTGTGGTCTTGCCCAAGGCCATGCCGCGCCAGATTCCGGTGATCGGTGTGGAGGATTAGAGTTTGTTGCTGTGGAAAAGGTAGATCAGAGTATGGATGAGGACAAGAACCAAGAAAATATGGAACAATCCGAGACCGCTGAGGTTGTTCAGGACACTACTGAACTGACGCTGCCCTCTGAAGAAGCGTTGGACGGCAGCTCGATTCCCGAAGAGTTGTCCATTCTCCCCTTGAGGGGGGTGGTTGTCTATCCGGTGACCTTTCAAGCCCTGAGTGTGGGCCAGCCGCGTTCCATCCATTTGGTGGACGACGCGACGGTGAACAAGCAATTGATCGGCCTGGTGACGGCGCTCGATGAAAAGAACGAAGAGCCAGGCCCGGATGACGTACACAAAATTGGGGTGGCGGCGACGATCCACCGGATGATTAAGGCCCCTGATGGGACGATCCGGCTGTTGGTGCAGGGTGTGGAGCGCATTCGGATCGACGAGTGGACCGGGTCCGAGCCCTATTTGAAGGCGCGAGTGACGCCCATGCCCGAGGAGGTGGAGGAGGGCATCGAAGTCGAGGCGCTGGCCCGCAATGCGGTCGATCTGTTGCGGCGGTTGGTATCGTTGGTATCGCAACTGCCCGACGAGCTGCTGATGGCGGCGCTGAATCTGGAAGATCCGCGCCAGTTGGTCTATTTCATCGCCACCAATATCCGCATGGAGATCCCCGATGCCCAGGCGATTTTAGAGATCGAAGGCGTTCGCGCCAAGCTCCTTAAACTGACCACCATTATGACCAAGGAGTTGGAGGTCCTGGAGCTGGGGCGCAAGATTCAGTCCGAGGCCCAATCCGAGATGGAAAAGATGCAGCGCGATTTCTATCTGCGCGAGCAACTCAAGGCCATTAAGAAAGAGTTGGGGGAGGAGGACGAGCAGGCCGTCGAACTGGAGGAATATCGGCTCAAAATTGCTGAATCGGGCATGCCCGAAGAAGCAGAGCGGGAGGCCCTGCGCGAACTGGGGCGCTTGGAAAAGATGCCGCCCCAGGCGGCCGAGTATTCGGTGATCAAAACCTATCTGGATTGGCTGACCGAAATGCCCTGGCAAGTGACCACGGAGGATCATCTCGACATCGGCCATGCTCGCCAGGTGTTGGATGAAGATCACTATGACCTGGAGGACCTCAAGGATCGCATCCTGGAATACCTGGCGGTGCGCAAGCTCAAGCTCGAGAGGAAGGAAGAGCGCGAGGAAGCCGAACCGGTCGACCATATCCGTGAGGAACGGGAGGGCGTCATCCTGTGCTTTGTGGGCCCGCCCGGCACCGGCAAGACCAGCCTGGGGCGCTCCATCGCTCGGGCCTTGGGCCGCAAGTTCATCCAGATGAGCCTGGGTGGGATGCGAGACGAGGCCGAAATCCGCGGGCACCGCCGCACCTACATCGGTGCTATGCCGGGGCGCATCATTCAGAGCGTCAAACGGGTGGGTACCAAAAACCCCGTGTTTATGTTGGACGAGATTGACAAGGTGGGGGCCGACTGGCGCGGCGATCCTTCTTCGGCGTTGCTCGAGGTGTTGGATCCCGAGCAAAACCGCGAGTTTCGGGATCACTACCTGGATGTGCCCTTTGATCTGAGCCAGGTCATGTTCATCACCACGGCCAACATGCTGTCGCCTATCCCGGCCCCCCTGCGCGACCGGATGGAGATCCTGGAACTGGACGGGTACACCGAGGACGAGAAGCTTCGCATTGCCAAGCAGTACCTGCTGCCCCGCCAGATCCGTGAGAACTCGCTGCGGCCGGAAGAGATCGCGTTCGACGACGACGCCCTGCGGCTGATCATCCGCGACTATACCCGCGAAGCGGGCGTGCGCAACCTGGAGCGGCAGATCGGGACGGTGTGCCGCAAAGTCGCCACCCGCGTGGCTGAGACAGAGAGTATCACCGTTCACGTCAAGGCCGACGAGGTCGTCGACTATCTCGGCAAGCCCCGCTTTTACTTTGAGGCGGCCGAGCGAACCGAGGTGCCCGGCGTGGCCACCGGGCTGGTTTGGACGCCGGTTGGGGGCGACATCACCTTTATCGAAGCGACGCGCATGAAGGGCAACAAACGCCTGATCCTCACCGGCAGCTTGGGCGACGTGATGAAAGAGTCGGCCCAGGCTGCCCTCAGCTACGTGCAGTCCAAGGCCAAAGAGCTGGGCATCGATGAGCAGCTTTTTGCCGAGAGCGATTTGCACATCCACGTCCCGGCCGGCGCGGTGTCCAAAGACGGCCCTTCGGCCGGCGTGACGATGGCCACAGCCCTGGTGTCGCTGATGACGAATCGCACCGTCCGGTCGGACGTGGCCATGACGGGTGAAATTACCCTCCGGGGTCGGGTGCTGCCCATTGGGGGGTTGAAGCAAAAGGTGATGGCTGCGGCACGGGTCGGGCTTAAGACGGTGATTCTACCCAAGCGCAACGAACCGGACCTGGAAGACATCCCCGACGAGATTCGCGAAAAGATGCAGTTCATTTTTGCCGAGTATGTCGATGAGGTGTTTGCGGCCGCGCTGCGCGAGGCGCCGGTCCAAGACCAAAATTCATCGGCCGATGAGGGGGAGCAAAAAGAGTGAGAGTTCTCGTGATCGATGATCAGTTGGATGCTGCGCGCCTCCTGGTGCTCTTGCTGAATATGAACGGCTACGAAGCGGAGCGATTGGAAGAGAACTGGGAACACCTCGTCGCAGAGGTGGAGGCCCGTCGCCCCAACCTGCTGATCCTCGATGTTCGCTTGCCGGGAGTGGACGGATTGGAGCTGGTGCGCCAGTTGCGCGCCCACAGCGAACCCGAGATCGCAGGCGTGCCGGTGCTTTTGGCTTCGGCCCTGGATCACCGCCACGATGCCAAGCTCGTGGGCGCCAACGGCTTTCTCATGAAGCCCTACACCCGCGACAGCCTGATGAAGACGATACAGATCATCCAGGAAGAGTGCTCTATTCAATAGGGTGGGGCAGGTTCCGGGACCGAGATCTGAGAAAGGAGGCTCACCGAAACCCAACAATCGCAGCTCGCCATTTGAAACACAATTGAACATTATTTGAGGAGTACACGTGGCAAGAAAGAAAAAGACCAAGATGCAGTGGTACAAGATGGATCTGCATCTCCACACACCTGCTTCGGCAGATTGGCAGGAGCCGGGTGTCAGTTATTTGGACCTTGTCCGTACAGCGGAGATGCGGGGATTGGATATTATCGCCATCACCGACCACAACACTCTTGCCGGTTGTGCTGCGCTCCAGGCAGATATTGAACAGCTCACATTATTGGAGCGATTGGGACGTATCGAACCTGCCGAGCAGAGAAAGCTGGAAGAGTATCGGCGCATCGGAAACAAGCTTCTGGTCCTGCCAGGCTTTGAATTTACCGCCACATTGGGTTTTCATATCCTGGGGATATTCCCTCCCGAGACTCCCATCCGCAAATTAGAGCACTTGTTGATGGAATTGCACGTGCCTGCCAGCAAGTTGGATGAGGGGGCAACCGAGGTGGGGGCCACAACCGATGTGCTTACGGCTTACCGCATCATTGATGAGGCCGGTGGATTGGCCATCGCAGCCCACGCCAACTCGAACCACGGTGTGGCTATGCAAGGGCTGGACTTTGGTGGACAAACGAGAATTGCATATACGCAAGACCGACATCTGCATGCTTTGGAGGTAACCGACCTCGAAAAACGAGGGAACAGGACGACCGCCTGGTTCTTTAGCGGCCGAAAGCCCGAATACCCGCGACGGATGCACTGCATCCAGGGTTCTGATGCCCATCGCATGAACGGCCATCCCCAGGATTCGACACGCCTGGGGTGGGGCGAGCGGGCGACTGAGATTCTATTGCCTGAACCGAGCTTTGACGCCATCAAAGAGGCGTTCGAAGGCGACGATTTTTCGCGCACCCGGCCCTATCGACCGGCCAAGACACCGTTCGATCATGTGCAGGCTGCACGGGAAGAGGGCTCCAGTATCGTGCAGTCGTTTCACGAGAGCATGACCGTGCGCGGCGGGCGCTTGCGCGCTGTGCTGCGCGACATCGTAGCCATGGCCAACACCAATGGCGGAACGATTTTCATCGGGGTCAAGGCCGATGCCAAAGCACCCCCGGTCGGCGTCGAACAACCGGACGAGGCGATCTCAACCCTAAAGACCGAGATCCAACGCAAGATCACGCCGCCGCTCAGGGTAGAGATCACAACAGTGACCACCTTGGGCCGCCCGGTGCTGCAGGTGAGCGTGCCCCTGGGCCCCGACGTACCCTATGCCCTGGAAGGCACCAACATCTACCTGCGCCAGGAATCGGAAACGCACGCGGCTATGCGGGATGAAATCATGGCTTTGATCCGCAGAACGGTCAAAGCGGAACCAGAGGCTCCTGCCGAGGTGAAACCTGAGACGGGCGAGCCTGCCCCTATGACGGGCGCAGAGCCCCCAGGGACAGGTGTCCAGATCGTGGCCTCAGAAGAGCGAAAGGGCACCTGGTACCACACCATGAAGGATCTGCGCAACGGCAGCATAGTGCACGACGTGACTCGGTCCTCTGCCCGCAAGCTGTGGCGCTACGCCATCACCGAGCACGAGACCAACCCCGTAGATCCAGACGCGATCACATGGCACGGGGATTTGGGCGTCTGGAAATCGTCCAAGCGGGCGGGCAAAGTCCGGTACGATCTGGTGCAACGCATGCCCGACGGACAGCTCCAGGTGTACTATGGTGTCACCGAGGATGGAATTGCAGGCGCCTGGCGGGTGTTCTTGACGGAATAATCGTTGGAGCAAAGCGTTTTGACTGGCAGCCAGGCTCTGAGGCCTGGCTGCCATGCCTGGCGCCTAATGACATGTGGGGGGAGAATAGGGT
>CAZNQW010000169.1:0-8596 GCA_964575225.1 uncultured Anaerolineaceae bacterium | reverse complement strand
TGGGCTTACGTTGATGCCTATTGGGCCGGTTTGAAACCGGCCCTACACCACGCACACCCATAACCCACTCTCTCTCAAGGGTCAAACGTCCTAGACTGCGATCCGTGCCGAGCGTGATTGTAGGCAGAATATCCCATCTTCCGCGCTCACGCAGGGTTGGCAATCAGGGGGCCTTGTGCTATAATAACAGCACATCCACCACACACACGCCGGCAAAGAAGGGAGCACACGAATGGACCGACGATTTCTGGCCTTGCGCGTCATTGCCACCATCCTCAAGATCATGGCCTGGCTGGCCCTCGGCTTGGGCATTCTGGCAGCCATTGGGGCCCTGGTGGCCAGCTTTTTGGTGGCCGGCGACTCGGGGGTCCTGGGATTGGGCGTCGGGGATCCGTTGGCCGGAGTGGCCGTCTTTGTGGCCATCCTGATTCTGGCCATTCTCTTTTTTCTGTTTCTGTACGCCAGCAGCGAGTTCATCTACCTCTTTTTGGCGATAGAAGAAAACACCCGGCGCACGGCCTACTTTTTCCAGCAGCAATACATCGGCCACCAGGCGCCCTACACCCCAAAATCGGCGGACAATCCCCAGGACCAACTGGACTGAGAGAGGAAATCAAAAACGGCCGGGCGTAACCCCTGGCCGTTTTCTGTGATCCAGATCCAACAGAGATGCGCTAATCCACTAGAACGTAGCGAGCGGCTTCGGCGCGCTCCTCCTCGTCCAACACATACTGGGCCGCCGTAAGATACACCCGACAGTCATGGCAATGCTGGTCCTCGTTGCCGTCCCGCCGCGCCAGATCCCAGCAGGGCGTGCTCCGGTCGCGAAAGGCGGCACAGGTGGCCTTTTGCTCCTCGGTACAATGTTGAATGTCCCAGCAGGGGATCAGCGCCAGGAGGCGCCTCATGCCTTCCTGGTTCAGCCCTTTTTCGTGAATCAAATAGCGAATGCAGTTGATCCACTGCAAGTCGTTGCTGGAATAGAACCGCCGATTGTTCTTGCGGGCGGGCCGGATGAGTCCGCCGTCTTCATAAAGCCGCAACGTACGCGGATGGACCCCCAGCAACTCGGCTGCGGTTCCAATGGTATATACAGGCCTGCCTCGATCGATCACGATTTGCCTCCTCGCAAAAAAACTGCCAAAACCGGCATGAACGGCATTGTATCACGACACCCAAGAACTGTCAACTCATTCCCTAGGGTTTTTTGCACAATCGGGCACCCAAGAAAAACGGCGCCCCGGTGGGCGCCGTCTCTCCTACATGGACGAACCGTATTCTAGTCCTCTTCCGATTCCTCATCGCGGGGCGACGCCCCACGGCACGAATCGCTCATTCAGGTGGAAATCCCCAGGCGCGGCAACACAAACCGCATCAGGACGATCCAACTGACCAGCACGATCGCAACAACCACCATCTCTCCGCCACTGCTACCCAGATCTGGCATGGAATTTTCCTTTCCAACGAATCCTAGTGAGGGGTCCTCAACAGGACCTCGACGAGGTTCTTCATTACCTCTTCAGACGCGCCCGGCTCATCGGCGCCCTGGAAGCACTGAAGGGCATAGTGCCGGGTCAAGGCGATGCTGGCGCTGTAGGCAGCCGACCGCAAAGACGCGAGCTGGGTGAGGATCTCCACACAGTCCCGATCCTCCGACAGCATCCGCTGCACGCCCCGCGCTTGCCCCTCGATACGCTTCATGCGGGCGACGATCTCTTCCTGAGCCTGCGTCGAAAGTGTCATCCCCGTCTCTCCAGACATGCCTCCCACTCCCTGGTTTCCAGCGAGAGCCCACGGCTCTCAGCGTGGAAGCCCTCAGGTGCCGCCCGTGTTGCAGCTACTGGCCGAAGGCGAAAAGCTGCCCAGTCCCCCGTTGCCACCGCTGGTCCCAAAGACCGACCAACCTTTGCGAACGTTCGGACCGCCGCACTCGGGGCACTTGACCTCAACCACCGACGTGACTGACCGCACAAATTTCTCAAACTGAGTTCCACAATCATCGCACACATACTCATAGATCGGCATACACTCACCTCCCCAATATCTCGATCTCGGCGTGGATCCGATTCGTGTCCAGTCGGCCCACCTGATAGTGAACCATCTGCCCTGCGCCATCGAACAGAAAAAAAGTAGGAACCCCGCGCACTCCATAGCGAGAGGCCAGTTGCCGCCCCACAGCGCTCACCACATTGAGCTTTAACACCTGGGCTTGGCCCTCCAATTCGCGCTCGAGCCTGTCAACGACAGGCTTGGCCAAAAGGCACGACGTTCAGGTGTTGGAATAGAACTCAACCAACGTCGGTTGCCCGCCTGTCAGGATGGCATCGACGGCTTCTACGCTCTCGACCGCACTGGCCGATGTCCGAAAGAACAGGAACCCGGCGAAAATGGCCGCCAAAATCAGCAGCAGCAACCAGTTCTCCCGCCAGGTGCGGACTAGCCCGTCTGTCAGCCGTGCCATCATCCCTAACCCAGGACCGCGTCGAGTTTTTCTTCGATGGCGTGGCGCGGCGCATAGCCGACGATCCGATCCACCTCCTGCCCCCCCTTGAACAAAATCAAGGTGGGAATGCCCATGATGCCCAGTTTGGCCGCCGCCTCGCCCTGCTCATCGGTGTTCATTTTGGCGATCACGGCCCGCCCATCGTAGGCCCTGGCCAATTCCTCCACGATCGGCGCGATCATGCGACACGGACCGCACCAGGGGGCCCAAAAGTCGACCAACACCGGCAACGATGCTTCCAGCACCGTCTCCTCAAAGGTGGCGTCGGTCACGTGAATCGGTTCGGCGTCGGACACGGGCCCTGCCTCGTCGCTTTCCGTCGCCGACGGCGTCGGCTCCATCTCCTCTTCCTTCTGGCCAAACAAACGCTTGAGCAATCCTGTCATGGTTCATCTCCTCTTTTCGCCCGTTTCCATCCCTCAGATGGCGCTCCCGCCACCGGTGGATGCTGTCTCTTGACGCACCGGGAAGGTCGTGGACCCCCGCTTGTGCGCGAGGGTACTCGCGGCGGGGGCGACGGTGTTGTTTGCGCCCTTAAAAGCCCCACCGACTTTTCACCACAACACCCAACAATCAGCGTTGACAAAACGAGCCTTCTATGTTATCATGTCCCTCGTGCATACCCTATAGGGGTATGGACTAACCGTATCATAGCAAAGCTATTCCTCTTTGTCAAGTTTGAAAGAAGGTCGAGCAGATGGAACTTGCCATTCCAGGACGGGGCTCCTACGAAATCCACCACCTGGTCCTCGATGTCAACGGCACCGTGGCCGTGGGAGGCCAGCTCATCGACCGGGTGCCCGAACGCCTGGCCGAGATCCAAAAGACGGGTGTGCAGGTTCATTGGATCACCGCCGACACCCGTGGCCGGCAGACCGATCTGGATCACGCGATGGGCTTTCCGGCGCACCGCCTCTCCCCCACCACCGGCCTGGATGAGGGCCAGCAAAAGGCCCTCTTTGTCGAGTCGTTGGGGGCCCGTCAGGTCATTGCCATCGGCAACGGCACCAACGACACCCCCATGCTGCGGGCAGCGGCCATCGGCATTGCCGTGCTGGGTCCCGAGGGACTGTCGACCGCCGCCCTGCTGTCGTCCGATCTGATCGCCCCCGGCATCCACGAGGCGTTGGATCTCCTTGTAGATCCCGCCCGGCTCGTGGCTACCTTGCGCACCTGAGGAGGCAGAATGAAGGATCAGGAACGAATCGCCCAATTGGAAGACGCCATCGAGGAACTCAGAGCCAGGCTCCCCAAACACTCGGTCTCGGCCGCCATGATGATCGAGCTGGAGGAACTGGAAGAAGAGCTGGAAACCCTGCGGTCGCGAGCCTCCCGTGACTCTGACTGACACGACCACCTTTGACCAACTGGCTGCTCCCTACGATCGAGGCATGGCGCTGCTGGAAAGGCTCTGGTTGCGCGAGATGAGGAGGCGGCTCTTGCCAAGGGCGCAGGGGCGGGTGCTCGAGATCGGCATCGGCACCGGGGCGAACCTGCCCTTCTATCGCCCTCAGGCGCGCATCACGGCCGTCGACGAAAGCCCCGAAATGCTGCGCGCCGCCTTTCAGCGATCGGCGGCGCTGGATCACCGCGCCCAGATCGGCCAGGCAAACGCAGAACACCTACCCTTTGCCGCCGATACCTTTGACAGCGTCGTCACGGCGCTGGTGCTGTGCAGCGTCATCGACCCCGACCGCGCCCTGTGGGAAATGGGGCGCGTCCTGCGCAAACCCGACGGCCGCCTTTTGCTCCTGGAGCACACCCGCCCCGACGCCCGTCCCCTGAGCTGGCTGGCCGACGGACTCAACATCCCCTGGTATGCCATGCAGGGGCGATGCCACCTGAACCGGCGCACCCCAAACGTCCTCGCCCACAACGGCTTTGAGATCGAGCACACTGAGACCAAATTGGGCGGCCTGTTTCGCCTGATCGTAGCCCGACCCGGCCCCACCGTCGCGAACGAGTCTGCCAGGCCCTGAGGATCGCCAAAAGCCCCTTGTCTGGTGAGACAAGGGGCGTGGTTTCACGCTCAGGGAAATCGATCAGCAGGGGGCGAAACTAGTCGAGGTGCACGCCCAACGTACGGGCAATAATCTCGTCCTGGATCTCGTCGCGATAGCGCTTGGACTTTTTCCGGCGGCGAGTGTCCCTCTTGGTCGGAAAGTCGTATCCCTCATCCTCCAGAGCCGCGCGCAGCGCCAGCTCCATCGAAGAAGGAAGGTCCTCGACCAATTCAGGCTGCACAAACGCAGTCTCACTCGGCAGGTCTTTCATGCTCAGCGAGATGCGACCCCGGCGAGGATCGACTTCCAGAACACGAACCTCGACCTGGTCGCCCACCGAGACAATGTCCGAAGGGCTGCCCACATAGCCGTGACCCATTTCCGTCACATGGACCATCCCGTCGCGCCCGGCGCCGACGTCCACAAAGGCTCCGTACTTTTCCAGGCGAACGATATGGCCGGTCAACACTGTGTTAGGCATGAGCGAGCGGATGTCCACATCCGGCGGCTCCACCATCGTCAGGCTGATGCGTCGGCTCTTGCGGTCGGCGTCCTTGATCCATACCTCGATGACATCGCCCTCTTGGACGACGTCCGCGGGCTTGGAGACGCGCCCCTTGCCCATCTCTGAGACATGGACCAGGCCGTCGGTCTCGGCGCCGATGTCGACGAACGCGCCAAAGGTCTCCAGGCGGACCACCTTGCCCTCGGTTTTCACGCCAGGCTTGAGGTCACCCCAGGAGAACTTGGCAGGTTCTTCCAACGTCAGGCTGAGACGCCCTCCCGAAAGATCGAGCCGCTTCACCCAAACGGTGATGTTTTGACCCTCGCGAAGCACGTCCGAGGTCCGGGTAACCTGCTTCTGACCCAGGTCAGAGATATGCAGCAGGCCATCCACCGGCGCCCCTACGTCGACGATGGCTCCCGAGAGGGTCACTTTCTTGACGGTTCCGTCAAGCTGCTGCCCTTTGGCAAGGTCTGCAAGGGCAATGGTGTTTGCTTCAGTCACGTTCCCACACTCCGTCTGGCCAAATTGACAGCCAATTATACCGCGTCCCAGGGATGCTGTCAATTTCAACACGCGCCAAGACCGGACTTTCAGTCGGCCAAGACGGGGTCCGACCCAGGATGGATGTTGCCTGCGAATACGCAGGCGCCTTTGCGGGCATCACGGTGCGGTAATTGATGAATGTCACACCTTGGCCGTGCGTACCTGACGAGCCAGGCCGCCATGCCTCGTGCTCCTGCTGCAAGAGCGGTAATGGCCCGTCTCGGGGGCAGCCACGGACCACGGCGCCAAGGCGCCGCACTCCAAAGAACGATAGTGTGTACAAGTCGGTGGAAATTCCCGTAGGGCCGCAAAGAGCACCGTCACCCCCGCGCAGGCGGGGGTCCAGCCCTTTGGATGCTGCCTGCGAGTACGCAGGCGCTTATGCGCGAGGGTGCTCGCGGCGGGCATGACGAGAGGCAGGTAGCCCTAGAATCGCAATGCGTTCGCCACTGTACGCGTCAAGATCTCATCTGAGCATTTCCCACCGAAATCGATACGCCACCCAAAGAACCCCAGGCTACCCAACGGCGCAAACTATGCTATAATGGACCGCAGGGAGGACAGAATCATGCGCGTCCAAATCTGCCGGATCGTCTATGAGGATACCGAAGGGATCGGCCCCGAAGACGTCGTGTCGCTCAAAGACGCGGAAAAGACCCTGGGCGTCAAGTACTGGGGCATCAGCCAGCTTATCGATGAGGGCAAACTGACGATGCTGATTGACGCCGACGCACCCAAGGGATGGGCCTGGCGCTGGTTGCTGCTGCGGTCCGAGGTCGAGGCGCTGGCAGCCGCCCGAAAAACCTGGGGGAAACGCCGCTGAACCGCTAGGGTTCCGGGGCGCGCCTGGGACGGCGATCCATTCTACCGCTGTCCAACCTCGCCGCTTCCCCCGTGAGAAACAGGGCAGGCATTGGAAAAGGTGACCACCATCACGATCTCCCCTTGCCCGGCAGCCCGCCGAAGGGCCTCTTGCAAGGCGACGAAAACCGCCGTGTCATCGCCCACGATCACGCTGCTCATGGCACCCGGCTTTACGTCCAGATCGTACTCGCCAAACACCTCAAGGGCCTCATCGATCGCGGGCGCCAGAGATTCCTGGCGCAAAGGATACAAACTCACCTGGGCGGCAATACCGATCACGATTCCTCCCCTCCCGTCTTCACCGGCCTGATAGTCATGCCGATAAACCCACCCCAGGGCAGTGGCAGCGGCCCGGGCCACAACGGCCACAGAGTGGTCTGCCACGAAACCTCCAGCGGTTGGCCGCGGGCGGCAGACCGCGCCAGCCCGATCAACTCGTTCACCGCGTAGAAATTCGCGACTCCCCACACGGGCCCACCCTTTTTCTGAAGCTGCCGCGCCAAAAGGCTCTGGCGGTTCAACACCCCCAGGAGCAATCCCTGACGGCACACACGCATCGCCTCGCTCAGAGCGCGGGTGGGGTTCGGCAAGAATTCCAGAGTGGTGATTATCGCCACCAGGTCCACGCTGCGCGCCGGAAAGGGAAGGCTCAAAGCATCGCCCCGCACCCAGGGCGGGCCGTCCAGGTGGACGGCCTCGGTCAGCATGGGCAGCGATCGATCCACGCCCACCACGCTCAAGCCCTGGTCACCGAACCATCGGCTGAAATGACCTGTACCACTGCCGACTTCTAACAGGGTGACAGCGTCGGGGAAAAGGGCCAGAAGCCGTTTCAAAAGGGCCTTTTCCAAAAGATCGGCCCGGCGCCCTCCGCCTTGGTACCAGTCCTCATAGCCCGAGACCATGCCCGGGTCGGCAAAGGGGTTGATGAGGGATTGCGGTCCCTGGCTCATACAATGGCCTCCCTGGAGTACCTGCCAAGGCAGGCACTCACGCGATAAAGCCCTGTCACCCCCGTACACGCGCGGGTCCATCCGGCCTGGCCTCAGGAATGGATGCCCGCCTCCGCGGGCATGACGGCGCCCCTGCTCGCCACGGTCTCATGCCCAGAAGCCCTGGGCGTCCAACTGCGCCAGAATCTCCCGCGCCGCGGCGTCCACCGGGCGACACGACGTGTCGATTCGCACCTCGGGCGCTTCCGGCGCCTCATACGGCGCGCCGGCCCCCGGCAACGTGTTGATCTCGCCCCGGTCTGCCCGTCGCCACAAACCCTTGGGATCCCGCGCCCGGCACACCTCGGGGGGACAATCCACATGCACCTCGGCAAAACGGCTGATTCGGTCGCGGGCCGCCTGGCGGTGCTCTCGCTTGGGAGCGGTAGCGGCGATCAGGACATTCACCCCATGGGCAGCCAGCAATTCGGCCAGGATGGCCAGGGTACGGTAAAAGCCATCCCGCTCCCCGTCGGAATAGGTCGGATTGGGTGTCAGGCGGCGGCGCAGCTCGTCGGAATCCAGGAGGGCGGCGTCGATCCCCCGCTCAGCGAGCAATCGGCCCAATGCGTGGGCCAGGGTCGTTTTGCCTGACGAGGGCAGCCCCGTCAGCCAGACGACAAACCCCGGCCGAACGAGCGTGGACATCAGTCCACCCCCACATAGTCGTTCACCCGCCGATAGTCGTATCGCTCGCTGGCCAAGACATTCCGGGCAAAAACCAGCAGCTTTTTCCGCACCTCCTCTTGGATGGTGGGATACCAGAGCGGACTGGCCAACACCAGAGTCCGCCAGGCAAACCAGGGCTGGATCACGGCTGCCAGCTCATCATCGCGCCGCGAGTACAGATAGCGCTCCCAGAATCGGTCGTGCAACGCACGGAAGGGTCCGTCCAGGCGACCCCAACGTTGCAGCGAGAAAAAGAGATAGTTGATCGTCAGGCAGCTCAGGTCATCGGCCGGTTCGCCCCATTCACCGCGGCTGCGGTCCAGGACGTGGAAGGTGACCCCCTCTTCAAAGAGCAGGTTAAAGGGGTGAAAATCGCCGTGGACCTGGCGCAGGCGATGGCTCAACGGCTTGAGCCGCCACCGCCAGCGGTTGGCGGCCTCTTCGATCTCTCGTAGATCGAGATCGGAAGAGCGTCGGGTAGGGACAGAGTGTAGGATAGGGTGTAGTGGGGGGG
>CAZNQW010000168.1:0-8654 GCA_964575225.1 uncultured Anaerolineaceae bacterium | reverse complement strand
CGGCTTCCTCGCTGGGAGCCGGTTCGGCCTCAGGCTCGAGGGGCTCGAGCTCTTCCTCGGGCGCGGGTTCGGGTTCGACCTCGGCAGGCGCGGCTTCCTCGACAGGAGCCGGTTCGGCTTCGAGTACGAGGGGAGCGGGCGCTTCCTCGGGCGCGGGTTCGGGTTCGACCTCGGCAGGCGCGGCTTCCTCAGCAGGAGTCGGTTCAGCTTCGAGTACGAGGGGAGCGGGCGCTTCCTCGGGCGCAGGTTCGGGTTCGACCCCGGCAGGCGCGGCTTCCTCGCTGGGAGCCGGTTCGGCCTCAGGCTCGAGGGGCTCGAGCTCTTCTTCGGACGTCGGTTCGGGTTCGACCTGGGCAGGCGCGGCTTCCTGGGCAGGAGCCGGTTCGGCTTCGGGCTCGAGGGGTGCGGGCTCTTCCTCGGGTGCGGGTTCGGGTTCGACCCCGGCAGTCGCGGCTTCCTCGACAGGAGCCGGTTCGGGTTCGACGTCGGCAGGAGCAGCTTTTTCAGCAGGAGGCGGTTCGGCCTTGGGCTCGGGGGGAGCAGGCTCTTGCTCAGGCGCGGGTTCCGGTTCCACCTCGGCAGGTGTGGTTTCTTCGGCTTGAGCAGTCCGCCCTGCGTCCAGTGGCTCCGCCTCTGGCGGCATCGCCGCAGAACCCTCGCGATCGTGTTCGTGCGGCAGGGCGACTGAGCCCTTCCCAACCTCTGTGGTTTCCTGGCCTTCGATGGAGACAGCGTCGTCTCCGCTCGCCCATTCTGGCATGCGTCCTCTAGTTCTGTGAATCGATGGCGGTTTGAATTCGCCCTCTAGCCTGCTGGGCGGAGAAACTGTCAGGATCCAATTCAATGGCCCGCTGCAGAGCGGTGAGAGCATCCGTCAATTGCCCCAATTGTTCGTAGCTCAATCCTAACCCAAGGAAAGCCGGGGCAAAGTCGGGCAGGGCCTGGGTAGCCCGCTCGAGGCGAGACGCTGCCGTCTTGTATTTTCCCTGGCTGAAAGCAATCATGCCTTGGGCATAGATCGTGTGGTCGCTCTTGTCCAGGGCCTGGTAGCTGTCCTCCATGCTCTGGTAGGCCTCGACAAAGTCCGGCACCAGGCGCACGGCCTGGTGATAGCGCTGGAGGGCAGCCTCGGGCTGCCCCGAGGCGTGGTAGGCCATCCCCAGAAGGTGCAGGGCATCGGCATCCACGGCGTTGATCGCCACGGCCTTTTCAAGGGCGGCGATTGCCTGGTCTGGTTGCCCCAGCTCACCATAGCACTGGCCCAGGTAGTAGTAGGCCATTTCCAGAGTGGTGTCTGACCGGGCCATGGACCGGTCCTCTCGCAATCCCACGAATCGTTGCAGGGGCTCAAGGGCTGCCTCCGGTTGGCTCAAACGAGCGTGGGCCACGCCGGCGATCAAAAGCGCCCCCTCGTGCTCGGGATAAAGCATCAACGTTTGTTCGGCTTGTTCGAGTGCTTCGGTAACCTGACCTGCCTGTAAAAAGGCAGCAGCCAATGCGACGCGTAGCTCCGGGTTGGATGGCTGCTCGCGCACAGCCTGAATCATAGAGTCCATGTTTGCGTCGGCGTCGGATTGCGCGCCTGGGTGAATGTATCGATCTGAGACATAGTACCCGGCAAACAGGATCAAGACCAGGGCCAGGGTTATGCCAATCAGGACGATGACGCGCTGAATCGTCCCGGTCCGAATCGTATGGGATTCCTTGCGTACGTCCTTTGGAGTTGGATGCTGCAAAAGGCCCCCGGATCGGTCTAGCGTTGCCCAGTGAATACAAACAGCAAAAAACGGAGCGCGAGCGATCTTAACCTGCGCTTTGCAATCGCCAAGTTGGGACAATGGCCACCTGGCACACGGAGAAAAAGCACTCCCTGCGCCTGTACAATCAGGACGCGCCAATGCACAAAAGGTTACGAAGGCCCAAGATTAAAACTTGGATTGTCAAATGGGGTGCGGCCTTCATGACTCGATTTGGGTGTAAAAAAGATTAATATCATTTAAATATACTTTTCAAACAAAGTGTGTTAAAATAGGCTGGCAAAGGTTTTTTGCGGGAGGACAGGATGATCGATGCGACACTGCTGGTAACCCTGGTTGTTCTTTTGGGGGGCGCGCTAATCCGCGGCTTCTTGAAAGGGCGGGAGAAGGATCGCTGCCTGCAAGACTTTGATGGCTATCAGGTGACGTTGGAAAAGTTGGACGGTCGCCTTATATGGGGTGAGTTGGCTTTGTATCCCACCGGGATGGAACTGATCTATCGCAGCGACGTGCAGGACGAACATCACATCGAGACCAGTTACATCCTCTATCAAGAGGAATATCCCCAGATCCAGGCCATCTATCGGTACTCTGATCAGGTCCACGGAAAGCTATGGGAGCGACGGCAACGAGAGTTGGAGGCAGTCTTCCACTCCGGTTTGTGGCGCCACTTGAGGCGCAGGAGCCGTACTTTTATCAACCTGATCTCGGATTCTCTGAATCAGGCCATTGCCATTCTGATCGGCCGCATTCAGGGCGCAGGCTTAAAGGGGGTTGCTGCCGGAAGTCAGGAGTATTTGAGCCAGGTAGGCCAAAACATTATCGGGTATGCCGGCACCAAATACGATCCCTTGTTGGAACACTATGTGGGCACCAAGGTCGTTGTAGAGGTGACAGAGGGCGATGTGGTTCACGAGCATATCGGCATTCTCAAAGACTACACCGCCGATTTCCTGGAGATCTTGGATGTGCACTATCCCAACCAGGCTACGGTTCAGGTACACCCCGAAGAGGAGTGCTGTGCAGACCAGAACTTGAGAGTGGTCCACAGGGATGGATCCCTTTGGGTGTCGAACACGGGGGATGCCTCGATGTTCTTGCAACGACTGCGGGTGGGAGATGAGATCAAGCCGCTCAATGCCGTCTTGGACAAGGACGATGAACTGGAACTCCATCTGCCCGATGGCGTTGCCGCGACCGATATCGAACTCGGTGTCAAGATCGTCCGCCACCTGGATTGGATCCTGCCTCGCACCCATGCTCTGATCCGGCACAAGGCAGAACGCTACGATCCCGATCAGGTCTTTGATATCGGCTACGTACTCGGGTTGGACCGATATACCGACGCGGAGGAGCGATATCTTGAGGTACTCAAGGAAACGCCCGAAGAGGCGTCGAGCGCCTTGGAGTTGGGGCAGCTCCTCTTCCAGCGGGGGGCTTGGGAGGATGCCGAGCGATGGTTTCATCACGCGCTCGAACATCGGCATCACCTGGTCGATGGCGGCAAGCTTGCGGAACGGCAGCTTGTGTACATGGAGCGCAAAAAGGCCGGGCGCAAGCGGGCGATCTGATAGCGCCTTTGCCTTGGTGGGCAGAACTGGGTTCATCTATCGGATGGGGCCCCGCATCGCCAGTTTGCGCGCGGGCTGATATTGGTAGCCGAGCCCATGCCGTACCCCTATCAGGGCTCTGCCAGGAGTGCAGGCCTTCCCCGAGAACGGTGCTGTGCGGACACGGGGCGCCGAGCGTCAAATCGGATGGAATGACCGGCTTTGGCAGCCCTGGGCAACGTGTTCAAAATACTTGACAAGGTAGGCGATGTATGCTATCCTATATGCACCATGCACATACATGGTCGTAGAAGGGAGGATAGCATTGTGCCCTATGGCCGACGTCGCTGGCAAAATGGACAGGGAGAGGAAGCCTGCCCCAGACGTATCCATCGTTTTCTGGAGCCGTGTTTGCTGCTGCTTCTGCATTGCGAGGAGGTTCATGGTTATGAGCTGTTGGATAACCTGAATCCTTTTGGCTTTGAGCAGAATCCTGTGGACCTAAGCACTGTCTACCGGTTGCTGCGGAATCTAGAGGATGGCGGGTTGGTTGTTTCTCGCTGGGATACCAGCAACCCTGGGCCGGCGCGCCGGGTGTACCACTTGACAGAGGAGGGCGATCGCTACCTGGCCTGGTGGGTGGAAGATCTGCGCGAAACGGAGCGCGTGCTACATAGCTTCCTCGATACCTACGAGTCGCATATGGAGGGCCACCTGGAGGGTCCGTCGGGAGGTGGAGGGAGCACGTTGGAATTACAGGCAGCAAGAGATGAAAAAAGTATGCCAAAGGAGGCTTGAACGTTGATCACAGAGAATGAAATTCGCAAGGCGCTTGAGGGTGTGATGGATCCCGAGTTGCACAAGAATCTGGTGGAGTTGGGTATGGTTCGCCAGGTGCAACTCGAGGGCGGTCGGGTGAAGGTCACCCTGGCTTTGACCACCATAGCCTGCCCGCTGAAAGAGCAGATCGTAGGCGATGTGGAAAAAGCGGTTGGCGCGCTCGAGGGCGTCGAGTCGGTGGCTGTCGATCTGACCGAGATGACCGAGGAGGAAAAACGGCGCATTGGCATTGGCGTGCCACAAAAGGGCGCTGCGGAGGATCTGAACCAGATCCGCCGCGTGATCGCAGTGATGAGTGGCAAGGGGGGAGTGGGCAAGTCGCTGGTCAGCGGTCTGTTGGCCATCGCCCTGCGTCGGCAGGGATACCAGGTGGGCATCTTGGATGCCGACATCACCGGACCCAGCATCCCCAAGATGTTCTTTCCCGACGGGGCGCGGCTAGGCATGAGTCCTTTGGGGCCGACACCTCCCCAGAGCAAGTCGGGCATCCGAGTGATGTCCGTCAACCTGCTGCTGGAGCAGGAGGACATGGCCGTTATCTGGCGAGGGCCGCTGGTCAGCGGGGCCATCAAGCAGTTCTGGGGCGATATCTTTTGGGGCACCCTGGACTATTTGGTGGTGGACCTACCGCCCGGCACCTCGGACGCTTCACTCACAGTGATGCAATCCTTGCCCATGTCGGGCATTGTGCTCGTCAGCTCTCCCCAGGACTTGGCTGGAATGGTGGTCCGCAAGGCGGCCAATATGGCCCAGCAGATGCAGACGCCAATCCTGGGACTGATCGAGAATATGAGCTATTTCGAGTGCCCGGATACGGGCAAGCGCTATGAACTCTTTGGGCCGAGCCACGCTGAGGAGACGGCGCAACGGATCGGGACGCCTTTCCTGGGGCGATTGCCCATCGATCCCGAAATCGCCAAGTTGTGTGATGCCGGGCGTATCGAGGAGTATCAGGGCGAGCTTTTTGCGCCCATCGCTCAGGATCTGGCGCAGAGGACACCACAGGCTCAGACATCGACCTTTATGCAGGATCGCGCCGGACATTGAGGGGTGAAGGGGAGGGGCTACAGAAAAAAAGCCGATTTTAAAGCCAAAGAGCCATCAGCGATATGGATCCTTGAAGGGTGAAAGCTGCCCTGCCCAGCCTTGGTTCGATGAACATAAACAAAAGGGGAAAAACAATGTACAAAGTAGATGTGGAAAAATGCACCGCATGTGAGAGTTGTATAGAGGTCTGTCCCTCGGAAGCCATCTCCATGGTCGACGGGCATGCGTTCATTGATGTGGACGAGTGCATCGAGTGTGGATCGTGTGCGGCCGAGTGCCCAGAAGGGGCCATTGAGGAAGTAGACTAGAAAAGTCGAATGCGCTGTAGCGGCCCGCGAGCACAGCGCACCCGAAAACCAAATCGAAAGAAAGAGGTGTGATTCATGAGGATTGTTGTTTCTGCACAGGGTGACACGTTGGAAGCGCCCGCTAGCCCCGTCTTTGGACGCTGCCCAACCTATATTTTTGTTGACACGGACACGATGCAGTTTGAGGCCGTGGCGAATCCGGCCATGAACCAGGGAGGGGGCGCAGGGATCCAGGCGGCGCAGTTTGTCGTACAGCATGGCGCCCAGGCGGTCCTCACCGGCAACTTGGGACCCAATGCTTTTGACGTGCTGGAAGCGGCCGGTGTGGCCGGTTACCTGGTTCCCGAGGGCACGGTCCGACAGGCCGTTGAGGCCTTCAAGGCCGGTCGCGTTCCGTCGATGGGCGGTGCCAATGTTGCGGCCCACGCCGGCATGGGCAGTGGAGCAGGCATGGGTAGTGGAGCAGGAATGGGCACGGGTCGTGGCATGGGCCGGGGCATGGGTCGCGGCATGGGCCGGGGCATGGGCATGGGCAGTGGGGTTCAACCCGTGATGCCGACCCAGCCGTCGCCGGCAACAGCTCCCGATTCAGAATTGACCGAACTTCGGGAGACGCTCAAGAGCCTTCGGCAGCAGTTGGCCGACACCATGGACCGGATCGATCGATTGGAAAAGGAAGGATAACCGATGCGCATTGCTGTTTCCGCAGACGACAAGAATGGATTGGACAGTGTCGTTAGCCCGCACTTTGGACGTTGCCCCTTTTATATCCTGGTAGACGTGCAAGGCAATCAGGTCACGGGAATCCAAGAGGTGGATAGCCCGTTCTACGGCCAGCACGAACCTGGACAGGTTCCGGGCTTTATCCATGGCCTCGGCGCTAACGTAATGCTTGCCGGCGGAATGGGTGGTCGAGCGATCATGTTCTTTGAGCAACTGGGCATCGAGGGTGTGACCGGGGCCTATGGTACGGTCCGCCAATCGGTACAGCGCTATCTGGGCGGCGAGCTTACGGGCGCTGCGCCTTGCAGTGAGAGCGAGGACCATGGGCATGGCCAGGTGCCCGCCGATGGTGAATACGAAGAGGATGACGTGGGTCGATTGCGGGAAGAAGCCGAGATGCTTCGCCAGCAGTTGGAGGATGTGGCAGGCAAACTGGACCGGCTCAACCGCTGACCTGGGATCCACCAAGGGCAGCCACGAGGCGGAAGGTCCGAGTTTCCGCCTCCATGGACTGGATACCCGTAGGCCGGTCGCCTTGACCGAAAGGGCGACCGGCCAAGCAGGGAATCAGAGGAGAAACGTAGATGATCATTGCGGTAGCAAGTGGCAAGGGTGGCACCGGCAAGACTACTGTGGCCACCAGTTTGGCCATGTCTTTGGCCGCAGCCGGTATGCCAAACCAAAGCGCCGATACCCAGTCCGGGAATCTGCTGTTCCTGGACTGTGACGTCGAAGAGCCCACCGCGGCCTTGTTCTTGAAGCCAAGACTGGAACACCGCGAAGAGGTGGGCATCCTGATCCCAGAGGTCGATTACGATCTCTGTACCTTCTGCGGTCGATGTGCCGAGGTGTGCGTCTGGCATGCCATTGCGGTGGTGGGGCGCAAGGTGCTCATCTTTCCCGAGTTGTGTCACGGCTGTGGGAGTTGCACCCTGAACTGCCCAGAGGGAGCCATCCATGAGGTTCTGCATCCCCTGGGCACGTTGGAATCAGGCCGGGCCGGGCCCCTTACCTTTGGACATGGAACCCTGAACGTGGGGCAGGCAATGGGTGTGCCGATCATCCACCAGTTGAAGGAACGGCACATGGAAGGTAAAGAGGGGGGTATCTCTATCCTCGATGCATCGCCGGGGACGTCTTGCCCGGTGGTCGAGACGATGCGCGGCGCCGATTTCGTCCTTTTGGTCACCGAGCCGACGCCCTTTGGACTGCACGACTTGCGCTTGACGGTGCAGGTGGCCCGCGATGAGCTGGGCCTGCCGGTAGGGGTCGTCATCAATCGAAATGGCGTGGGCAATGCCGGCGTGGAAGAGTACTGCGAGGCTGAAGGGGTGCCCATCTTGATGCGCATCCCGTTGGACCGACGCATCGCTGAGGCCATCTCCAGTGGCAAATCGCTTGTCGAGGCACTGCCGGAATACGTGCCCCAGTTTCTAGCTCTGTATACCCAGATCGAGGAAATCGTATCTCAGAAGGAGGCCCGATGAAGCAGCTTGTGATCTTGAGCGGTAAAGGAGGCACCGGCAAGACGTCGGTGGCAGCAGCGCTGGCTCATCTGGCTTCGGAAGAGATGCCCATTGTGTTGGCAGACGCCGACGTGGATGCCGCCAATCTCGAACTGGTCTTGGAGCCGACCAAGCTGGAAGAACACGTGTTCATGGGTGGGCAGGTGGCGATTATCGATCCGGATCTGTGTACCCTGTGTGGCCGCTGTTACGAAGTGTGCCGCTTTGATGCTGTGGTACCCGGCGATGACACCTACCGGGTCGACCCATTGGCCTGTGAGGGCTGCGATTCGTGCGTCTATCAATGCCCTGTGGAAGCCATCCACAGTGAGGAACAACAAGCCGGATTGTGGTTTCGATCCGACACGCGGTTTGGGCCTCTGTTCCATGCCCATCTCTTTGCGGCCCAGGAGAACTCGGGCAAGCTGGTGACCATGGTCAAGCAACAGGGCCGGTTGTTGGCGCTCGATGAGGGCCGGGATCTGCTGCTTGTGGACGGCCCTCCGGGTATCGGCTGCCCGGTCATTTCGGCCAATGCCGGGGCTGACCTGGCTCTGCTGGTGACCGAACCGACGGTCTCGGGTGTTCACGATCTGGAACGCATCCTGGGAACGGTACGTCACTTTCGTGTGCCGGCACTGGTGCTGATCAACAAGGCTGACGTCAACCCGGCCAACACGGCCAACATCGAAGCCTTTTGCCGCGCGCAGGGGATTCCCCTGGTGGGCAGGCTGCCCTACGACACCGTCGTCACCGAGGCGATGGTTCAAGGCGAGCCGGTCACCCTCTTTGAGCCTGAAGGGGAGATGGCCCACGCGCTGCGCGAGGTGTGGACCCAGCTGCGCCAGCAGCTCAACGGCGCCGAGTAGAGAAGACATGCGGTAAAAAGTCAAGTGGCACTTTGACAAAGGAATAGGCTCTTTT
>CAZNQW010000167.1:0-8740 GCA_964575225.1 uncultured Anaerolineaceae bacterium | reverse complement strand
GCTGGCCAGACAACGTCAACCTCGACAAGGCGCGCCGTTTGCTTTGGCCGATCAAACAGAAATATGGCAAAAAGATCTCCTGGGCCGACCTGATGATCCTCGCCGGCAACTGCGCCCTGGAGTCAATGGGCTTGAAGACCTTTGGCTTTGCCGGCGGGCGCGAGGACATTTGGGAACCGGAAGAGGACATTTACTGGGGGGCCGAGAGCGAGTGGCTTGGCGACAAGCGCTACACCGGCGAACGGGATCTCGAGAACCCGCTCGCCGCTGTGCAGATGGGCTTGATTTATGTCAACCCAGAAGGGCCGAACGGTACTCCTAGCGCGGTTGCATCGGGCAAGGATATTCGCGAGACCTTTGCACGCATGGCCATGAACGATGAAGAGACCGTCGCTCTCGTCGCCGGCGGGCACACATTCGGCAAATGCCACGGCGCCGGCCCTGCGTCCCATGTGGGACCCGAGCCGGAAGCAGCCCCCATCGAAGAGCAGGGCCTGGGCTGGAAGAGTAGCTTTGGCGGCGGCAAAGGCGGCGACACGATCAGCAGCGGCATCGAAGGCGCCTGGACGCCGAACCCGATTCAATGGGACATGGGATATTTCGACATGTTGTTCGGCTACGATTGGGATCTGGTCAAGAGTCCTGCCGGCGCCTGGCAGTGGGTCCCGGTCAACCCCAAGGAAGACGATCTCGCGCCAGCGGCTCACGATCCGTCCAAGCGGGTGACGACCATGATGACCACGGCCGACATGGCGCTGCGGATGGACCCGATCTATCGGCCCATTGCAGAGCGCTTTCACAAGAACCCGGACGAGTTCGCGGACGCCTTTGCCCGCGCGTGGTTCAAGCTGACCCATCGCGACATGGGCCCGCGCTCCCGCTATCTCGGCCCTGAGGTCCCGGCTGAGGAACTGATCTGGCAGGACCCGGTGCCCGCCGTCGATCACGAGCTGATCGACGCACAGGATATCGCCGATCTCAAGGCCAAAATCCTTGCCTCGGGCCTATCGGTCTCGCAACTGGTCTCGACCGCCTGGGCGTCGGCCTCCACGTTCCGTGGCTCCGACATGCGCGGCGGTGCCAACGGCGCGCGCATTCGTCTGGCGCCCCAAAAAGATTGGAAGGTCAACCAGCCGGTCCAACTGGCAAAAGTGTTGGATACTTTCGAAGGAATCCAAAAGGAGTTCAACGGCGCGCAGTCAGGCGGGAAAAAGGTATCCCTCGCCGACCTGATTGTCCTGGGTGGATGCGCAGGGGTCGAGCAAGCGGCCAAGGATGCCGGTCACGATGCGACCGTTCCTTTCACACCGGGGCGCACGGATGCATCGCAGGAGCAAACCGACGCAGAGTCGTTCTCCGTACTCGAACCGGTTGCCGATGGGTTCCGCAATTACCTCAAGGCCAAGTTCTCTGTCTCGGCAGAGGAGCTGCTGATCGATCGGGCGCAACTGCTGACGCTGACGGCCCCTGAGATGACGGTGCTTGTGGGCGGTATGCGCGCCCTGAATGCCAACTTTGGACAGTCCCCACATGGCGTCTTTACCAAACGGCCAGAGACACTCACCAACGACTTTTTTGTCAATCTGCTCGACATGGGCACAGCGTGGAAGGCAACCTCGGAAGACCAAGAGGTGTTCGAGGGTCGCGATCGCGCAACGGGCGAACTCAAGTGGACGGGCACCCGTATCGACCTCATTTTTGGGTCGAACTCCCAACTCCGGGCCTTGGCCGAAGTTTACGGGTCTGCGGATTCCCAGGAGAAATTCGTGCACGACTTTGTCGCGGCATGGAACAAGGTGATGAACCTTGACCGCTTTGACCTTGCCTGATCGGTACACGAACGCCCCTGAATGCAACCAGGTGCGATGACCGAAGCAGGCCAGCGAAAAGACGGTTAGCGAGCAATCGATTTCAGCGGACGGCGCTTGGCGCGCCGTCCGCTGAACCTTTCCAGCTATCTACAACCTTCCGTGACCGGCCTTGCTATTGATTACCGTCGTATTCCCTTTCCGCAATTTCCTGCAGTTTGACCCAACGCCGCTCGACGTGCGAAAGCTCGATGGCTTCTAGCACCTCCTGGGCTTTAAGTCCGTCCGAGAAGTCGCTATTTCCCTCCTCGATATCCCGCTCGCGAACTTTGTGCAGGAAATGACGAACCAGAGCCGAGTAGTAGTTTTGGTTCGAGTCGCGGGCAGGATCGTGGCCGATCAGGTACTTTTCGGGAACCTGCAAAGGTCGAAAGTTGCGATTGGACAAGTCGGCGGCAAACAGGTGCTCGTCTCCCTGGGGCGACTCTTCCAGTCGAACCCATAATCCGGCTTGGCTTCCAAAGATGCGTAGTTCGACCCCGGGAGGACGGCCCATGGCGATCTTGCTGAATTGCATCACTGCTTGCACGCCGCTTTCGAATTGGGCCATCACGGCCGTGCTATCGTCGACCTCAACTGTTAACCGGCAATCCTCGCCAAGAACAGGACGTTCATGGATATACGTGGCCATATGGCCGATGACCTCATCAATCTCACCTACGATCCATCGCGCTAGATCCAAAAGGTGCGATCCGAAACCATGCAGGGCTCCACTATCGGTTTTTCGGCTGAAACCAATGCGTGGAAGCGGGGTAGATGGGTCTATCAGTTGGGCATTCTGCTCGAACCCCTGCAGTTGGAAGATTTCGCCGACATACCCACTCTGGACAAGGTCGCGCATATACTGCACTGCTGGACTGTAGCGGTATGTAAAGCCCACGTGTGTGACCAATCTACGACGCTGAGCAGTCGCATACAGAGTACGGGCTTCGGCCAAATTGTGGCCCAGCGGTTTCTCACACAAAAGATCAAGGTTGTGTTCCATGCCCATCATAGCGGGTTCAAAGTGCATGCCCCGGGATGTGACGACATCCAGAATATCCAGATCGGCTTCTTGCAGCATCGTCCACAAGTCGGGGTAATGGCTGTCTATGCCGAACTCTTGACACAGCGCGCGGGCACGGTTTGCATCTGCGTCGGTGATGCCAACCACTCGGACGCCCTCTTGATCAGCAAAGGCGGGCAGGTGGGCCATTTGGGCCCAGCTGCCCGCCCCAATGAGGCCCACTCGAAGTTGCTCTTTTTTCATCGATTTACTCTACCTTTCCAAGTCGATATTCGGCGAAATGAGATTCACGGATCAGAGTTGTTGTGGAACTGCAGCGATCCACTATTGAGTACGGGCCGAGGGGAGCTCTTTCCCTAGCTCGAGCCTTGCTTCCCACCTACACGGATACCAGGGTGAGGTCTATATGCTCTACGCCTGAAGGCCTGTAGGTTTCACCTTGGCTCCGGTCAAAAAATCGTCTGGATAGGCTGCATAGCCAAAAAGCAAATCGGCGAAAGACTGTTCCAGCTCCACTAGGCCACCGACTCGGTCGTTGCCCTCCACTACAAGAAACTCGGCGTCTCTCCACTGGCCGGTGTGGCCGATTCCGGGCGAAACCAACGGCTTGAGATTCAACACGCGATTGTGCGTTCAGCCTACCCTTTGACCTGCCTGGCCAGTTCCTCGAGCCGGTCTTGGTCGTGGATGACGAATTCAGTGCGCCTAATGTCGATCATCCCCTCATCAGCAAAACGGTGGAGGAAACGGCACACCACCTCGCGCGTTGTCCCGATGCGCGCGGCGATCTCGTCCAGGGTCAGGCTTCGGGGGATCGGCTCAGCCTCGCGGCCGGCCGAGAACGTCACCAGCAGCCGCGCCAGGCGGCCGGCCACTGGCTGAAAGGCCAGCCCCTCCACAACAGTGCTGGCCTGCTGCATGCGCTCGATCATCAGGCCGCACAACGCCCACAAGATGCTGCCGTGGGCGAGTAGGAGCGGCTCGATGTCTTGGCGAGACCAGAGGTGCAGGCGCGTGTGATCGTGCGCTTCCAAAGTGGCCGGTAGCACGGCGCCCTCCTGGAAAAAGGCCGGGCCCCAGAACAGATCGCCTGCGCCAAAGGTTGCGACTAGCAGGCTGCGCCCCTCGCTGGATGCCTTGGCCGCATCGATTTGGCCCTTACCCACCAGGAACAGGTGCGGCCACGCATCGCCCTGCAGCGCCAGAACTTCCCCCTTTTGCAATTCGCGCACCAGCGACTGCCTCACCAACAGTTCCTGCTCGCGGACTCCCAGTGAGGAAAAGATCGGATGCGAGCGCAACCACTCTTCCAGGGTCTTCATGAATCTGACCATCCCTTGTCTTCGGGTGTTGCCGTCCACAGCAGTGTATCATATCCCTGTACCCCGGGCAAATGCAGTCTCGGGCCCGGGCTTCCGGGCTGGTGAAAATTGCCATAAGTTCAAGACTTTTGGCCGCTGTTGTGCTATGTTGAACATAGAAAGTCGGCCTGCTGCCGGTGCGATAGCTATGCTGTCTCTGTAACCAAGGTCCATAATGAAAAGACACCTACTCTTCTTGCTGGCACTCGTGGTTGTGGTCTGTGCTTCGTGCAGCCTGACTGCACCGGCCCATGACCCACCTTTCTGCCCACGACCAACGGGCACGCCCCACTATCTGACGGTCCCGCCGGAGCAGTTACCCACGCCCCAACCATTTTCCACACCCACTCAGATCGAGATCGGCGGCAGAAGCTTGATCGTGGACAGGGTGGTTGAGGGCCCGCTCTGCAACGGCACATGGAGAGGAACGGTGTATGTCACCTGCAACGTGCAGGTTTATCCCTGGGAGGAGGAACCCACGTTCCTGAAAGACTGCAACTTGACGATCGAACCCGGCACTGTCGTCTACGTGGCAGATCATGGCGATGAGGCCTATTACAAGGGCTGTTCGTGCCATATCGGCAGCGACGGGCAATGAGATTCAAAAAGGAGATGAGAATGAACAAACGAAATTTGCTTGGAGCAGTACTGGGCATCGTCGGCGCGCTGATGGGGATCATCGGCCATTTCATCCTGTTCCAGAAATGGTATATCGTCGGGATGAACACGCCCTCTGCTGAACCGGGGTGTGAAATGCTCCTGGAGACGATCCACCCCCTCATGGCCGACCTGGGGCTCCTCGGCGGCGTGCTGTTCGCCGTCAGTGCCTATGGATTCCTGACCCGCAGGAACTGGGCCTTCTTTCTCTCGGTGGTGGCTACCGTCTTGGCGCTGTTGGGCAGTTGGTTTGTTAACGTGCCGTTTATGGCAGCGGGTTTGCCACCTGTCTATTTCCCTCTCTTCTGGCCCTACCTGGTGCTCTACTTTTTGCTCGTCAGATTCGTGGGGGGAGTCTCGTGGCCCCGTATCCTGCTGGCGCTTCTTGCCGGCATGGCCTATATCACCTGCTGGATGAACGGCGTCGCCAGTACGAGCCGGATCATTACCATCGGTGCTCCGATCTTTAGCCTCGTGCAAAAGCTGCACTGGGCGGCCATGGTTGGGTGGGCTGTCGTGACGGTGAGCATTATCATTGGGCCCCGCGAATGGACCCGCGTCGTCGGCCTGGTCGCCGGCACAGCCGAGCTCGTGGTGGGCATCCCCCTCGCCATTGAGACCGGCGGGGCGCTGGGAAGGTTCTCGCTCTTTTCCCTGGCCCCGATCATCTGCCTGGTCCTGTTGGTGCTGTTCGCCTGGCCGAAGCTCTGGTGCAAGATCGCCGAATCAGATGCACCGGCAGTCACAGAACCGCAAACAACGACGCACCCGGCCCCCACAGGCGCCTGATCGTGCGAGGACTGCAGCCATCGAGCCATCGACCCGTTCGTAGCCCAATTTGGCGAGGAAAGTCAGGCACGCAGTTTGGTGATCAGGTTCTAGAGCAATGCTCCCAGTGTGAGGAGTACCATCGAGCCCAACATGTGCACCGACGCGAACTTGAACAACCGGAGATTCAACTCTTCCGAGGGTCGCAGCACGGCCCGCACCGACAGGCTCACCGTGATCACGCCTGACAGAACGAGCAGGCCCAGGCTCCAGGGGCAGATACTCAGCCACCAACCGGCCGCCACCAGCGACAGTGCTCGCAGCGCGTTGGACACAGCGATGAACTGGCGCGCCGAATCAAAGCCATAGACCGCTGGCCAGGTGGGCACACACGCCTGCCGGTAGTCACCAGCATATTTCATGGCAAAGGTCAGGATATGGGCTGGGATCCAGAGTAGCACCGACAGGGCCAGAAGCAGTCCAAGGCCGTCCACCCTACCCGTGCTCAGCACGCGGCCGGCCAGGATCGGCATGCCGCCTGAGACGCCGCCAAAGACGATGGACCACGGAGAGCGCCGTTTGAGCCACAGAGTATAGACGCCCAGGTCCAGCCCAATCCCCGCACCGATCACCCAGCCAAAGGGCTGGCTCAGCCAGAAGGCCAGAGCCAGCCCCACGGCGACGAGGGTCGCACCAAAGATCGCTGCCTCACGCGCCGACAGTATCCCCGAGGGTAGCGGCCGGCGGGCTGTGCGTCCCATCTGGACGTCGATGTCCCGGTCAAAGACCATGTTTAGCGCCGTCGTCCCACTGATGGTAGCGAATAGGGCCAGGACCATGAGCGCTGCCATGGCTGCCGTGCCCGCTTCGGGCCGGGCGCTGAGGTAGCCCGCCAGCCCTGTGGCCAACAGCAGTAAGGTCTGTTTGCTTTTGATCAGTGCCCAGTAGGCACGCAGCTTGGCCCGGAGGCAGCTCCGTACTCCCTGTTCCATCCTCTGCGAGAGGGCTGCATCGCTCATGGCCTTTCGCTTTCCGTCCAATGGCCCTTGGCCCGAAAGAGATCGATCAGCCGGATTCCCAGAAACACGGCCAGCACCACCAGTGTCAGGCCTAATCCGATGTCCAGATAGAGGGTCGTCCATGCCCGTTCGGCATTGGGCGGAAGAAACTCGTACACGGCAGCCACGACAAAAGCCAGGTTGGCGCCCAGCAGGACACCCCACCCCAGCACCTGCCGCATCCACCCACGCAGGTCCAGCCGGTCTGCGACCAGAAAGAGCATCATCACCGCGGTGGTTGTGGCCAGGATATGCCAGTGGCCGACCAGGATGCGGCGCTCAGCTTCCATCGGCCAGGTACGGAATACCTCATCCAGCTTGACAGCGGTGTACAGCCCGGGGAAGACCATGATCGGCTGGAGCAGGATCATCTGAGCAAAGAGCCCAAAGTGCAGCGGGTTACGCACCAGCGCCGCGAGTTTTTGCCGTGGGCTTCCTCGGGTAATCCCTTGCTGCGCCAGCCCGCTCCTGATCAGCCGGTCGATCCCGGCAATGACCATCAGCAGCGCGCCCAGCAGCACCAGGCTACTGCCGGCATAGATGATCCAGTGGGCGATCTCCTCCCAGAGCATCACGCCCCAACAGCCGGCGGCCATGACCAGCGTGCCGATGATGGTCAGCGGCATGGCCACCTTGTGCAGCGGCCCCTTCAGGTCAAAGCGGCGCACGACGATGAGCAGGACGGCCACGTCCAGAAGGGCCAGCATGATGTGCAGATGGGAGATGACGGCCAGCTCGCCCAGGCTATGTTCCTGGCGCACAATGTCCTCGGCCAGCACTGCTTCAAAGCCGTTGCCGAAAAAGGCGCCCACCCCCGCACCGATGAGGGCCGAGAGCAGCGTAGCGACGGTCACGACGAAAAAGGCGGTCCGCTCCAGCGAAATAGAGCCCAGATGGGCATAGGCCGGGTCGGTGTTGCGGTGTCGGCCGGGCCACAGCCCAATGGCCAGCAGCACACCGGCATAGAACACCAATGCCAGGCCCAGCAGGAACAAGCCGTGGAACAACCAACTGCGACCCAGATAGGCAAAGACCAACCCGCCGATGCTGACCAGCATGTAGCCAGGGGTGATAGCCCGCCGGACCGCCCGCGCCAGTTCCTGGGTCGTCGGTACCAGGTCGAGGATCAGGTAGGTAATGGCCGCCACGAAAGGGATGGCCAGAGCGTGATAGACCATCACAATGCGGCCCACGCGCTCTGCCTCGGGTAGGTCCACCGAAAAGCCAAGGAGTTCCTGCATCGGTGCTGACATCACACCCAGGATGGCCACGATGAGCGCATCCCAGGCAGTGGCGGCGAGCAGCAGGCCACGCGTAGACGCTGTCAAATAATCGAGCCGGCGCAGTAGGGCCTTCATACCGCACCCCCGCCGCCGGCCTGGCTTCTTTCCTTCATGGTGATTTTTCCCTCCATATTCGAGATAGGCGGATCAGACGGTTTCGGGGTCAGACTGGCCGATCAGTTGCTGTTTGACGGCAGGCACCAGCAAAACCACCACCAGCACTATGCCGAAAACCGCGCCAATGAGATAGTCGGCTGTGGCCTGCCGCACAAAGTGGGTCGGTACGCCGGCGATGGCGATGGACAGCCCAGCGATTAGCCCAAACCACCAACCCAGGGGCTTGCGGGCTGCCAGCAGGGGAATGGCGGCAAAGACCAGCGCTGCGCCGATCCAGTTAACGGGCCCGCCGATGGTCAGGATGGCAATCTTGGTATCGACAAAGAGTGGGCTATTGGGCCGGGCCATCAGTTGGCGCATGGCACCAAAACCCAACACGAAACTCTCGGTGGTGATGACGCCCAAGAGGGTAAAGACCAACCAGTTCACAGCCTTTTGGGCTCCCGTGGACCTTTTCAGCAAGAGCACGCCCCAGTAGCCGGCCAATCCCACCAAGGTGATGGCGATCGACGGCGGCATCGCACCCTTGACGAAGGACACAAAAGGCAGCATCATATACATGCCTCCAATAGCCGGCACAGCCAGCAGCGCGAGCGATGCGGGCCAGGTCCATTCCTCTCCT
>CAZNQW010000166.1:0-8746 GCA_964575225.1 uncultured Anaerolineaceae bacterium | reverse complement strand
GCGGGTTTTTCGGCGCCAGGGCGCCGCACTCCCAAGAGGACAGCGGGAGGAAAAACAGAGGGAGCGGAGGTTGATCCCCGCTCCCTGTGTGGAATGTAGCCGATCCTTGCTTAATCGGCAGGCTCGTCCCGGTCGATGCGCACGGTGCATCCGCCAAACAGGGCGCCCACGGCCGCAATGGCCGAAATAAAGGGCATGTAAAAAGCCAGCAACGCACCGGCTCCCACGCCCACCACGAGAGGGATGTCCAGCAGGATCCGGTTATTGCGGGTAACGGTGATCCGCTTGGCCGTGCCTTCGCGAATGATGTCATTGATGGTCTGGAACAGATCTTGGGCCTGGACCCTGAACTCCTCGCTCATTCCAGCCCGCGACTCGGTTGCCTCAGGCGCCTCTTCCGCACCCTCGGTGTGAACGGTTTTTTCCTCTTCTGACATGGTCCTTTTCTCCTTCTGCCAAGGCGCCCGTGCGCCTTTGTATCCGCATGTACCTACCATACGCAGGACGGCATCAGAAGTTGCAGCAGAGGAGTTCTTGTCTTCATGAACTGAAGCGGCGAGCGCGGAGCCAGCTCTGCCCTCTTGCCGTCAGATCGCGCAGCTCGCCCACCCGCAAGAGGTAGGCGCTGCCAAAGAACGCCGCGATCCCCAGCAGGGCGCCGGCTGACAGATACAGGGTGAGGGCCACCATGCCGTCGCTCCAGCCGGGTCCCAGCGACGAAAAGAGGGCCAGCGTCCCCACCGTCGCCAGGGAGGCGGCCAACATCTGGAGCGAAAAGGGCTTTAGAGGCGCCAGGCGAAAATCCGGCACGCGCCGGGAAAAGAGCACCAACAGCGCCAACACCTTGGCGCCTTTGGCCAGGGCCGCCGCCAGGGCAATGCCTCCCAACCCGACAAGGGGCATCAGCAGGGGGATCAGGGCCACGTTCAGAGCAAAGGCCGCCACATCGGTGAGCACCGGCGTCAGGGTATCCTGCCGGGCAAAAAAGAAGGGGATGATGATCACTTCCAGGGCAAAGGGCAAAAGGGCCAGGGCATAGTAGAACAGGGGCCCCGCCGTCAGTTGGGTGGACTCGGCGGTAAAGGCGCCCCGCTCGAACAGGAGCTGGACAAAAGGCACGCGAAGAACCATCAGCCCCAGGGTGACCGGCAGGAACAGGAGCACCAGAGCCCGCACAACCGAAGTCAGGGTGCCCGCCAGCGCCTTGTGGTCGCCCCCCGCGGCCATCTCGGCCGAAAAGGGAAACAGCACCAAGCCCAGGGTATAGGGCAGGATGGTGGTCAGCGTCTCGACGATTTTGCGGGCGTAGGCCAGCGACGATACCCCGCCCACGCCCACCTGGCTGGCAAAGGCGTTTTCGACAATGGGCGCGATGAACAGGGACAAGAAGGTGGCCGCTAGCAAGGGGGCTGCCAGCCGCCCCACCGTGCGCACCGGGGCCAAGGTCAGATCCAGGGCTGGACGCAAACGGCCCAGGTGCGTGCGCAGGCCCGCCGCCTCGATGGCCAGCTTGCCCAGGGCCCCCAGCACCGCGCCGGCCATCATGGCCTGGACGCCGCCCACACTCAGCAGAAGGACCAAAGGACCCAGCCGATAGCTGGCGTCGCCGAACACGGGAAGCACAAACCGCTTGTGGGCGTGGAGAGCGGCTGTGGTCAGGGTTGAAAGTCCCAGCAGAAACAGGGCAGGACTGGCCAGGCGGACGAGCTGCACCGCCAGGGCGCGTTGTTCGCCTTCAAAGCCCGGCGCAGCCAGGGAGATGATGGGATCGGCCAGGGCCACGCCCGCCACCGAGACGATGCCCAGCAGGATCGCCAGGACCGTGCCGCTGGTGCGGAACAACCGCCGGCCATCCTCCTGCGAGGCGCGCCAGGTTCGCAGAAAAGGCGGCAAAAAGGCCGGTTTGACCACCTCGCGCAACACGATAAAGGCGCTGAAGGGCAGGCCATAGGCCACCAGATAGGCGTCGATCTCGACGCCGGTGCCGAAAAAGTAGGCCAGCAGGAGCTTTTCGAGAAACCCCAGCCCCTTGACGCCGAGCGACAACAGGGTGATCAGGGCCGTGGCCTGGAGAATGGCCTTGGACCGGTCGCTCACCGGGACGGGTGCGGCGCTGGGGGAGAGCGCTTCCTTGCCCTCCTCTCCCCCAGCGGCAAGCCCCCGCTTTCGAGTCGGCGGGATCATTCCACCGTCACGGATTTGGCCAGGTTGCGCGGTTGGTCCACGTCGGCGCCGCGCCGCACGGCCACGTGGTAGGCCAGAAGTTGCTGGGGCAGCACCGTGAGCACGGGCGTGAGCAGCGGGATCGTCTTTGGCACATAGATCACGTGATCGGCCTTGGTGGGAATAAAGGTATCACCCTCGGTGGCGATGGCGATCACGCTGCCGTTTCGCGCCCGTACCTGCTCGATCTGGCTAATCATCTTTTCGTACACGTCGTCCTGCACGGCAATGGCCACCACCGGCATGTTCTCATCGATGAGGGCGATGGGGCCGTGCTTCATCTCGCCGGCCGGATAGCCTTCGGCGTGAATATAGCTGATCTCTTTGAGTTTGAGAGCGCCCTCCAGGGCAATGGGATAGTTGATGCCCCGGCCCAGGAAGAGAAAATTCTGTCGCTTGAAGTACAGCGCTGCCAGATCATCGTACTCCTGCCCATTGTCCAACACATCGCCGACCCGCTTGGGCAAAGCGATCAGGGCGTCCAAGAACTCGTGCATCCGGCTGGGCGCCAGGGTCCCCCGCACTTGACCCAGGTAAAGGGCCAGGAGGACCAGGTCCACCAGCGACGAGGTAAAGGCTTTGGTGCTGGCCACGCCGATCTCAGGCCCGGCGTGCATATAGATCACGCCGTCGGCCATGCGGGCGGCCTGACTGCCTATGGCGTTGACGATGCTCCACAGCAAGGTGCCCTTGGCTCGGGCCTCTTCCATAGCCGCCAGGGTGTCCACCGTCTCCCCGCTCTGGGTGATGGACAGCACCGCCGTATCGTGGTTGATGAGGGGGTCCCGATAGCGGAATTCAGAGCTGTAATCCACCTCAACCGGAATGCGGGCCAGCGACTCGATCAGGAATTTGCCCACCAGGCCGGCGTGATAAGAGGTGCCGCAGGCCACAATGACGATCTTTTTGAGGCGGTCCACCTGCTCCGCCGTTAGGTGCAACTCGTCCAGGCGCACCTGACGGCTCTCGAAATTTACCCGGTCGCCCAGGGTGTGGGTCAGCGACAGGGCCTGCTCATAGATCTCTTTTTGCATAAAGTGGCGATACTCGCCCTTCACCGCTGCCACCGGATCCCAGGGGATGATGGTGGGTTCCTTCTGGAGCGGGCGGCCTTCCAGGTCGGTAAAGACGGCCCCCTCGGCGGTGACCACCGCCATTTCGCGGCTGTCGAGGTGGATCATTCGCTGGGTGTGCTCCAGGATGGCCGGAATGTCGGAGGCGATAAACATCTCGCCGTCGCCGAGGCCCACGGTCACGCCGCCGGCGTTGCCCAGGCGGGCCGTCACAATCCGATCCGGCTCCTGGCTGCTGATGACGGCAATGGCATGGGCGCCCTCGATCAGGCCCAGGGTTCGTCGCACAGCAGTCGCCAGATCGGCGCCCTCCTGCATGAAATCCTCGATCAGGTGGACGATGGCCTCGGTGTCCGTTTCGGAAGAAAAGCGGTGCCCCTTTTCCTTCAAAGTCTGGCGCAGCGCGCGATAGTTTTCGACAATGCCATTCTGTACCAGCACGATGCGCCCGGTACAGTCGATGTGGGGGTGAGCGTTGGTTTGGGAAGGTTTGCCGTGGGTGGCCCAACGTGTGTGGCCGATGCCGACGGTGCCGGCCATCGACTGGGTCTCGAGCAGGGCGCCGAGGTTGACCAACTTGCCCTTATCGCGACAGACAGAAATCTGTCCATCCTGGATGACGGCGATGCCCGCCGAATCATAGCCCCGGTATTCGAGGCGTTTCAATCCTTCAAAGACGATAGGGGTCGCCTGTCGCGGCCCCACATAGCCGACGATGCCGCACATTTTCCATTCCTCCTGAGATCAAGTGTGGCGCAGCCACGCCCCATGGGCCAACAGGCCGGACCAACCGGCCCTGGATAGGGGTGGCTACGGGATGGGTGGGCCAATACGCTTGCCTTTTGGGCCGCCGATTGCTCGACGGGTTTGTCGGGGCGCTTACCTTCAGGAGGGGAAGATACGAACCTGGCCGGGTCCGGGAGGCATCCGCTGATCTCTCGATTTTCCGCCTAGCCATCCAGGGATGGCGGGCGTTGGTCCCGCCTTGCGACGGGCAACCTCCTCCTCGTCAACCTTGCTCCGCTGTGGGGCAAGGCCCATGCGCTGTCTTCCCCGAACAATCGTTTGCCGACCGTTGGTCTTTCGGCCCTCCGGGTGCCTCCTTGGTTCCCACTTTACCATGAAGCGGCCCTTTTGGCAAACCGGTGCCCTGGATCTTGTAGGGTCCCGCCAAAATCGTGCCCTGCCTTCATTTGCTCGGGGCCGAATTGTCCAATTCGGCGCAACAATCGCGGGAATCTAGCGATCCCGCACGGTTTTCGCTTAACCGTACGGGCGGGTTTGAAACCCGCCCGTACCCTGTAGCAAGACGGGCGCCCCATGCGCCAGTAATTCGAGATTGGGCCCACTCTGACTCCACAGTGCTCCCGCCGGATCGCGCGAACTGAGTCCGCCGAGCCTCCGGCTGCCCTCCGGCGATCCGGGCCACTCAAATGGGTAGAGTCGTACTCACGAACTGCCAAAATGAGAATGGGTGACACATTGGGAATTCAAGTTGACGCCCACGGAAATCAGAGTATAATCAGAGGGCCGCCACCATTGGCGAGCATATCGACGAAACGAGGAGGTTTCTGGACCATGGTTATCATCACGGACGATTGCATCGAATGCGGCTCTTGCGCCGAGATCTGTCCACAGGAAGCGATTAGCCAGGGAGATGGCAAGTACGTCATCGACCAGGATGTGTGCATCGAATGCCTGAGCTGCGTGGACGAGTGCCCCAACGGAGCTATCATCGAACAATAGCCCAAGAAGGCAGAACCCCCGGGTCCCACATGGACACCCGGGGGTTTCTTTTTTGTTTCCGGTGGGGCTTGTATTAGACGGCCTGGCGACCCCGATGGAAGGCCTGGACGTTGAGGGCCCGATGAGGGACAGGCACCCGTTCTTCGATGATCTGTTGCCAGGTTTCCTGCGGCACATCCAGAAAAGTAGACAGGGCACCGAGCAACACCACGTTGGCCACCCGCGAATTGCCCAGTTCCTGGGCGATGGCTTCGCCCGGCACGACGACCATCTGGTCGGTAATTTGACGATACACAGCTTCCAGCTCTGCCTGGCTGGGGTAGTGGGCGCCCCCCGAGGTGACCGTGATGGGCTCGATGGTCTGCTGATTCACAATGGCCACCCCTCCCGGCTTCAAAAACTCTACATAACGGATCGCCTCCGCCTCCTCGAAGGCCAGAAGGTAATCGGCCTCCCCCAGACCGATAAGGGGCGAATGGACCCGTTGCGGGTGCCAGCGCACGTGGGTGTTCACGCTGCCACCCCGCTGAGCCATGCCGTGCACTTCGGATTTTTTTACGTCAAAGCCTGAGGCCAAGGCGACCTCGGCCAGGACATTGCTCGCCAGGATGGTGCCCTGTCCGCCGACGCCCGCCAACATGAAATTGATGCCTTTTCCACTCATGAGTTCCTCCCTGCCGGGGATTCGGACCCAACCGCGGCATCGATCTGATCGCGGAATAGGATCGCCTTGCGGGGGCAGACCTGAGCGCAGACCTCACACCCCGTGCACAGCGAGGCGTCGATCAGCGCTTTGGGTCGCTGGGTTTTGGCGTCCAGCTCGTCGCTCTTGAAAATGGCGGGACAGCCGATGCGGAAGCACATGGTGCAGCCGTTGCACCGGTCGGCGACCACCTGCAAGGGCCGCCACTCTTTGCGACTGCTGGGCAGCAGGGCGCAGGGCGCTCGGGCGATAAGGACGCAGGGGCCTTCCGTCTCGAGATATTCCTTAAAGGTCTCGTCCAGAGCCTTGACGTTGAAAGCAGGCACCGTCTTGACCTGGTCGATGCCCAGGGCGCGGACGATCGGCTCCAATTCCAGGGGGGGAACCTCCTTCATCTGCAGGGTATAGCCGGTGCCAGGGTTTTGCTGATGCCCGGTCATGCCCGTAATCCGGTTGTCAAAGATAATGGTGATGACATTGCTCCGGTTGTAGGCCACATTGGCCAGGGCCGGCATACCGCTGTGGAAAAAGGTGGAATCACCGATGACAGCCACCATCCGCTCGCCGACCTGAGCCCGGGCCGCGCCGTGGGCCACACCGATGCCGGCGCCCATACAGCCGCAGGTGTGGATGGCCGAAAGGGGTGGCAGCAAGCCCAGCGTATAGCAACCGATGTCGCCGGTGACGGCCACCTTGCGCTTGCTCAAAATATGAAACATCGCCCGGTGGGGGCAGCCAGGGCACAACACAGGCGGGCGGGGCGGGATCTCGGGCAGTTCCACCGGGGGCGCCGCCGCCCGCGCCGATTCGGACAGCAGCCCGGCGGCGATGGCGCTCTCGCGCACCACCTGGGGATTGAATTCGTCCCAGGCGGGAAAGATGCTCTTGCCCTCGCAGGCAATGCCCATCAGCTTGATCTCTTCTTCGAGGAAGGGATCCAGCTCCTCGATCACGATCAGGCGATCCACCTTGCTGGCAAAATCGCGGACCAGGCCTGGCGGTAAGGGGTAGGTCATGCCCAGGCGCAGGATCGAGGCTCGAGGAAAGACCTCGCGGGCGTACTGGTAGGCCACGCCGCAGGTCACAATGCCAAGATCGAGATCGCCCCATTCCACCCGGTTGAAGGCAAAGGTCTCGGCAAATTGGGCAATTTGCCCCGTGCGCGCCTCGATCACCCGGTGTTTTTTGCGGGCATTAGCCGGCACCATCACGTACTTGGTCGGGTCCCGCGGAAAATCCTCGCGCGTAGGCGGAACCTGCCGCTGCTCACCCAGCTCCACCACTGTGCTCGAGTGGGACAAGCGGGTGGTCATACGCAAAAAGACCGGGGTGTCGAACTGCTCGCTCAGGTCGTAGGCGGCGATGGTCAGGTCTTTGGCTTCCTGACTGTCGGACGGTTCGAGGCAGGGAATGCGCGTGAACTTGGCGTAGCGACGGTTGTCCTGCTCGTTTTGCGAAGAGTGCATCGAAGGGTCATCGGCCGTGACGATCACCAACCCAGCCTCGATGCCCGTCGCCGAGGCGTAAAAGACCGAATCGGCGGCCACGTTGACGCCCACGTGCTTCATGGTGGACAGGGCTCGCCGACCCGAATAGGCCGCGCCCACGGCCACATCGACGGCGACCTTTTCGTTGGTCGCCCATTCGGCATAGACGTTGGGATAGCGCGCGAAATTCTCCAAAATCTCGGTGCTGGGGGTACCGGGATAGGCCGAGGCAACGGCGACGCCGGCCTCCCAGGCCCCCCGGGCCACCGCTTCGTTGCCTGACAACAGCTTTTTCACAGTGCTCACCTCCATCGGTGCTCTTGCGTTGATTATACCAGATTCACAAGGGGCCTCAAAATCGCGACCGAGATGGGAAATCCACGAGCCTGAACGGACGGGGCGACTCTCGGCCCACCCTTTTTGTCAGCGCCGATCAAAGCAGGTATAATGATCTCGGCATGCTCTACCCAACCATCCGCTCCAGGATCGATCTGCGAGGAGGTTCCACCATCGATGACCGCTTCTCCCTTTGTCAAGTGGGCCGGCGGCAAGGCCCGGCTCCTGGCCCAGTACGAACCCCACTTTCCTGCGGACGTGGGCCGCTATATCGAGGCGTTCGTCGGGGGAGGGGCGGTCTTTTTCCACCTGCACCGCCAGGGGCGCTTGCAGGGCAAGCCGGTGTTCCTGATGGATCACTTGGAGGAACTGATCAATAGCTACCGCGTCATCCAGCATGATGTGGAGGAGCTGATCGCCGCCCTGGAAGTGCACGATCGGCACAAGACCGATGCCGACTATTACTACGAGGTGCGCGCCTGGGACCGGGCGCCGACCTACGCCCACCGGACCGGCGTGGAGCGGGCGGCCCGCTTTCTCTTTCTCAACCGCGTGTGCTACAACGGGCTGTATCGGGTGAACCGCAAGGGGCAGGCCAACATGCCCTTTGGTCGCCACCGCAACCCCAAGGTATGCGATGCCGCCAACCTGCGTGCCGTCCACAAAGCGCTGCAAGGGGTGACCTTGCTGGTGGCCGATTTTGAGCATTGCCTGACCCTGGCTGAACCCGGCGACCTGGTCTACTTTGACCCACCCTACCACCCCCTTTCGTCCACGGCCAACTTTACCAGCTATACACGCCGGAGCTTTGGCGTCGAGGAGCAGCAGCGCTTGGCCCAGGCCTTCCGGCAGTTGGATCGGCGCGGCTGTCACGTGATGCTTAGCAACTCGGCCACCGATCTGGTGCAAGAACTCTATCGGGACTATCCCCAGGTGACGGTGCAGGCCCCCAGGCCGATCAACTCGGACCCCACCAAACGGGGCGCTGTGGGCGAGCTCCTGGTCAAAAACTGGCGCTGACCCCCATCTTGGGCACCCGCGAGGGGTGCCCCATGCGTATCAAGGTACGCAGGTGGGGCCAACTCTACGGTGATCGACCGGGCAACGCACCGATTTCGAGGGGCCCGGGGGCGTTAGGCCCCCGGCGCGGGGTGTGGGGGTGCGCGGGCACCCCCACA
>CAZNQW010000165.1:0-8800 GCA_964575225.1 uncultured Anaerolineaceae bacterium | reverse complement strand
CGGCCAGGGGCAGAAAGAACCGAACCACCGATTCGCCCAGGGTCTGCGTGGCCGCATAGGGCGAGGGCGATTGCCAGGCCGCGGCTTGGGTGGGGCTCAGCCGGGGCGCAAGGTGGGCCGCCAGGGCGATTCCGAGGGCATCTTTGGTTAGCTCGCGGCCGTCGAGTTCCCCCTCCAAAGCTACGCCAACAAGCTCGAGGATTTCGGTGGCGTGGATGCCGATTTGGTCCAGGGCAGGCTCGGCGCCACGCACAAAATGGCGCAGCGACGCTTCATCGGCGGGGAGCAGGCCGAGGGTGAAGGGGGCAGCATCGGCCGTGGAAAAGAGGTGGGGTGCGGCCCTGAGACTCCAGGCTTGCAGCAGTGTCTTGCCGCCGATCAGCTCTTGCTCGATTTGGGCCGGGGTGAGGTCCTCCACGCGGGCATGGAGAGCCAGCGCCGCCGAGCCGGGTGGGGTGTTCTGAATGGCGCAGGCTGCAGCAGTCGTCAGCGAACCGGCTGGCAGTCGGGCTGCGAGGTGTTGGTTGGTGAGTCGGAAGGCGGAAAGGCGATCAGGATCTGGAAGGGACATGGGCCAAGATTTCCTTTGGGCGCGGAGCTCATCCGGGCCAACCGGGAAGAAACTGTTCGTATCCCACTGTCGTGCCCGGCTCGACGACGATGACGGCCTGATCCCAGGGGCCGTAGAGCAGCTTGTGCAGCAATCGGTTGGAGCCGGGGATCTCTTCCAGGGTCAGCCCAAAGAACTCGGCCTGCATGGCGGCGTATTTTCGGCTGGTTGCCAGGTTGTGGTTGCCGGTTTCGATCAAAGCCAGGCGGGTATAGTTGGCAATGAACCTCTTTTCGATGCGCATGGCCTTTTCCTCGCCATACTTTTTGCACAGCTTGCGGTATTCGGTGTAGGGGTCGTCGCCACATTCGATCCAACCCTTGGTGAGGAAAAAGGTGCCGGGCGCCAGACGGCATTGGCGGCGGTACTCTTCCTGCGAGCCCAAAAAGAGGGCGATGCAGTCGTCCACGCGGGGGATGACCAGGCGGAAGCGACGGGAATGGAGGCCGACGGTGCCTTTGCAGCACATGCCATAGCCGAACAGCAGGGTGTCGAATTCGTCGGCGGTGCGATCGATCTCGGCTTGCAGGGCCAGATGCAACTTTTCCGGAGTCTGATGCAGGCCGAATTCCAGAAAGGTATACGGCATGCCCTCGGGGAGGAGATGGATCAGCTCTTCCCCGACCGTCTGACAGGCAATGATTTTGGCGCGCAAGGCGGTACCCTTCTATTGGCGTCACTCCTGAGCTGAGCGCTGGGATCGATGGTAACGCATATACTGCCGGGTGCGAGCATCGCGTCCCAGAAAGATGGTACCAGAAAGGAGGCCAAAGCGCAAGTTCGGATCGGTGGGTCATTAGGACCTATTTCAGATTTCTGGATGATGGTTGGTAGCAGAAGAATGCTCCGAGCCCTCGTCTCGGGGGCGGCATGGACACCAGGAATCCGCGCGTAATGCCCCCGAGACGGGGGCTTCCAGCGGGGGGCCAAGTCACCCAGAACGCTGAAACGCACACAAACCTACCCGGCGGGGATCAGGACGATCCCCGCCGGGTAGATGGTCTGGTGTATCGGTCGAGGCTGGGTCTAGGTTTCCAGCGCTTCGAGCATGGCGGGGATCACCTGGCGGGCGTCGCCAAGGACAGCCATGTTGGCCATCTTGTGGATGGGTGCCTCGGGGTCGGGGTTGATGGCCACCAGAAACTGGGCCTGCCTGGCGCCAAAGGTGTGGTAGATGTCGCCCGATACCCCGCAGGCGATGTAGAGAGCGGGGGCGACGGTTTGGCCCGCCACACCGACGATCTGCTCTTCCTGAATCCAGCCTTCGTCCAGGGCGCCCCGCGACCCTGCCACATTGCCGCCCAGTCGGTGGGCTAGCTTTTCGACGAGGGCAAACCCGGCCGCGTCTCCCATGCCCCGTCCGGCAGCAACGACCACAGGGGCGTGAGCCAGCGACGGCTCGGGTGGCGCAAAGTCGGAATCTCGTTCGATCCAGGTGAGGCTGGGCGGAACGCCAGTCAGATCGACCAATAGCGACTCGATCTGGCCCGAGCGGCTCGAGTCGGGGTAGGGCACCGCACAGGAGCCGGGCAGGAGGGTGGCGATCTGCGGACGAGCTTGGGGACAAGCGAGGGTGTGGTGCATTTCGCCGCCAAAGACGGGAACCGTGCCCAGCAACAGCCGTTCGGACATGTCGGCGTCGAGGCGGATGCAGTGGCTGAGAAGCCCGGTATCGAGCTGTTGGGCCAGACGGGGAGCCAGATCATTGCCCAGGGGCGTGGCAGCCATCAGCAGGATCTCGGGCCGGTACTGGCTCACCAGGTCGGCCAAGATGTGGACATAACGCTCGGGCTGATAGTCGGCCAGGAGGGGGTCATCGACCACCAGGACACGGTCTGCCCCATAAGCGATGATCTCCTGAGCTTGGGCCTCGACCCCGGAGCCGATCAGGAGGCCAAAGACATAGATCCCGAATTGGTCGGCCAGTTCGCGGGCCTGCCCCAAAGCAGCCAGGGAAGGGGGTAGGACGGCCTCTTCGGTGGCTTCGGCCATCACCCAGATGTTTCGATACCCTTCGCCCACCTGATCGAGGGCTGGAGCCTCTTCTTCGGCCCAATCGTCTAGAAAACTAAAGTCCATGGGTACCTCCTGCCTATGGGATCAGCTTTTGCTGACGCAAGGCGACGACCACGTCGCGGCCTATCTCTTGCGGGTCGCCGCGGAAAACCTCGCCCCGCTCCAAGGGTGCCGGAAAGCCTTCGCTGCGCAGAACCAGTTTGGGGGCCAGGGCCGCTGAATCCAGGTCCAGGTCGGACGCTTCCCAGGTGGTGACGGTCCATTCGCGATAGGCGTTCATGATGCGGGCGCCATGAGCGTAGCGCAGGGGAAACGCCTCCGCGCTCGCAGTGATGACGAGGGGTGGAGAGGCCGTTACGGCGGCAAACCCGGTCCCCCAGCGGCAGGTGGCTTGCAGCGCCTTGCCGTCCGATTCCAGGGTCCAGGCTTCGGTGATCTGGCCGTAGCCCAACGCCTGGGCCAGGCGAGGGCCGATCTGGCCCGAGCCCGTGTCGCGCGATCGGCTGCCCGTGACGATCAGGTCGGCGTCCCCCAGCTTTTGGATGGCTGCCGCCAGGATGCGCGCCGCGACAGCGGAATCGGCGGCCTCAAAGGCGGGATCGCACAGAAGGAAGGCCTGGTCGCAGCCCAGAGCCAGGGCTTCGCGCAGGGCATCGTCGGCCCGGGCCGGCCCCAGGCTGATGCCGATTAGGGTCTCGACGTGACCGGCGTCCTGGAGGCGTAGGGTGGCTTCGAGGGCCGCCTTGCTGCCGGGGTCCAGGATATAGTCCTCCCGGTTGACGAACATTCGTTCCTTGTCTCGGCGGAAGGTCAGTCCGTTGGGGTCAAGAATCTGTTTGATGGGAACGATGATCTTCATAGGCTCATTCTCCTTTGCCGCGCACCTAGCTCGTGACGCGCAGGCCATAGGGCCGGAAAAGGTTGGCGGCGACGACGAGGCGTTGGATCTCGTTGGTGCCTTCATAGATCTCGGTGATGCGCTGGTCGCGCCAGCCCAGTTCGAGCCAGTGGTCGCGGCTGTAGCCCAACGCTCCGTGGATCTGCAAGGCGTTGTCGATGCAGCGGTGGGCGATCTGAGAGCCGAGCAACTTGCAGGCGGCGGCCTCTACGATGTGGGGTTTGCCGTTGTCGATGAGCCAGGCGGTGCGATAGACCAGGGAGTAGAGGGCCTCGATCTCGACGGCCATGTCGGCGATCATGAAATGGACCGACTGCTTGGTAGCGATGGGCACGCCAAACTGCTCGCGAGCTGCCGCCCATTCGATACTGGCCTCCATGGCTGCCCGGGAACCGCCGAGGCAGCCCGCCCCCAGACTGGCCCGGCCAATATCGAGGGTCTTCATGAAGGTCAGAAATCCAGCACCAAATTGCCCCAGGACGTTTTCTTTGGGCACGCGCACGTCTTGAAAGACGCACTCGGCTGTGGAACTGCCGCGGATGCCCATTTTGTTTTCCAGGCTGCCGATGCTAAAGCCGGGGGTGTCGGTTTCGACGATAAAGGCGGTGATGCCGCCATAGGCGCCCAAGGACGGATCGGTGACGGCCATGACGGTGATGATGTCGGCGATGTCTCCGTTGGTGATGAATACCTTTGTGCCGTTCAACACAAAATGGTCGCCATCGCGCACAGCCGTCGTCTTGATGGCAGCCGCATCGGACCCGGCCTCGGGTTCGGTCAGGCCAAAAGCGGCGAGGGCTGTTCCTTGGGCCAGAGGAACCAGATACTTTTGCTTCTGCTCCTCGGTGCCATCCAGATAGATGGCCATGGCGCCGATGCCGATGTGGGCGCCAATGACCGTGGTGGTGCTGTTGCACACCCGGCCCAGTTCTTCCATCAAGATGCAGTAGCCGGTTTCGCCTCCGCCCATGCCGCCATACTTTTGGGGAAAGGGTACGCCCAATAATCCGAGTTTGGCCGCCTTGCGGAGCGTCTCGTGGGGCACCCGGTGTTCTCGGTCAATCTGCCGAGCCAGCGGTTTGACCTCGTTCTGGCAAAAGTCGCGTGCCATCCGGCGGAACAACTCGTACTCTTTCGGGAAGGTAAAGTCCATAGTCCCGTCTCCTTTGCAGAGCGCCTCGCTGCGAGCGCCCATTCATCAGGCGAAGTGTGGGGACAGCACCCCAACCGTCAGGGCCGGATGTCCATGCCCTCCGCTTTGTAGACGTCGCGGGCGATCAAAAACTGCTGTATCTGACTGGTGCCTTCGATAATTTCCAGGGCGCGGCAATCGCGGTAGTAGCGCTCGATGGCGTATTCCTTCATATAGCCATAACCGCCATGCACCTGGAGCATGCGGTCAGTGACCTCGCCGGCAACCCGAGCGGCAAAGAGTTTGACGATGGAGGCCTGTTGGGCCAATGCCTGACCGCTATCGGCCAGCCAGGCGCCCTGGACGAGCAACCCGCGCAAGGCCTCGATCTTGGTTTTGGCATCGGCTACATAGTTTTGGATGGTTTGCAGTTGGGCGATGGGCACCCCAAACTGGATGTGTTCCATCGAAAAGCGGACGGCTTCTTCCAGGGCCCGTTCGGTGGCACCCAGGGCCAGTGCGCCCACGCCCAGGCGGCTTAGGTTGAGGGCCGAGAGGGCAATGTGCATCCCCTGGCCTTCCTCTCCGAGTCGCTGGGAGGCGGGCACGCGCACCTGGTCCAGATAGAGGGTGTTGCAGGGGGCGCCGCGTAGTCCCAGGGTCTTTTCGCGGTAGCCCACCCGCAGGCCTGGGGCGCCGCTCTCGACGAGGAATGCGGTGATGCCCTTTTCGGTCCGGGCAAAGACCAGGACGAGCCCGGCGATGGCGCCGTTGCAGACCCAGACTTTGCTACCCTGCAGCACATAGTCATCGGCGTCGAGGGTGGCCTTGGTTTTGAGGGAAGCTGCATCGGAGCCGGCGCCGGCTTCGGTGAGGGCAAAGGCGCCCAACATCTCACCGAAGGCCAGGGCGGGCAGGTACCGATCCTTTTGTTCGGCCGTGCCAAAATCGAGCAGGGGCTTGACCACCAGGCTATTGTGCACGCTGAGCATGAGGGCGGTGGATAGGTCGGCGCGGGCCAGCTCTTCGAGCATAAGAAGGTAGGTGTAGGTGTCGAGCCCGCAACCTTCCATCTCTTCGGGGAGGAGTGCGGCCCAAAAACCCTGATCTACGGCCTTGGCCAACAACTCTACAGGAGGCTCCTCGCTCTGGTCGATCTGCTCGCCCAGCGGGCGGATCTCCTTGGTGCAAAAGTCGGCAAACATCTTTTTGAACATGAGTTGGTCTTCGGTCAGTGCCAAATCCATACAGTCCCTCCTTGCCAGAACCGGTCTGCTCTGGCGGCACGGTGGTGGCTGCCGCGGGCCGGGCCGTGGGCTGTGGGTGCGGTGTGTTCGGCCCTATTGGGAACGCCGATGACGCGCACTTGCGGGCGCGCGGTGGCAGCGGACTGTCCCACTCCCGAATCGCCCCTGCCCTGGTCGCCTGCCGAGTGTGCGCTATTTGTCCTGAAAGTTGGGCCGTCGTTTTTCCAGGAAAGCGGCCACCCCTTCGCGCATGTCGTGAGTGTCGGTCAGGCGGGAGAACAGATCGGCCTCGTGTTTGATGCCTTCCTCGAGGGTCATTTCCATGCCCTCGTTGACCGCCTGGAGGGCCGCGCCCATGGCCACGGCGCTCCACATCGACAGCGCTTTGGCCCAGCGCTTGGCTTCGCGGACAACCGTGCCCACCGGTACGACCTTGTTGACCAGGCCAATGCGATAGGCTTCCTGGGCTTTGATGTTGCCGCCGCCCAGGATGATTTCGAGGGCCATTCCCTTGCCCACCAGGCGTGGCAGTCGCTGGGTACCTCCCCAACCGGGGATAATACCCAGTTTGATCTCGGGCTGGCCGAATTGGACGCTGTCTTCGGCCAGTCGGAGGTGGCAGGCCATGGCCAATTCGTTGCCGCCACCCAGGCAGGCCCGGCCGTTGATGGCAGCGATGACCGGTTTCCTGGATTTCTCGATCCGTTCATAGAGGAGCTGGCCCGCGCGCAACACCTGGTAGGCCTCGTCATAGGTTTTCAGCTTGTGAATCTCGTTGATGTCGGCGCCGGCCACAAAGAACTGACCCGCGCCGGTGATAATGATCACCTTCACCTGTTCGCTCTCGGTGCACTCGGTAAAGGCCGCATCCAGATCCATGACGGTCTGGGTATCAAAGGCGTTAGCCGGGGGATGGTCAATGGTGATGATGGCCGTGCGATCCTCGATCGCGAGTTTTAAATTCTGATATTCACCCATCGTAAACTCCTTTCACTTTGGCTTGTGGCCGCTCAGGTTGTGTATTCCTTGAATCCGTACCCCGTGGCTTGGCCCAGGTGGCCGGCACGAACCCGCTGGTACAGGATGTCGGCGGGGTGGAAGCGGGGCCCCATCTCTTTTTCAAGGGCCTCGAGTTTGGCCAGTACCGTGTCGAGACCGACCTCGTCCATATACTCCAGCGGTCCCATGCGCACCAGTTCGCCCCCTTGATTGACCTGCATGCCAATGCCGGCAATGCAGGCCATGTCGATGTCGTTGACGTTGGCGATCCCTTCTTGCACACAGAGGGCGGCCTCGTTCAGGAAGGGCATCATCAAGCGGTCGACGCTGAATTGGCTGCCTGTGGTGACCTCGCCGGCAGCCTGCATCTTTTGGACGATCTGTTCGATGGGCTCCGCATTGGCGGCGGTATAGATGTAAAAGCCCGCCCCGGTCTTTTCACCAAAACGTTCGAGTTCGATGAGCTTGTAGAACAATTTGGCCGGAGCTACCCGCTCGCCATATTGGGAGTAGAGATACTCGCCTACGTGGGCGCAGACGTCAATGCCGAGCATATCCATGAGAAAGAAAGGGCCCATGGGCCAGCCAAACCCGCTGCTGCCCATGGCTTCGTCGATCTCGCTGGCGCTGGCGGCGCCCTCTTCCAGGGCCAGGACGGCCTCGTTGAGGTAGGGCATGAGCAACCGGTTCACCAAAAACCCCGGACATTCTTGAACAATGACCGGGATCTTGCGCAGTTCCTGAGCAAACTGCTCGACGGTGTCGATGGTGTCCTGGTCGGTCTCGGCGCCGGGGATGACCTCGACGAGCTTCATGACGTGGGCCGGGTTGAAAAAGTGCATGCCAATGACTTTGTGGGGCCGTTGGGTGGCGACACCAATATCGGTGATCGACAGGGCCGAGGTATTGGAGGCGAGGATGGTGTCGGGCGGGCATGCCTCATCCAGTTCTTTGAACACTTGCTGTTTGATGGCGAGAACCTCGGGGACCGCTTCGATGACAATGTCCACGTCAGCAAAGGAGGCATAGTCGAGGGTGTACTCGATCAGACCGAGTTTTTCCTGGACTTGGCCTTGTGTCATTTTGCCCTTGTCTACGCGGCCCTGATAGATCTTTTCGACGTGGTCTCGAGCGACGTCAAGCTGGGTTTGATCGATGTCTTTGATGACCACTGGCAGGCCTGAATAGGTCACCACCTGGCCGATGCCTCCGCCCATGGCGCCGGCACCCACGACGCCTACTTTGAAAATCCACATGGTTTCCTCCTAAACATTCCTTCTGGTAGCCGCACGTGCTACCAGGTGGGTAGGGCAATGGCTGCATCGAGAGCATCCAACCGGGCAAAATACACCCAGCGATCGGGGTATTTCTCATAGGCGGCGGCGTCGGCCTTGCCCAGAGTGGCTCCGATAAAGTATTCGCCGCTTTCCGGTTCGATGGCGATGACGCCGTTTTGGTCGTGCAATTCGGGTTTGAGGGATTCCAAGATGGTCCTGGCCCGCGCCTCAAATGCCGCCCGGGCGCCTTTTTCTGTCCAAAAGGTGGGGTCTGCCATTCCATGCCTCCTATTTTCGCTCGACAATAATGGCGCCGCCCATGCCGCCGCCGACGCATGCAGTGACGAGCCCCAAGGGGACGTCGCGCTTGATCATTTCGTGAACCAAGGTGACCACGACACGGGTACCGGTGCAGCCCACGGGATGCCCGAGGGCGATGGCGCCGCCGTTGACGTTGACCTTGTTCCAATCCCAGCCCTGGTCCTCCAGCTCGATGCCCACTGCCAATGCCTGGGCGGCAAAGGCTTCGTTCAGTTCGATGAGGTCGATATCGGCAAGCTTGAGGCCTGCCCGCTGAAGGGCTTTGGGCACGGCGTAGGCGGGACCCAGCCCCATGATTTC
>CAZNQW010000164.1:0-8826 GCA_964575225.1 uncultured Anaerolineaceae bacterium | reverse complement strand
CCTCAGTTTGCCAGAGAAAGTCCTTTTTGTCGACCTTACGTTGATGCCTATTGGCCGGTTTCAAACCGGCCCCTACACGTCGCGGCCTGCCTCCGGCAAAGACCTCCGAGATTTCCGAAATCTCGGAGGTCTTTGAGCGTGGCTGGGCCGCAGGCAGCAAGATAGGGGCGGTCCTCGGCGGGCGCCCCATATTCTATCCCTGGTAGCGATGGCGGTCGCGCTGCCAGACCTTGTCGAGGACGCCCTCCAGGCTGGCTGTGAGGTCGATCTCCTGGCTATTGGCCAGGCAGATGATGGCGAAAATGATGTCGGCCATCTCTTCGCCCAGCTCCTGAGCGGCCTCTTCCGGTTTCTTGGGCTTGGGGCCAAACTGGTGGTTGATCAGGCGGGCCAGCTCGCCCACCTCTTCGGCGATGCGGGCCAGGTTGGCGTGGGGCGAAAAGTAGCCGTTGCCCACCTGCTGAATCCAATCGTCTACCCGGCTTTGAAATTGCCTCAACGTGACGTCGGTCATGAGGGACCTCCAAAAGCGAAAGATGTGCGCGGCAGCGCCCTCCGGACAGGCGCCGGTACGCCCGGCCGATCACGCGCCCTTGTCCAGCACCTTGCGTAAAAAGTGGCCGGTGTAGCTGTCTGCCTGGCGCGCTACCTGTTCGGGCGTGCCCTGGGCCACGATCTGCCCGCCGCCGTCGCCGCCCTCGGGCCCCAGGTCGATGATCCAGTCGGCGGTTTTGATCACGTCCAGGTTGTGCTCGATGACGATGACGGTGTTGCCGGCGTCGGTGAGCCGGTGAAGGACGTCCAGCAGGTTCTGGATGTCGGCAAAGTGCAGGCCGGTGGTCGGCTCGTCCAGGATATAGACGGTGTCGCCGGTGGACACGCGGGCCAGTTCTTTGGCCAGCTTGACCCGCTGCGCTTCGCCGCCCGACAGGGTGGTGGCGCTTTGGCCAAGTTTGACATAACCCAAACCCACGTCCATCAGCGTCTGCAAAATGCGCTGGATCTTGGGGACCGCGCCAAAGAACTCGGCAGCCTCGGTCACGTCCATGTCCAGCACGTCGGCGATGTTCTTGCCCTTGTATCGGATCTGGAGCGTCTCGCGGTTAAAGCGCTTGCCTTGGCACACGCTGCAGGTGACCCACACATCGGGCAGAAAGTGCATCTCGACCACCTTTTGCCCATACCCTTTGCAGGCCTCGCACCGGCCCCCTTTGACGTTAAAGCTAAAGCGGCCCGGTTGGTAGCCCCGCGCCTTGGCCTCGGGCGTTGCGGCGAACAGGTCGCGAATGTGGGGCATCACCTGGACGTAGGTGCCCGGGTTGGAGCGGGGGGTGCGCCCAATGGGGTTCTGAGTGATGTGGATCACCTTGTCCACCTCGGTCAGGCCCTCGATGCGGTCGTGGGCGCCTGGTTTTTCGCCGGCGCCGTGCAAGACGTGGGCCAGCGCCGGGTGCAGGGTTTGGGCCACCAGCGACGACTTGCCGCTGCCCGAGACGCCGGTCACGCAGGTGAAGAGGCCCAGGGGAATGGCGACGTTGAGGTTCTTCAGGTTGTTCTGGCGCGCCCCGACCACGGTCAGCCAGCGGCCGTTGATGGGGCGGCGGCGACCGTTGGGCGACGTGACCTCCAGGTCGCCCCGCAGATAGCGCCCGGTCAGCGAGTCGGGGTGGTCCATCACCTCGGTCGGTGTGCCCTGGGCCACCACCCAGCCGCCGTTCACCCCGGCCCCCGGTCCCAGGTCGACGAGCCAATCGGCAGTGCGCATCGTCTCCTCGTCGTGTTCCACCACTAGGACGGTGTTGCCCATGTCGCGCAACTGCTCCAGGGTGTCCAGCAGCCGGCGGTTATCGCGCTGGTGCAACCCGATGCTCGGTTCATCCAGGATATAGAGCACGCCGACCAGCCCACAGCCGATCTGGCTGGCCAATCGGATGCGCTGGCCCTCGCCGCCTGAGAGCGACGGCGCGGGACGGTCGAGGGTGAGGTAGTGCAGCCCGACGTTTAACATAAACTGGAGCCGCTCGCGGATCTCTTTGAGAACCTCTTCGGCGATGCTCAACTGCTCGGCGTTCAGCGGCTGGGCCGGCGGGGTGTCCTCATCGGTGCAGCCAACCTGCGCCGGGGTAGTCTCGCTCCGATTCGATTCCTGGGGCCACAGCCCCTCGATCCACGATAGAGCGTCGCACACCGACAGGCGGGTCACCTCGGGCAGGCTGGCGCCGGCGACGGTGGTGGCGGTCGCCTCGGGACGCAGGCGGCGCCCCTGGCAGGCCGGGCAGGGTTGCTGGCTCATGAATTTCATGTACCACTGGCGCATGCCCTCCGAGCGGGTCTGGTGGTAGCGCCGCTGGGTGGTGGGGATCACCCCCTCGCTGTCCCACTCTCCCTGCCAGTTTCCCCGGTCGCTGGTGGAGGTGTAGCGGACGCGGACGCCGCCATAGAGGATAGCCTGCCGGCATTCTTCCGAAAGCTCGCGCCAGGGGGTGTCGACGTTGAACCCAAAGTGCTCGGTGATCTGCTGGGCGGCCTGAAAGAGGCCCGAGTGGCGTTTCTTGCCCACCTCGCCCCAGGCTCGGACGGCGCCCTCGGCTACGGTCTTGTTCGGGTCGATGAACAGGGCCGGGTCGAACTCGGTTTTGGTGCCCAAGCCGTTGCACTCGGGACACATGCCGTGGGGCGAGTTGAAACTGAACATCTGGGGCGAGAGCTTGGGAAAGCTGATGCCGCAGGTGGGGCAGGCATTCTGCTCCGAAAAAGTCATCGTCTCGCCGTCGGCGACGTCGACCAGCAAGAGGCCCTCGGCCAAGTGCAGGGCCGTCTCTACCGAGTCGGTCAACCGCGGGTAGAACTCGCCGTCGTCCTTTTCCTCCGGCACGACCAGGCGGTCGACGACGATTTCGATGTCGTGCTTTTTGGTTTTGGCCAGGTTGATGCGTTCCGAAAGCTCTACCGGAACGCCATCGATGCGGGCGCGCACATAGCCGTCGCTCACGGCCTGTTTCAGGAGGTCGTCGTGGGTGCCCTTGCGGCCGCGGACCACCGGCGCCAGGATCTGAAACCGGGATCCGGGCTCGAATTGGGCGATGAGGTCGACGATCTGCTGGGCCGACTGGGCCTGTACCTCCCGCCCACAGGAGGGGCAGTGGGGCGTGCCGATCCGGGCAAAGAGCACGCGGAGATAGTCATAGATCTCAGTCACGGTGCCCACAGTGGAGCGGGGGTTCTTGCTGGCGGATTTCTGCTCGATGGCGATGGCCGGGCTCAGCCCGCCGATATAGTCCACTTTGGGCTTTTCCATCTGGCCCAGGAACTGGCGGGCGTAGGAGGAGAGGGACTCGACATAACGTCGCTGGCCCTCGGCGTACAGGGTGTCGAAGGCCAGGCTGCTCTTGCCGCTGCCCGAGACGCCGGTGATCACGATCAGGTGGTTGCGAGGCAGCGACAGGCTGATGTTTTTGAGATTGTGCTGTTGTGCACCACGAATGACAAGGTTGTCCTGGATCATACGGTCCTTCCGCTGGAATCAGGGCGCTGTGTGGGATTCAAGTACGATGGTTTCCCTTGGTGTTGCATCCGGCCGAGGCGGGTCGAATGCAAGCCGATTTTAGCACAAAAGTGCTAATTGTACAATTCGCGAGGGCGTGTGGGCGGGGAGAACGCCGGGTCGTCGCTCCTGGCCAAGTGGCGGTCCTTGGGTTCCCGCTTGCGCGGGAACGACGGTGGGGGCGGTGCTGGTCTCCCGGTCGTCGCCCCCGCGAAAGCGGGGGCCCATGGATGCTGCCTGTGGGTACACAGGCGCTTCCGCGGGAACGACGGCGCAGGCATTCCCTGTCGCTTGGTCGTCGCCTGCGGCACCAAGGTGCCGCACTCCAGAGGGATTGGGCTGGGTGGAGGTCAGACCGCCCCGGGGCTGTGGGACTGGAGGATGTCGTCGGCCACCTGGCGCATGCTCAGCCGCTGGCGGCGCGCCCGGTGTTGGATTTCCAAAAAGGCCTGGCGCTCGGTGAACCCCTGGCTTGCCATGAGGGCGCTTTTGGCGCGGGCGATGGCCTTGCGTGTTTCCAGGGCTTCCTGGTGGCTTGCTGCTTCATCGCCCAGGTTCTTGTGTTCTCGAAAACGGGCCACAGCCAGTTCAATGGCCGGCCCGAGTTCGGCTTCGCGAATGGGTTTGACCAGATAGCCGTGGATGGCGCCGGTCGATGCCGCTCGCTCCACCAGATCGCGCTCGCTGTAGGCGGTGAGGAGGATCACCGGCACGGCCCATTGGGCAGTGATGGCTTGGGCCACAGCCAGGCCGTCCAGCCCGGGCATTTTGATGTCCAGGATGGCCAGGTCGGGGCGGGATTCTCCCACCAAGCGGAGGGCGGTGTCGCCGTCGGCGGCGGTGAGGACGCTGTGTCCCATGTCGCGCAGGATGGCGCGCAATCCCATGCGCGTCAGAGCCTCGTCGTCGGCGATCACAATGCGCATCAGGAGCCTGCCGAGTCTGCTGCCGCGTGTTGCTTTCGGTGCAGCGAGGCGGCCTCTACTGCGTCGGCAAAGGCTGCGGGGTTGTCGGGGGTGACGACGAGGGTCTTGCCGTTCAAGACCAACACCACGGTGTTCAGATCGTTGGTGGCATAGGCTTTGTAGGCGCCCAGCGACGAGTTGTAGAAATGGCCGGCGAAACTGAACAGCCCGCCGATGCCCATGGTGCGCACCGAGCCTAGGGTGGCGCCGATCCGCAGCTCGACGCGGTCCAGCGTCGCCAGGTCGAAGGAGGTGGTGCGACCCCAATGGAGGATCGACAGACGGCCGTCGGCCACCCGGTAGCCACGGATGGCAAAGGCGGCGGAAAACAAGACCACCCCGACCAGCACCAGGACACCCCAGCCGGGTTCGCGATAGACGGCATAAAGGCCCACGGCCAATGTGGCCGCGGTGATTGCTTTGAGCTTTAGGCTCCAGGGAGCGCCAAATTCCTGTTGCATGGAGTTTCCTTTCGGTTATTGGTGCCGATTGTAGCGCACATTGGCAGCGGGGTCAAGTCCTCTGTCGATCGGCGCCAGGGTGGCGTCGGGGGGCGCCTTCCAACAGGGCCTATCTGTACGGGCGGGTTTCGCGCGTCGTCTGCGACGCACACCCGCCCGTACATTCGGGAGCGCGCCGCGCCCCGGGGCAGCGCGACCATGGGCCCTGTCCAGGCGGGAGGTAGGGGCGACGCATGCGTCGCCCGAATCCGGGCATGGCGGCACGGCGACAGGTCAGGCGGCGGGCAGGGGGATGGTCAGCCGGGCCGTCGAACCCTGGTCGCCGGTGAGGGTCCACGAGCCGTTCATGTCCTCACAGACCAGGGTATCGACGATCTCTAGCCCCAGGTGGCGGGCGGCGGCCGGCTCCAGGCCGATGCCGTCATCGCGCACCTCCAGGTTCAGGGCTGACGGGGTGCGCTCCAACACTACCTGGACCCGGCCCTGGCGGCGATCGGGAAAGGCATGCTCGAGGGCGTTTTGAACCAGCTCGTTGACGGCCAGCGCCAGCGACGTGGCCATCTGCGAGGGCAGGGTGACATCGTCGCCCGTCACCTCGACCCGGATGTCCAGGTCGGGGCGCCTCATGTTGTGGGCCACGGCCTGGGCTACGCGGGTGAGCACGTCCTTGACGTCAACCACGCGAAAGCCCCGCTGGGAGAGCACCTCGTGCACGGCGGCGATGCTCAAGATGCGATTGACGCTATCCTGCAACACGTCCTGGGCCGACACCTGCCGGTCGCCGCTCAGTTGCAGGCGCAGCAGCATGGCCACGTTCTGCAAGTTGTTCTTGATGCGGTGGTGCATCTCGCGCACCACGGCCGAGTTGGTCACCAGCCGGGCATTTTCGATGGCCAGCGCCGTCTGATTGGCCAGGGTCGAGAACAGGGAGATCTCTTCTTCGGCAAAGCGGTGCCGGTCGGCCGTGTAGCAGCTCATCACCCCGATGACCCGGTCGCGCACCGAGAGAGGCACGCACAGCAGCGAGCAGAGTCCCTCCTGGCGCGCCAATTCGGCGTGGCGGTAGCGGGGGTCGTCGCGCACATCCCACACCGAGACGGCTTGCCCCGTCTGGGCCACGTGGCCCACGATGCCCTCTCCGACCTTGAGGGGCGGTTTGTCGCGGTACGCCGGGCTCAGGCGGTGGGTGGTGCGCAGCACCAGCTCGCCGGTGGTCTCGTCCAGCAGCATCAGCGAGCAGAGGCGGGCGTTCATCACTCGCTCGGCCATCTTGGCAACCACCTCGAGCATCTCATCCAGGTAGCGGGGCGAGGTGATGGTTTCGCTGACTTGGGCCAGCGCCGACAGCTCTACAATCTGGCGCTGCATCCCCTCGTACAGCTTGGCCTTTTCCAAAGCGCCGGCCGCCAGGTCGGCGATCAGGCTGAGCAGCTCTTGTTCGTCGGAGGAGAATTCGTGATACACCCGGGTCTGGACGTTCATCGAGCCGATGACGCGCCGCTGGTTGATCAAGGGCACGGCCAGCAGCGAGGGAAAGCGTAGCTCTTGGGTCTCGGGCAGGTATTTGAAGCGGGGGTGCGAGGCGGCGTTAGCCTCGGCGATGGGCCGGCCCTGCTGGGCCGCCCACCCGGTCAGGCCTTCCCCCAGGCGCAGCCGCGCCTGGCCGATGGCCTCGGTGGCCAGTCCGGTCGTGGCTTCCAGGGTCAGCCACTCGCCCGCATCGTCCAGGAGGTAGAGGGAGCAGGAATCCATGCCCATCACGCCGGCGGTGCGGCTGGTGATCAGCTCCAGGGTGGCGGCCAGGTCCCAGGCCGAGTTGATGGCCTGGCTGATGTCGCGCAGGGCCGCGAGCTGGGCGTTTTTCTGCTGCAATTGGCGCTCAAGGTCTTGCATTCTTTGAATCTCCACTGCACATGACTGGGTCGACGGATCGCCGGCGGCCAAGCCGGTCAGCGTAGAGTGTGACACGCGATGGATTCCCGCTTTTGCGGGAATGACGGTCTACGATTGGCGTGCGCCACCATGTCAAGAGGGCTGGCTCCCACTGCGGGATCACGCGGGCGGACAAGCGCCTTCCAAAAAGGACTCGACCCGGGCCCGCGCTTGACCAAACGGTTCCGCCGCAGCATCGAGCCACTGGATGAGGGGGTCGTCCTGGCGAAACCAGTTGCCCTGCTGGCGCACAAAGCGCCGGGTGGCCCGCTTGATCTCGCGCACCACGTCGTCCAGGGTCGCCTCGCCGGCCAGATAGGGGGCAAGCTGCCCATAGCCCACCCCCGATAGGGCCGGTAGGTCGAATCCGTACCCCTGGGCCACGAGGCCCCGCACCTCGGCTTCGAGCCCGGCGGCCATCATGGCATCCACCCGGCGGTCGATGCGCTGGTACAACTGGAAACGGGGCAGGCTCAGGCCCAGCCGCAGAATCCGGTAGGGCGGCGGCTCCTTGGTCTGTTGCCGGCTGATGGGCTCACCGGTGAGCAGGCAGACCTCCAGGGCGCGCACCACCCGGCGCACGTTGCGGGCGTCGATGCGCTCCGCGGCGGCGGGATCCAGGGCGCGCAGCCGGTCGTGGAGGGCCTGGGCGCCGGCTGTTTCGGCCTGCTCGTACAGTTCTTGCCGCAGCGCCTCGTCGGGCTCGACGTGGGGCACCTGCCAGCCCTCGACCACAGCCCGGACGTACTGGCCGGTGCCCCCCACCAAAAAGGGGGTCGTGCCCTGGGCGTGCAGCCGGTCGATGAGGGCATAGGCCATGGCCTGGAACTGGGCCAGGCCCAGGACCTCGTCGGGATCGATGAGGTCGATCAGGTGGTGGCGGGCGCGGGCTTTCTCCTGGGGTGTGGCCTTGGCTGTGCCGATGTCCATGCCTCGGTAGATCTGGCGGGAATCGGCCGAGAGGATCTCGCCGCCCACCGATTCGACCAGCCGGACTGCCAGGGCTGTTTTGCCCACGGCGGTGGGTCCCACGACGACGATGAGGGGCGGCCAGGCGGTGGCGTTAGCCAGTGATGGCGTTTTCATAATGGTCGATCCTCAGCAGCCGGCCGCTGCGGTCCAGTTCGATGGCGACGACGTCCAGCCGCCAATCGCCGGCCCACTCGTGCTCCTGGAGGTAGGCGTCGGCGAGGGCGATCAGGCGGGCCTGCTTGGCGGCGGTGATCGACTCTTCGGGCGAGCCCATGGCTTGCCCGCGGCGGGCGCGCACCTCGATGAAGACCAGGCAGTCGCCCTCGCGGGCGATCAGGTCCAGCTCGCCACCGGGGCAGCGCCAGTTGCGGGTGACGATCTGATAGCCCTTGCCGAGCAGGTGGTCGGCCGCCAGGGCTTCGCCCTGCCGGCCTAGACGCTGGCGGGCGTTTGGGGATGGTGTGCGTGTGCTTTTCGTCATGATGGGTGGGAGTATAGCACAGGCGTGGGGGGCGGTCAAGCGCCGGGGTTGCGGGTTCGCGGTAGGGGCGACGCATGCGTCGCCCAATAGGCATCAACGTAAGGATGACATGGCAGAAGGCAGAACCCACCTACTTCTATCATGTCCAACGCGATCCCTGCCTGTAGAGCCCACTGCTTACAGGGTCCAATCCTCCGAGAGCCGTGTCCTTTTGCGGCGCAGGGGATCCGTGGGGGCCTGCCGAGGCCCCCACACCCCCCGGACCCCCCGAATCTGGTGCGTCGCCCGGTCGAAATTCGGTTTCTAAGCGATGACTCGACCCAATTGATCTCCGTAGGGTCGGCCCCAATTGCTTACGTTGATGCGCATGGGGCCCGCTCGCGGGGGCGACGGTGTGGTGGGCGCTGCCATCATCGGCAGCGCCCACGATTAGCGGATAGTCTGGCGTCTAGTACTTGCGGAGCACGACCG
>CAZNQW010000163.1:0-8826 GCA_964575225.1 uncultured Anaerolineaceae bacterium | reverse complement strand
GGCAAACGTTTGTATTCTCCAAAGGAGAAACAGAGCGTGATGCCGATTTCTATTAAGGATATCGCTCGAGTTGCCAACGTCTCCTACAGCACGGTCTCCCGTGCCCTGAACGATAGCCCTCGCGTGAAGCCCCAAACGAAGGCCCTCATCAAACGCGTCGCCGCTGAGATGGGCTATCTCCCCAGCGCAGTGGCCCGGAGCTTGGTCACCCGCCGGACCAACACCCTTGGCGTGGTCGTTACGACCATCACCGACCTCTTTTTCGCTGAAGTCATCCATGCCATTGAAGAGACTGCGTTGAAGCACAACTACAATGTCATTCTCACCAACTCGGGCGGCAGTCCCGTGCGCGAGTTGGCGGCCCTGCGCTCTCTTCGTGAAAGGCGTGTAGATGGGATCATCCTGATCTCTGGGTGCACCGACAGAGAAACCCGCTGCACCGAAGAGGGGACGGACACTCCTGTGGTCATTGTCAACAACGCCCACCGCGAACACATCGGCTATTCGGTCGAGGTCGATAACGCGGCCGGAAGCAGAGAGGCAATCTGCCACCTCCTTTCCTTGGGACACCGGCGAATCGCTCATATTGCCGGCCCCGCCCGCGAATGGGATGCCATAGAGAGACTCCGCGGCTATGAAGAGTCACTTCAAGCCGCGGGGTTGGCCGTTGATCGCGAGTTGCTCTTCCCCGGAGACAACCAGCCTCAGGGAGGTATCGCCGGTATGCGATACCTCTTGGCCCTGCAGGCACCACCCACGGCCGTATTCTGCTACAACGACGCTACAGCCATCGGCGCCATGCGCACAGCGTGCGCCGCAGGACTGCGCATCCCCGATGACATGTCAATCGTCGGCTTTGACGACATCGACCTGGCTCGCTACTTTGAGCCGCCTCTTACAACCGTGGCTCAACCCAAGCAGCAAATGGGCTCATTGGCGGTGGAGATGGTCCTACAACTGGTCAGCAACGTCCAGCAGGCAGATCAAGCCAATCAGATTGAGGTCAAGGATTGCGTTCTGCCCAGCCGGTTGGTGGTGAGGGAATCGACGGCCGCCCCAGCCGGGGGAAGAGAACCCAAGGCAGCCGCCTTCGTTCCGTTGCCTTAGTTGACAAGCAAGGAAAGCCCTGTCTCTGTCGTGAATTCACAGCACTGGTCAGAAAGGTCACGCCATGCAAGACAAAACAATGTGGGCCGCGGTCTTTGAGGGGGATGGAAAGCTGGCCATCCGAGAGGTGCCGGTTCCCCGAATAAAAACCCGCCAGGACGTACTGGTTCGCATCGAAGCGTGTGGTGTGTGCGGCACCGACATCCGTTTCCTGGCTGTGCCGCCGATCGCCCACGCCAAGAAAGGCGTGGTTCTCGGGCATGAATATGTCGGCGAGGTTATCGAAGTCGGCGCTGACGTCAGCCAGCTTCGGCCGGGAGATCGGGTAGCTGTAATACCCGATCTCCCGTGTGGCTACTGCCGGTTTTGCGTCGAAGGACGACCCAACCTATGCGACAATATGGTCAGCCTCGGCGGCGACCAAGATGGAGGATTTGCCCACTATGCCCTGGCACCGGCCAAAGGCCTGTACAAGATTGGCTCCGAACTCTCTGCTGAACAAGGAGCCTTGATTGAGTTGCTCTCGTGTGTGCTGGGCGGCGTACAGAAAGCTGCGCTGCTTCCGGGTGAGGATGTGGTAATCATCGGGGCCGGGCCGGCCGGCCTGGTATACATGAAAGTGCTGCAGGCTTCTGGGGCCGGGCAGGTGATCATGATCGAGGTCGCGCCCTGGCGCATCGAGTTCGCCAAAACCCACGGGGCCGATCGAGTCATAAACCCCAAGGTCGAGGATCCATCCGTGGCGGTACGGGCCGTCACAGATGCTGGGGCTCATGTGGTGATCGATGCCGTGGGCTCGCAGGTCACCACGGCCTTATCGGTAGCCAGAAAAGGGGGGCGAATCATCGTCTTTGGTGAAGACCACACCGCCGAATGCACGATTCGACCCGCCCAGTTGCAGGGACGGGAGCTACAGCTATTAGGAAGCTTTATCGGCATCCAGGTTTTTCCCAAGGCCGTGAGAATGCTGGAGAGTGGTGCCGTGACCCTGGACGATCTTGTCACCCATCGTCTTTCCCTGGAGGAACTGCCGGCAGGCATTGCCGACCTGGCGGCAGGGCATGGGGCCAAAGGCGTCTGCTTCCCCTGGACGAAAGAGATCGAATAGGACCTTACAGATTCGGCAGAGGCCCAAAGGTTCAAAGGCGTCAAGCCTGTTGCATCCGTGTTCCGGGGATAGAGAGGGGAAAGTTGGCGTAAGATGGCAATAGAAAGCACTAGGGATTCCTCAAGCTATGCAGTAGAACTCGATGCAGTTTCGAAACACTATGGCAGCATGGCCGCCCTGGATAACATATCGTTGCAGATTCGCCACGGCGAGTTTTACACCCTGCTAGGGCCGTCGGGTTGCGGCAAGACGACGACACTCAACATCATTGGTGGCTTTATCCCGGTGTCAGCAGGGACGGTGCGCATCAATGGCCGGGTAGTCCAGGACGATCCTCCCTATCGCCGCAATGTCAACACCGTATTCCAGAATTATGCCCTGTTTCCGCACATGACCGTAGCCCAGAACATTGGCTTTGGCCCACGCATGAGAAAAGTGCCACAGGCCGAAATTGACCACAAAGTCGAAGACATGTTGCGCCTGATCTCATTGCCGGGCTTTGGCCAGCGCCGGACCGCGCAGCTCTCCGGCGGCCAACAGCAACGCATTGCCCTGGCCCGAGCGCTGGTAAATGAGCCCGACGTTCTACTCCTCGACGAACCGCTCGGCGCATTGGATCTTAAGATCCGCAAACAGCTCCAAGGTGAACTGCGAAACATCCAGCGCAAGGTGGGCATTACGTTCGTCTATGTTACCCACGATCAAGAGGAAGCCATGGTCATGTCGGACCGTATTGCCGTGATGAACAAGGGTCGGCTGGTGCAAGAGGATTCTCCGACGGCGATCTACCACCACCCAGTCAACCGCTTTGTCGCCGGCTTTATCGGCGAATCCAACTTTTTTCAGGGTAGCCTACTCCAGCATGACAAGAGTGAGGCGTGGGTGCAGATACCAGGATTTGCCCGCCCAGTACGAGTTTTTGGCGACAAGATTCTGAGCCACAACCACCAAGCGAATGCGCAAGCCGTGACGGTCATGGTTAGGCCCGAGCACATGGTCGCCTCCTTGGCTCCCGACGAGGCATTGGACAATTGGGCCGAAGCCACAGTGCTGCGGGTTGCCTTCCTGGGCATGTACACCAAGATCGGGGGGGAATTGGCGGACGGTGCTACGGTCAGTGTGCATCAGACAAGTCAGATTGGGGCAGAAGCCCTGGCCTTTGCCCCGGGCCAAAGGATCTGGATAGGGTGGCAAATGCAGCACGGGCAGGTGTTGCTTGACTAACAATTGAGCAAAGGACCGCGATGCGAGAAGGCGGCCATTGAGCCTTGGGCGCATGAGGGAAGGGGGGTGAGAGCAGGAGAAGATGGGCTGTATCTGAGGATCGAATCGTTTCGAGGAAAAGACAAGGAGGGAGAATTGACCATGTTTGACAGAGGCATTGCCCGGCGTGACTTTTTGAAACTGACGGCGGCTGCCGGCCTGGGGTTGGCGACATCGTCAGCCCTGGCAGGCTGCGGTGCGACCAAGGAGGGCCAGGGAACATTCAACTGGCTCACCTGGAGCGATCACTATTTTCCTGAGCAATTGGAAGAGGCTTCCACTCAATAAGGGATCAAGACCACGCCTACGCTCTTTTCAGACAACTCGGAAGCATTCCTGAAGGTGCAGCAGGTGGGCGGCAAGCAGATCGACTTGGTCTCCGGTGACGCCCTGTGGGTGCCCAAATATTACGAGGAAGGCCTCATCGAAGGGTTCGACTTGGACGCACTGGCCACGGCCAAGAATCTGTTTCCGGTAGTCAAAGACTTTTCGTTCTGGCAGGCCGATGGCAAGTACCTGGCCTTCCCCTTTGGCTATTCACCGGTCGTCGTGGCCTATAACCCCAAGTACGTCTCGCCTGAGCCTGACTCTTGGGCGGCGCTGTGGGACCCCAAATACAAGGGCAAGATCGCCATGGAACTCCAGCCCTTTGACGTCATGGCCATGATGGGCAAGAGCTTGGGTATCCAGGACGCCTACAACATGACCGATGACCAGATCCAGCAGGCCAAGCAGCAGTTGATCGACCTCAAACCCAACATCCTCAAATTCGTGGAACAAAACACCGAACTGGTGACGCTCATGACTGACGAGTCGATCTGGTTCTGCACGGTCAACGTCGGCATGGAGGATCGGGTCAAGGATGCGGGCGGCCCCGAAATCAAGACCTTTGTCCCCAAGGAAGGGGTCGTCGGCTGGATGGACGGCGAAATGCTGGTCAAGGACGGCACCAACCGGGACGCGGCCTGGGCCTGGCTGGACAAGATGGAAACCCCGGAATGGATCGCTAAAAACTTTGTGCAATACGGCAGGCCTCTGTTCAACAAGGCAGCCTATGACCTGTTGGTGAAACAGGGTGAGGAGGATCGCGCCAAACGGTACCTGTTCGACCGACCCGAGGTCGTGCTCACCATGACACTCAAGGGACCATCGGCCAACATGGAAGCTTATATCAACGCGTTCAACGAAGCGCTCGCCAGTTGATCGGTCACAGGGTGCGACACACGGGGCGTGTGTCGCACCTTCGTGGGAGGGAATCTCTTGACTTCGGAAACCACACAGGCCACGACGACAGCACCAATTCCGGGCTCGCTCGGCCCCGGTGATGTGGTGCGCGGCCCCGAGGACATGGCGGGCGCGCGGCCCTCGCGCAAGCTGCTATTTGGCTTTATGCCCATCAGCGTCTTGCTCGCGGTCTTTTTCCTGGCGCCCATGGTCGTGATGGTTTTGTACAGCCTGTGGACGATGGACGGCTTTAACGTCGTTCCCAAATGGACGCTGCAGCACTACAAGGACTTTTTCACAGCCGGGATGTACCTGACCGTCCTGCTCAAGACCTTTGGCATTTCGTTGGCGGTGACGGCCCTGGCCCTGCTCTTCGGCTACCCCTTTGCCTACTTTTTGGTGCGGTATGTGAGCAAACGCTGGCAGATGCCCTTGTTGCTTCTTGTCATCATCCCCTTTTGGACCAGCTATCTGCTACGCGTCTATGCCTGGATGGGAATCCTGGGGCGCAAAGGGCTCATCAATGAGCTGTTGATGTGGCTTGGATTGATCAAAGAACCGCTGTCGTTTCTGCTTTATAACAATTTTAGCGTTCTAATAGTGTTTTTATATCTTTACTTACCATTTGCCATTATCACCCTGTACGCTGCGATCGAGAAATTTGACTTTACCCAGATCACCGCAGCCATGGATTTGGGAGCCCGGCCCTGGCGCACATTTCTCGAAATCATGCTGCCCCAGACAAAGCAGGGTGTGATCACCGCCTTTCTATTCATCTTTATTCCCATGCTGGGCGAATACATCACCCCCAAACTGGTTGGTGGCACCAGCGGTACTATGATTGCCATCTTGATCGTCACGCTGTTCCGGGGCTTTCAACTGCCCACCGGGGCAGCCGTGGCCTTGAGCATTGCGGCGCTGATTACCGTGATCTTGGTGGTATTTCGCCGTTATCTCCGCATCGAGGATTTGGTATAACCATGGAGATCTCAGGCAGGGGCCAGGTGACATCCTTCTTCTTTCGGCTGTATGGTCTTTTGGGCTTTGTCTTTCTCTATGTGCCCGTATTGCTCTTGGCCTTCTTCTCGTTCAACGAGTCATCGGCTGGCAATCTTCCCTTTACCGGGTTTACGCTCAAATGGTATGCGGATCTCTTTCGCGACTATTTGGTCATCGATGCTTTCAAGAACAGCTTGTGGGTCGCCTTCTGCACTTCGCTGTTAGCCACGAGCATTGGCACGGCAGCCGCCTTTCCACTGGTCAGGGCCACACTCCGGTTCAAGGAGTACCTGAGGATCCTATTTCTGTTGCCGATGATGGTGCCCGGCCTGCTCATTGGTATTGCCCTTTTGGTCTTTTTGTCGTCTGTGCTCGAGGTGCCCCTCTCCCTGGGTACGGTGATCGTGGGCCATGTGGTCTTGACCACTCCCTTTGTGGTGCTTGTAGTCTCGTCACGCCTGGTGGGCTTTGACCGCTGCCTGGAGTGGGCGGCCGCCGACCTGGGCGCCAACCCAGCGGCAACCTTCCGGCACGTCACATTTCCGCTCATCCTGCCTGGCATTCTGGCTGGCGCGCTGTTCGCCTTTACCCTATCGCTGGACGAGTTCGTGATCACCCTGTTCACCATCGGCCCGCAGACAACCCTGCCGCTCTATGTTTTTTCGCAGGTCAAGTTCGGCGTGACACCCAAGATCAACGCCCTCGCCACACTGCTTCTCTTGGGCTCAGTGACCATTCTGATGCTCACTTTTTACGCCCTGAGCCGGATCGGCCAGCCGTCGAGCAAGGGGGAACGCAAATTCTGAGCCAAAGCCCGAGCTTGATTTATCCGACAATGGAACTGCCGAGCTCAAAAACTTGGAGGAGAATTGAAAAATGGCCACCAAACCATTGCAGTTTGCCCGCTCACAGGCGCTGTTCGACCGGGCGCAGGAGATCATAGCTGGGGGAACCACCCAGGGCAAAGCGCCCAACACGCTCATCCCCGGCGAATACCCCATTTTTGGAACGCGAGGCCGGGGCGCCGTTCTCTGGGATCTGGACGGCAATCGTTTTCTGGATTGGATTCTGGCGTACGGCATCATTGTCCTGGGCTATTGTGATCCCGATGTAGATGCGGCTGCCATCCGCGAGATACAGGAGGGCTTTGCCTTTCCCCTGACCCGACCGGTCCAGAACGAGTTGGCCGAGTTGCTGGTAGAGGTGATTCCTTGCGCCGAAATGGTCCATTTCTTCAAGACCGGTTCGGATGCCACAACGACTGCCGTGCGACTGGCTCGCATTGTCACCAACCGCGACAAGGTCGTGCGCTGGGGTTACCACGGCTGGCACGACTGGTGCTGCATGCGCGAGACAGGCATCCCACGCCACGTGCGAGAGGACACCCTCACATTTATCTACAACGACCTCAACTCTCTGGAAGACGTGCTCAGGCAGAATCGAGACCAGGTCGCCGGTGTGATTATGATGCCGTTGGAAATCGAGCTGCCAGAACCGGGATTCCTCGCCGGGGTCAAGGAATTGGCCCATCGCTATGGGGCGCTGTTCATCCTGGACGAGATTCGCTCAGGCTTTCACGTGGCCCTGGGCGGGGCTCAGGAGTACTATGACGTCGTGCCCGACCTGGCGACCTTTAGCAAGGCCATGTCCAACGGATACGCTGTGTCAGCGTTGGTGGGACGGCGAGAGATCATGCAGGCCATAAGCCAGACCTACGTGTCCTCCACCTTTTTCACCAACTCGATCGCCATGGCAGCAGCAGTGGCCACCATTCGAAAACTGCGCCGCGAGCAGGCGATCCCGCACCTGTGGCGCATCGGCCAGGGCATGCTGGATGGACTGGACCACCTGGCCGCGGATCTGGGCATCGAGGCCCAGGCCGTGGGATTGCCACCGATGCCCTATCTCACCTTTACCTATCGCGATCCGGGTGTGCGAGAGGCGGCCAAATATTTCTTCTACCGTGAGACCACCCGGCAGGGCATCTTGCTGCATCCCAACCACCACTGGTTCGTGTCTGCCAGCCACTCCGATCACGATCTGGCCCACACGCTGGAAGTCTGTGCGGATGGCTTTCGGGCAGTGAAAGATGCGCTAGCTCGTGGCTTGCGGGCGCCGGACGCACCGGCGGTACAGGTCACACTTGCTACCTAGACCCAGGCCTTGGCGTGGAACGAACACCAGGCCGATTTCCAAACGATCATGGGAGGACCAACAATGAAAGGAAAGCTTGCATTGCACGGGGGATCGCGCACGGTTCCCGACAATCTGAAGCAGGCATGGCCCGAGATCACTCAAGAGGACAAAGATGCGGTACTGGCCGTTCTGGACCGCAGGATCCTATCGGGCGTTCATGGGCCGGAAGCTACGGCCCTGGAAGAGGAATGGGCGGCCTTTACCGGCAGCCGACAGGTATTGAGCTTTAACAGCGGCACCGCAGCTCTGCACTCAGCGCTCTTTGCGGCAGGGGTGGGGCCCGGGGTCGAAGTGATCACCAGCGCCTTTTCCTTCTCGGGTTCGTTCCATCCGATCCTGCATCAGAACGGTATCCCAATCTTTGTCGACATTGATCCGCGCACTTACAATATCGACCCGGCGCAGATCGAGGCCAAGATCAGCGATCGCACCAAAGTCCTGATGCCGGTTCACATTCACGGCCTGCCGGCCGACATGGAGCCCATTTTGGCCCTTGCCGAAAAGTACACTTTGATCGTCATCGAAGATGCCTGTCAGGCCCATGGCGCTACTTACCAAGGCAAGATGGCTGGCACAATGGGAGACATGGGCTGTTTTAGCTTGAACGTGACCAAGAACCTCTCGGGCGGTGAAGGGGGTTTCCTGAACACCGACAATGAGGAACTGGCCGATCGGGCCAGGATGATCCGGACGTTTGGCGAAAAGGTAGAAAAGGAAAAGGAAAAGATCCGTCCTTATTACAGCTATACCTTGGGTTGGAACTATCGCACCCAGGAACTACCAGCGGCCTTTGCCCGCAGTCAATTGAAGCGACTTCCCCACTACAACGCCATCGGCCAGCGCAATGGGGCCTACTTGAGCCGGGAGTTGGCCAAGATCCCGGGCATCCTACCGCCCCTTGTTCCACCCGACCGGACCAGTGTTTACCA
>CAZNQW010000162.1:3329-8913 GCA_964575225.1 uncultured Anaerolineaceae bacterium | reverse complement strand
ACAGACCCAACTGGACGAGGACAGCGATCTGCCCGAATGGGAACGCATCTGGAAGATGGGCCATCCTCGGAAGGCATAAGGATGTTCAGGCGACGGGTAGGGCGTGGCGAGATCCGGCCCCCGTCGTCGTTCCCGCGAAAGTACCCATGCCCTGCCGGGCACCACGGAGGACGGAAATGACTGTCGGCGCAAACCTATCGCAGTCTAGAGGGTTCATTGCTCCGCGCCCCGTCCCCGGGGCGCGTAAAGGCCGCCCCCGAGACGGGGGCGGCGAGCAATGCGGAGGGTTCATTTCCGGAGTAGCGGGAACCCATGGACCCCCGCATCCGCGGGGGTGACGGGCAGGGCGGGCCGGCGGTCAGGCAAACTCGGCGATGCCCAGGGCCTCCAGCCGCTCGGGGGTGGGAATGCCGTTGGCGTCCCAGCCCCTCTCGACATAATAGTCGTCCAACACCCGCTCCAGCTCGAACGTCTCCCCGGCGAGGGGACCGGCCGGCATCGGCTCGCGCATGCGCGGCGCCAGGTCGTCGTCCTGCCGGGTGACGCCGGCCTTGGTCAGGAAGAGCCGCTCCAGGGTATAGACCCGCTCGGCTGCCTGCAACAGGCTCTCCTGGGTGAAATCGACGCCGGTGGCGGTGCGCATGATTTCGGTCAGGCGTTTGGGCACATAGCCATTCAACGTATCCAGCAGATAGCGCAAAGCGACAAACACGCACAGCCCGGCCGCGTCCATCAGGGCAAAGATATCCTGGAAGTGCTTGACCAGCGCGGCCTTGCCCTCGTAGGTCAGGCCATCGGTCTTGACACCGGTGCCGAACAACTCGGTGTAGGCCGTGTCGCCGGCCATGTGCGAGGCGCCGATGTTGGATGTGGCATAGAGCAGGCCCATGCCCTTGAGCCCGCGGGCGTCATAGCTGGGGAATTCCAGCTTTTTGGCCGTGACCGACATCTCGGGATGGTCGTAGCGATCCGCCAGGCGCCAACTCCCCTGGGCGATCTGGTCGCCGAACCCCTCGCGGGTGGCCGCCAGCCGGATCATCTCCAGCATCCCCTCGGCGTCGCCAAAGGGCAGGGGCCGCCCGATCTGCTCCTCGGTCAGAATCCCCTTGCTGTACATCTCCATGGCGCAGGCGATGGTCAACCCCACCGAAATGGTGTCGATCCCCAGTTCGTTGCAGACGTAATTGGCCTTGGTGATGGCCGCAAGGTTGTCGATGCCGCAGGCGCTGCCCAGCGAGCCGATGGTCTCGTACTCGGGTCCTTCGCCCTCACCGGCAAACTGCTCGCCCCACACGGCGCCATCGACCTTGGTGATGCGGGCGCAGGCCAGGGGACAGCCATAGCAGCCGCCGTGCCGGATCAGGAAATCCTTGCTGAGGCTGGGGCCGTTGATCTTGTGGGCGCCCTCGAACTGGCCGAACTGAAAGTTAAAGGTGGGGAACACGCCCGCCGCATTCGTCACGTCGGGCACGTAGGAAGTGCCATAGGTGCGCATCACCGAGCCCTTTTTGACGTCCGCGCCCACCTGGCGACTGGCCGCTGTGGTCACCAGGCGCATGGCTTTTTCGTCGGCCAACTCCGGCTTTAGGGCGCCCCGCACAGCGACGGCCTTCAGGTTCTTGGCGCCCATCACTGCGCCCACACCCGAGCGGGCCGCGGCCCGGTGCTTGTCGTTGATGATGGCGGCGATCAGGGCCAGGTTCTCACCCGCCGGACCGATGCAGGCCACGTACACGTCGTCGGCCGTCTCGGCGCGGATGGCGTCTTCGGTGTCCTGGGTTTCCTTGCCCCACAGGTGGCCCGCGTCGCGCAGCTCGTATTTTCGCTCGTCGACATAGAGGTACACCGGCTTTTCGGCCCTGCCCTCAAAGATGAACAGGTCATAGCCCGAGCGTTTCATCATCGTCGGAAAGACGCCGCCCGAATTCGAGTTGGCCAACACGCCCGTCAGCGGCGACTTGGTGACGACCATGTAGCGGTTGCCGGTGGGCGCCGGCGTCGACGTCAGCGGGCCGGTAGCCATGATCAGCATGTTCTCCGGCGAGAGGGGGTCGACCGTGGGGTCCATGCCCTCCAATAGGTATTTGATAGCCAGGCCCCGGCCTCCGATGTACTTGGCCGCGTCGGCTTCGGGGATCTCTTCTTCGCGGATGGTGCCTTCGGTCAGGTTCACACGCAGCAAACGTCCATGCCAGCCAAACATTCGATTGTGACTCCTTTCTCTGAATTGGTTAGGTCTCGACCGCGACGGCGGCGACGCCTCTACCGCCGATTCTGCCCCCTCGTCGTTCCCGCGAACGCGGGAACCCATGGACCCCCGTTTATGCGCGAGGGTACTCGCGACGGGAGGGACGGCAGCTCGCCGCTCCCTTGCACCGCAGGGTCTTTTTGGGGGCTCAGCCGAGCCCCCAAACCCCCGGCCCAGCGACCTGCGGCCCCCGGACCCCCGCATTTCAGGCGTTGCCTTGTCGCAATCCGGTTGCACGGGAGGCGATCCAACTCGGTCGATCTCGACAGGCCGGGCCCCATCTTCCGAGAGGATGCCCATGTGTGCGTATCATAGGGGCACGGCGTGCCGCGCCCGCATTCGGGCGACGCATGCGTCGCCCCTACCCTCATTTCTGCTCGCCTTGCGGCGTGCCCCTACCCCCCGCCTACCGCCGGGAACACAGCCAGGACGTCGCCCTCCTGCAGGGGCTGATCGTCGCCGGCGTGGCGGCCGTTGACCAGGCAGGTGACCGACCCCGCGCCGTCCAGGGTCAGCTCTGCCAAAACATCCCCAACCCGCGCCCCGTCAGCGACCGCCAGCGGGTATCCCTGCCCCGGCTCTACGCCGTCGGGCAGGTGGCGCTGCAACCCCGCCAGCAGGTGCACGGTAATCGCGATCATGCCTCGATCCCTAACTCGAGCCCGGACGGTAACGGCTCGATGCAGCGCGGGTCGTCGTGGGCCGGGCTGTTCACCCGGCGGCTCACGGTCCAGGCCTCCATCTCGGCCGCGGGATAGGCCCGCAGCAGGGGCTCCAGCCGGTCCGGTTGCTGCACCTTGGGATCCAACCACAGGTCATAATCGTGGGGCGAGAGGATGACCGGCATCCGGTCGTGCAGGGGGCGGATCAGGTCGTTGGGTTGGGTGGTGAGCAGGGTGCAAGATTCGATCGCGGGGCCCTCCTCGCCCTGCCACAGCTCCCACAGACCGGCAAAGGCAAAGGGCCGGCCCTCGCGGAGGCGGATAAAGAAGGGTTGCTTGCCGCCGCTGACCTTTTGCCACTCGTAAAAGCCATCGGCCGCGACCAGACACCGGCGGCGGCGAAAGGCCGCCCGAAAGGCCGGTTTCTCGGCGACCGTCTCGGAACGGGCATTGATCAAGCGGGCGCCGATGGAGGGATCTCGGGCCCAGAAGGGGATCAGGCCCCAGCGCAGCAGGGTCCCTTCGCGTCCGCCGCCCTCGCTGCCCTCGCGTACCGCCGCCACCGGCTGGGTGGGCGCGATGTTGTAGCGGGGCGCCAGGTCGGGAATCGACGGCAGGTTGAACTGAACGGCCAGCGCCTGATCGGGATCGGTCAGGGTGAATCGTCCGCACATGACCCTCTCCTGTGCCCCCGCTCGGCCATCGGCAGGTCCCGGCCCCATGCCGGTGTCCCAAACGCTGCCGGAAAAAGCCTGAGCGGGGCTTGCCGTTCCAGTATGTCACAAAATCGGGCTCGCGTCAAGGCGGGCTGCCGGGGGTGAAAGTCATTCTCAGTTTGGCCAACCACCATGTCCCAACCGGCTGTGTGCTCGGCCCGGTCATTCCGTCATGCCCGCGGGAGCGGGCATCCATGGCCTATTAAGCCCGCCGGACTATTTCACCCACAAGGTCCAATCTCCCGAAAAGCCTGCCTCTTTCGCCGCAGGGCATTTGTGGGGGCTCGGCCGAGCCCCCGGACCCCCGCATGTGAGGCGTTGCCCGGTCGCGATCCGGTTGCGCCTGCCTGCGCAGGCAGGTGGGAGGCGACGCGACTCGGTCGGTCTCTGTTGGCCTGGCCCCAGGGGTGTGCGCCTATTTGTGAAATTCGTGCAATTCGTGGCTGGACCCAATGGGCTCCTGCCCAGGGCGTCATCCCCGCCTGCGCCGTCACCCCCGCGAACGCGGGGGTCCATGGGCGCGGCATGCCGCGCCCCTACGATGTGCATCGATCCAAGAAATCTAGAACGGCAGCGGCCGTTTCGGCCGGGCGTTCCATCGGCGCCAGGTGCCCGGCTCCGGCGATGGTGACCCGTTGCGCATGGGGCAGCATCTGGACCAATCGCGCGGCCACCGGCCCCAAAAAGGTGGTCGACCGCTCGCCACGGACCAACAGGGTGGGCGTGCGGAGTTTGGGCACGTCGCGCCAGATGTCCGTGGGGGTGGTGGCAAAGATGTGGGCTTCCCAGGCGGGGGGATAGATCAACTCGACCGAACCGTCGGCCAAGAAGCGCGTGGCCGAGTCGACATAGTCCTCGAGGGCGCCGTCGGCCCAAGCGGCAAAGAGGGGCTTGCGGCGCAGATGGTCCAGGCAGGCGGCGCGGCTGGGCCAGCGGGTGCGCCGTCGCAGCGCCCCCTGGACCAGTGGTTGGCGATGGCCCAGGCCGGCGGCCCGCAACAGGCGCATCGACCACAGCCAGCGGCGGGGCAGGATCACCGGGTCGATCAGGACCACAGCCCGAAAGAGATCGGGACGGTCGATGGCCGCCCACAGGGTCAGAACACCGCCCAGCGAATGGCCCACGCCGACGATATCCCCCTCTCCCTCGCGTTCCAGGGCCGCCACCAGGTCGGCCGCCAGCGGGCGCCAGGTGGGGGCGCTGGCAGGCGAGCTGCCGGGCCACAGGGGGCGCAGAGGGAGGCCGGCCACGCGGAAGCGGGCCGTCAGGGTCTGGGCCAGTTGGCGGTAGGCGCCCGGCGGAAAGCCGTTGGCGTGGGCCAGGTGCAGCAAGGGACCCTGTCCCCCAAAGAGGTGCAGAGGCGGCGGCTGGTGGGCGTCGGCGTTCATGGCTCCGTCCTTTCTCTGTGATGGGCAGCCGAGAAGCGGCTTCGCGGCTACGCGGCTACGCGGCTACGCTCGGGCATTATAGCGCACTTACGGGTCGGCAGCAAGGGCGGGCCGACGTCGGTTGTGTATACAGGTTGGTGGGAATTCCTATAGGGCCGCAAAGAGCACCGTCACAGCCTCGCAAGCGGGGGTCCATGGCGCGGCATGCCGCGCCCCTACCCATTGCTCACCGCCCTGTGTCCGCACGGCACCATCCTCGAGGATGCGCAACGGCGCCTGACCCCGGGGACGGAGTCAGGGAGCGTCGCCCCCGTCCAAGCGCGGTCCTCCCTTTGAAACTTGTGCCCTTTGTGGCAGGTCCACCGCACCCGATCACCGCCGGGAACCCCGGATTGACAGTGCCTCGTTCGTCGCCCATAATGGCAGGGCAACGCCCGAAAATACCGATGAGGACAAAGGTGCGCCATGACCGCTGACCCACGCAGCCTGTACCACCAGATCCGCTGGACGGCCGAAAAACTCAAAAAGCGGCTGTACGTCATCGGCCCGATGGCCTAAGATCGGAAGAGC
>CAZNQW010000162.1:0-3319 GCA_964575225.1 uncultured Anaerolineaceae bacterium | reverse complement strand
TCGCTACCGGGAACTGGACGGCCCCCGGGCCCGGCCCCCCCGTGGAGCCGGGCGCCGACGACGCCGGCTGGCCCGAGATCCCCTGGGGTGGATTCTGGGGCCGGGCCGACGCCACCTTTTGCCTGCGCGCCACCTTCCAGATCCCGGAGGAATGGGCGAGGGAGGGGCCTTTGGCGCTGCTGTTGCCCATCGACGAGGCAGGCGACTTTTCCCACCCCGACTGCCTGGTGTACATGGACGGGCAACCCCTGGCCTCGTGCGACCGCCACCACCAGGAGGTGCGCCTGCCCGACGGCCTGGCCGACGGCCGACCCCACACCCTGGCCCTGCACGGTTGGGCCGGCGGCGCGCCCGATTTCTCCTTCTCCGAGCCGGGGGTGATCCGCGGGGGGAGCGACATCCAACTGCGAATGAAGCCTTGCCACGTGGTCCAAGTCGATTCCCCCACCCGCGAGCTGATCGCCCGGGCGCGGGTGGCCCTGGGCACGGCTTGCGCGCTGCCCGACGACGACCCGACCCGCGCCCACCTGTTCAACGCCCTCGACGAGGCCTTTAAGCGGTTGGACACGCTCGAGCCCCTGGGCGACGAATTCTACGCCAGCGTGTCGGTGGCCTTGGCTGCACTGCGGGAGGGCATCGGCCGCGCCGGCGCGCCCCTCGATGCCGACGTCACGGCGGTGGGCCACGCTCACATCGACGTGGCTTGGCTGTGGACGCTGGATCAGACCCGGCACAAGGCCGGGCGCACGTTTCACAACGCCATCCGGTTGATGGAGCAGCCCCCCGATTTCTATTTCGCCCAGAGCCAGCCCCAGCTCTACGATTATGTCCGCCAGGGGTACCCGGCCCTGTTCGAGGCGATCCGCCAGCGGGTGGCCGACGGGCGCTGGGAGGCCCTCGGCGGCATGTGGGTGGAGGCCGACTGCAACCTGTCGGGTCCCGAGTCGCTGGCCCGCCAGTTGCTGTTGGGCCAGACCTTCTTTCGGGAGCAGTTTGGGCCCGGCGCTGCGTCACCCGTGTTGTGGCTGCCCGACGTGTTCGGCTATGCCTGGAACCTGCCCCAGCTCATCCGCGAGGCCGGGCTAGAGTATTTCTTTACCATCGAGATCGGCTGGAGCCAGTACAACCGCCTGCCCTACGATTCCTTCTGGTGGCAGGGGCTGGACGGCACCCGGGTGCTGACCCATTTCAGCCCCATCCGCGAGGGGGGCGATTCCTTTGCCAGCACCTACAATGCCATGGTCACCCCGGCCGGCGTGCGCAACACCTGGGCCAACTTTCAGCAGAAGGACTGGGGCAGGCCGGGGCAGACACCGCCGCTGCTGATGGCTTACGGCTTTGGCGATGGCGGTGGGGGCCCCACCCACGAGATGCTGGAAAACCTGGAGGCCATGGACGGGATGCCCGGCCTGCCCCGGGTGCGCACCGGGCGGGCCCTCGACTTTTTCCGGTCGCTGGAGGCGGCTGTGGGCGACCGGCTGCCCACCTGGAACGGGGAGTTGTACCTGGAATATCACCGCGGAACCTACACCACCCAGGCCCGCAACAAGCGCGCCAACCGCAAGAGCGAGTTTCTGCTGCACGACGCCGAGTTCCTGGCAGCAATGGCGGCGACCCTCGCGCCCGGCTACGCCTACCCCCATCGGGAGCTGCGCCAGGCCTGGGAAACCGTCTGCCTCAACCAGTTTCACGACATCATCCCTGGATCGAGCATCACCGCCGTCTATGCCGAATCGCAGGCCCAGTATGCCGAGGTGGCAGCGACGGCCGAGAACGTTCGGGAGGGAGCGATGATGGCCCTGACGGGCGCCCCGCCTGACCCATTGGGCGGCGAGCTGTGGGTGGTGAACCCCACCTCGTTTACACGGCGGGACCTGGCCCTGTGGCCCGGCTGCCCCGTGAATGGGCGCGCGCTGCGGCGGCCCGACGGCCGCGTGGTGGCGACCCAGACCACCGACCAAGGTCTGCTGCTGGACGTGGGCGAGGTGCCGCCCTACAGCCTGACGCCGCTGCTGCCGGGCGAGGAGGGAGAGATGCCGCCGCCCGACGACGGGTTGCAGGTCTCCTCCCGGCTCCTCGAGAACCGCTTTTTGCGCGTCGAGTTCGACGGCTCCGGCGACATCGTCCGCCTTTACGACAGGGAGGCCGGGCGGGAGGTATTGCCCCCCGGCGCGGTGGCCAACCAGCTCCAGATTTTCGAGGACCGGCCCAAGACGCCCGATTCGTGGGAGATCGACATCTATTACGACGACCGGATGTGGTTGGCCGATCCGGCCCAGTCCATCGCCCTGATGGAGGCCGGGCCGCTGCGGGCCGCGCTGGAGATCCGCCGCAGGGTGCGTCACAGCGACTGGGTGCAGCGTGTCTCGCTGGCCCGCGACGCCCGGCGCCTGGATTTCGACACGACGGTTCAATGGCGGGAGCGCCACGTCCTGCTCAAGGTGGCCTTTCCGGTGGACGTGCTGTCGCCCACGGCGACCTACGAGATCCAGTGGGGCAACGTCGAGCGCCCCACCCATCGCAACAAGAGTTGGGATTGGGCCCAGTTCGAGGTGGCGGCCCAAAAGTGGGCCGACCTCAGCGAGGGCGGCTATGGCGTCAGCCTACTCAACGACTGCAAGTATGGGCACGACATCCATGACGGGGTGATGCGCCTGACCCTGCTGCGGGGGACCACCGAGCCGGACCCGGTGGCCGACCTGGGCGAGCACCGCTTTGCCTACAGCCTTTTGCCCCACCGGGGTCGCTGGGGCCACGAGACCATCGCCGAGGCCTATGCCCTCAACGATCCGCTGTGGGTGTGGGCGGGAGTCACAAAAGGGGTGGGGGTGGTGTCCGCGCCAGTCCCCCTCGTGCAGGTCGACCAAGCCCACGTGGTCATCGAGACGGTCAAGCAGGCCGAGGATGGGCGCGGATTGATCGTCCGGCTGTACGAATGCCGGCGCCAGCGCGGCCCCTGCCGGTTGACGACGTCGCTGCCGCTGGCGGGCGCCTGGCGCACCAATGTGCTGGAGGAGGATCAGGAGGCGTTGGCCTGCGAGGGGCAGGCTGTCGAGTTCTCTGTGCGGCCCTACCAGATTCTGACGCTGCGGTTGCTGCCCCGCGGGTCGTAGGCGCTCGCCCCCGCCGTCGCCCCGTCCGAGACGTCGCCCTCGCGAACGCGGGGACCATGGATTTCGGGTGCGGCATGCTGCGCCCCCGCCCCCTTTCATACAGCCCCCCGGTGAATAATTCTGCTCGCGTCCCCGTCCTCGGGGACGCCGGGTAAGCCTGACCCCGAGGACGGGGTTGGGGAGGCTCGAACTGGGGCGCGGCGTGC